>DASVSV010000061.1:0-3619 GCA_036387915.1 Thermoanaerobaculia bacterium
CCGAAGAGAATGTTGAACGTCTGCCCGCCCGCCCCCGGGGGGGGCGGGCTGAAGCCACGCCCTACGTCATGGGCCGTCCTCGCACTGTTGTCCGTCATCACCTTCGAGCTCTGGCGCGCGGGGCGCGACTGGAACCCGGTCGTCTCCAGCGAATGGATGTACCCGAAGACGCCGATGCTGCACGCGCTCGACGACGCGGCGAAATCGGTCCCGAAGAACGCGCCGTTCCGCGTGGTCGGCAACGCCGCGACGTTCTTTCCGAACGTCTCCGCCGTCTATGGCTACGAGGACGTCCGCGCGCACGACCCGATGACCAACGGCCGCTACGTCGGCCTGCTGGCGCACGTGGTCGGCTACGACCCCACCGAATACTTTGCGAAATGGCCGGACTGGGAGCATCCGCTCCTCGACTACCTCGGCGTGCGCTACGTCCTCACTTCGGCCGGCGGACAACTGCCGGGCGGCTTCCGGCAGATCTACGACGGCAGCGACGGCCGTCTTTTCGAGAACGACGAAGTGCTGCCGCGCTTCTTCGCCGTGCCGAACGTCGTGATCGTGTTCAAAGACGCGGAGTACGCGGCCAAGCTGAAGGAGATCCCGTGGCGCGACACCGCGCTCCTCGACTTCCTGAAGGTCGAAGTGCCGCAGATGCACGACGACTTTTTCAAGCCGCGTCCCGCGGACTCGCCGCAGGCCACGGTCGCGATCACCGACGCCTCGCCGACCGACTACCGCATGCACGTGCGCGCGCCGCGCTGGTCGCTCGTGGTCAGCAGCGTGCCGTGGTGGCCGGGATGGAAAGTGCTGCGCAACGGCGCCCGCGTCGAGCCGATCCGCGTCAACGGCGCCTTCCTCGGATTTGCGGTTCCGCCGGGTGAGCTGGACGTGCGCGTGTGGTATGACCCGTGGTCGTTCCGCGCCGGCGCGATCGTGGCGCTGGTGACACTGGCCGCACTCGTGGCATTCGGAGTGCGCAAACGGCTATGAACTGAGCCATGAACTGGACCTGGATTTACATCGGTGCGTTGTACGCGCTCGCGATCTTCCTCGCGCGGCGTGGCGGCATCGACATCCGCAAACGCATCGCCCTCTTCTTCTTCGCCCTCGTCCTGCTCTTCTTCTTTCAGCCGCTGACGCAGCGGTACGTGCACACGCAGGACGACTTCCTGAACACGATGCCGCCGTGGCACTTTACGGCGAAGACGAAGACCGCGATCAACGGGGAGCTGAACGACATCCCGCTGCAGCACACCGCGTGGGGACACCAGGTGCGCGAGAGCTGGAAGGCGGGAAAAGTCCCGCTCTGGAATCACCTCAACGGCAGCGGCTATCCGTTGCTTGCGAACGGGCAGAGTCAGGCTTTATCGCCGATTCGATTGCTCGCGCTGCCGGTGCCGGCGAACCGCTTCATGGCCGCCGAGGCGGCGATGAAGATCCTGATCGCGCTGACGTTTGCCTTTCTGTTCTGCCGGTCGCGCGGCTACTCGGAGATCGCCAGCACGGTCGGCGCGACGATCTTCGGCTTCGCCGGCTTCCTGCACACCTGGCTGCACTTTCCGCACATCACCACGGCGTGCTTTCTCCCGGCGGTGCTGTGGTTGATCGACCGGATCGTGGAGAGGCGCACGTTCGGGCTATTCGTCGCCGCCGCGTTCCTCTGGACCGCGATCGTGTTCGGCGGCCATCCCGAAACGGCGTCGCACATCTTCTTCCTGTCGCTGCTCTATCTGGCGTGGCTGGTCTTCGTCGAGAAGCGCACCAGCGCCCGCGTCTTCCTGACCCTCGGCGGAGCGATGACCGTCGCGGCGATGCTCTCCGCGCCGTTCCTGGTGCCGTTCCTCGAGGCGCTGCCGAAATCGCAGCGCTATCAGGAACTGAAGATGATGCCGCTCGACCGGCTGTCGCTTCCGTACACCGATCTCAATTGCATGATCGTGCTGTTCCAGGCGCACTTTTTCGGACGGGCGCCGTTCGAGGAGCCGTGGGGACCGGCGGTCACGGAGCCGGTCGGCGGCTTCGCCGGAGTGCTCGGCATCGCGTCGTGGGTGGCACTGCTGGTGAGCGTCATCCGCCGCCGCGCGTGGCGCTCGACGGAGTTCTTCTTCGTCATCGTCACCGTGATCGTGTTCGGCGTGATCAACGGCTGGCCGCTGATCGGCGACGCCATTCACGCGGTGCTGCCAATCGTCGCGCACGCGCGCTTTCGATTGCTCTGGGTCTTCCTGATGGGGGTGCAGGCCGCGGCGGCGATCGACATCACGCTGCGCGGTGAGCGCACGCCGCTGCTCGCCGGCGCCGGGGCCGTATTCGCGCTGCTCGTCGCGCTGTTCGTGCTCTACGAATTTCCCGACGCGGCCAAGCGCGCCACCGCGCTGGCGACTTCGATGCGCAGCGTGGCGGTGCTGATCGCGGCTGCGCTCTTCGCCGCGTTGCCGCGCATCCGGAAGCCCGCGTTGCTGGTGATGTTCGTGGCGGTGATCGTCGAGCTCTGGTCGGTGACGCGCGGCTGGAACCCGGTGTTTCCCGACGAGATGATGTATCCGCGCACGCCGTACATCGCGGCCTACGAAGCGTTGAAAGAGAAGAACCCGCCGAGCTCGTTCCGCGTGATCGGCATCGGCGCGGTGGTCTATCCGAACATCAACGCCATCTTCGGGATGGAGGAAGCGCGCGCGCACGACCCCATGTCCTACGACCGCTACATGGGCTTCCTCGGGCTGACCGCGGGGCTCAAGACGGGGCCGGAGAACTATCACCCCTGGTACGAGGACAACGAGGCCTCGTCGCTCGACTTCCTCAACGTGCGCTACCTGCTGCAGGACCCGTATTACCGCACGCCCGATCCCGGACGCTGGAAGCTCGTGTACGAGGGGATCGACGGGAAGATCTTCGAGAACCTGCACGTGCTGCCGCGCTTTTTCGCGGTGCGCAACGTGGTCATCGAGTTCCGCGACGATTACTTCTACCGCAAGCTGCGCGACCATCGCGACTGGGCGTCGACGGCGCTGCTCGAGGACCTGAAGCTCGAGTCGCAGCAGATGCACGACGACTACTTCAACCCGCGGCCGGGCGGCGCGCCGCTGGCCGTCGCGAAAATCGCCGAGGCCGCGCCGACGTCGTATCGCATCAACGTCAACGCGCCGCGCTGGTCGCTCGTCGCCAGCAGCGTGCCGTGGTGGCCGGGATGGAAGGTGGTGCGCAACGGCAAGCGCATCGACCCGATCCGCGTCAACGGCGCCTTCCTCGGCTTCGCCGTACCGCCGGGTCAATCGGACGTGCGCGTCTACTACTCGCCGTGGTCGTGGTGGGTGGGCGTTGGATTGGCGGCAATCGCAGTGGTCGGGATTCTCGTCTTTGCGATTTATCGCGGGCGCAGACGTGGGATGGCGTAGTTCATCCCGAGCGCAGCCTCTAAGAAACTCCCGTATCTGTCGCCCGCTGACGCGGGCTCGTTAGGTGAGACGTAACCCACCCCCGGCTGAAGCCGGGGGATCGGGATAGGAGGGCGCCTCGCGGCGCACCCCCTCCCACACCACCGTGCATGCGGGTCCGCACACGGCGGTTCGGATGGTTATGCCTTTGCGGCGAGTCGGACAAGGTGCAGCGAGTCGAAGTACCG
>DASVSV010000062.1:0-10174 GCA_036387915.1 Thermoanaerobaculia bacterium
CCGCTCACCGCGGGGAGAGGGGCAACAAACATGGCTCTCGCCAGACGCTCCATTTGTTGCCCTTCTCCCCTCGTGAGGGGAGAAGGTGCCGAAGGCGGATGAGGGGTTTTCGCTCGCGCTAAGTTAAGGCCATTGACCCTAGCCCTCTCCCCGCTCTTCGCGGGGAGAGGGGACAACTCGTCGCGAGACGCACTAACGCGCTTGACGCTTCGCGTTACACGCGGCGGCTGACGTCGCGGAGGCGTTCCACCAGCAGCTCGCTCATCGCTACCGCGAACTTGGCGAGCAGCTGCGGCTCGAACGCCAACGCCTCGGAGAGCGTCCTCTTGTCCCACGTGCGCACCGTGGTCTCTTCGCCCGCGCGTACGGAGACGGCTCGCGGCGAGTCGTCGATGAAGGAGACTTCTCCGAGGACGTCGCCGGGGCCGACGGTGGCGAAGACTTTCTGGATGCCGTCGTCGATGCCGATGATGTCGAGGTGGCCGTCCTCGATCGCGAAGAGGGTCGAGTCGATCTCGCCGGTGCGGATCAGGAACGCTCCTTCGGCGATGCGCTTCACCTCGGAGATGCTTTCGATGCGGTCGCGCTCCGCCTCCGTGAAATAGCGGAACAGCGGATGGTCGGATTCCATCGGAAAAATCTTGTTCACGTCAGCTCCACTTCACGCGCCACTCGCAGCACGCCGCGCCTTTGGCGAAGCATTGCGTCTGTTCGATCTCGATGTCCTTGACGCCGGTCAGCTCCGCCAGCCCCTCGATCCACCCGGTCACCCGCGAGCAGCCGGCGATCTCGGACGGAAAGTTCATGAGGCGCATCCGCGCGCTGTTCTCGGTCTGCTCGTCGACCTTCATGTCGCCGCGGTTGTAGAGCGTGCTCCACATCTGCGAGGCTTTGCCGAGCAGCGCGGCCGGGGTGAGGGCCATGGCGAAGAAGCGGTAGATGCCGCGGACCGCGTCCGCCGCGGCCTCGCGTCCGGCCCGGCGCGCGAACGATTCCAGCGGCTCCCCTTTGATGCGCGCGGCCTCCTCGGTCACGCGATTGATGAGGTGCACAGGGATCGATTCGGTGGCCAGCAGCGGCGTGCTGAAACGCGTCGCCACGTCCGGCGGCAGGCCCTCCAGAAGGGCGGCGCGCTGCTGCGGCGTCAGCTCCGAGTCCAGAAACTTCTGGAGGCTGCGTACGGGGGAACCTTTGACCGTGACGCTCTCGTCCACCATGTTTTTGAGGTCTTCGAAGGGTGCTGACCGCGCCGAGTATAATCCGCTTCCTTCGCGCTCGCCGCGTCAGAACCTGGGAGGACCACGCATGCAGGACCCGACACCCGGCAGCACCGCAGCCGAAGGTGCCGCGGCGATTTCCGTCGCAGAAGAGAGCAACCGCCCCCTCGTCGGCCCCAAGGACAAGCTCGAGGAGCTGTGCGTCAACACCATCCGTTTCCTCGCCGTCGACGGCGTCGAAAAGGCGAAGTCGGGACATCCCGGCACGCCGATGGGGATGGCCGACATCGGCTTCGTGCTCTGGACCGAGTTCCTCCGGCACGACCCGCTCGCGCCGAAATGGCAGAACCGCGACCGCTTCATCCTCTCCGCCGGTCACGCCTCGATGCTCATCTACTCGCTCCTCCATCTCACCGGCTATCCGGACATGACCCTGGACGAGCTCAAGTCGTTCCGGCAGTGGGGCTCGCGCACCGCCGGCCATCCGGAATACGGCCACGCCACCGGCATCGAAGTGACCACCGGCCCCCTCGGCCAGGGCTTCGCGCACGGCGTGGGCATGGCCCTCGCGGCGAAGATGCTCGGCGCGCGTTTCAGCATCGGCGAAGAGCCGTTCCGCCCCGTCGACCACTACATCTACTCGATCTGCTCGGACGGCGATCTGATGGAAGGCATCAGCTCCGAGGCCGCGTCGATCGCGGGACACCTCGGGCTCGGGAACCTCATCTACTTCTACGACGACAACAACATCTCCATCGAAGGAGAGACCCGCCTCTCGTTCTCCGAGGAAGTGAAGAAGCGGTTCGAAGGCTTCGGGTGGCATGTCCTGTCGATCGACGGCCACGACCGCGCCGCGATCCGCAAAGCCGTCCGCAAGGCGCAGAAGGAAACCTCGCGCCCGACGCTCATCGCCGCGAAGACCGTCATCGGCTGGGGCAGCCCGAAGTATCACGGCACCGCCCGCGCGCACGGCGAGCCGCTCGGCACCGACGAAGTGAAAGCGACCAAGGCCGCCCTCGGCTGGCCGGAAGAGCCGACGTTCCACGTTCCGGCCGAAGTGCGCGAGGAGTTCACGCGCCGCACGAAGAAGCTCGCCCGCGAGCGCAAGCGCTGGGAGAAGGAGATGTCCGCGTGGCGCGCGCGGCATCCGATGATGGCCGAGGAGTGGGACCGGCACTGGTCGCAGTCGCTGCCCGACGGATTCGAGAGCGCCCTGCTCGAGGGTGCGAAGACCGACAAGCCGGTGGCGACGCGCGCGCTGTCCGGACAGGTCATCCAGAAGATGGCCGTCGTGGCGCCCTTCGTCGTCGGCGGCTCGGCCGACCTCGCGCCGTCCACCAACACGCTGATCAAGGACGGCGGCGACGTCGAGCGTCCGAAAGGGCTGGAGAAAGCACCGCCGCCGATCGACGTCTTCCGCGGACGCAACCTGCACTTCGTCATCCGCGAGCACGCCATGGGCGCGATCCTGAACGGGATGACGCTGTACGGCTCGTTCCGCGCGTACGGTGCGACGTTCCTGATCTTCTCCGACTACATGCGCCCGGCCGTGCGGCTGGCCGCGCTGATGGGCATCCCCTCGATCTTCGTCTACACCCACGACTCCGTCTTCCTCGGTGAGGACGGTCCGACGCACCAGCCCGTCGAGCAGCTCTGGTCGCTGCGCCTGATCCCCAACCTGACCGTGTTCCGTCCCGCGGACGGCCCGGAGGTGGCGATGGCCTGGGCGCACGCGCTGCGCGCGACGGATTCGCCCACGTGCATCG
The DNA here is from genome assembly GCA_036387915.1 of Thermoanaerobaculia bacterium. GTDB lineage: Bacteria > Acidobacteriota > Thermoanaerobaculia > Gp7-AA8 > Gp7-AA8 > QHVT01. The sequence continues at coordinate 2,984 of DASVSV010000062.1, forward strand.
TGCTGACGCGCCAGAAGCTGGAGATCATCCCGCGTCAGGCCGGGTTCGACCCGCAGCGCATCCTGAAGGGCGCGTACGTGCTGGACGGCTTCGAGCAGGGAGACGTGACCATCGTGGCCACGGGCTCCGAGGTGCCGCTGGCGGTGAAGACGGCCCAGTTGCGCGGCAACACGCGCGTCGTCTCCGCGCCGTCGCTGGAGCTGTTCGATCGTCAACCTGTGGACTATCAGAACGAAGTCCTCGGCGACCGCAGCCGCCTGGTGTGCATCGAGGCGGGACGCAGCGACGGCTGGTACAAGTACGCCGGCCGCGACGCCCTCGTCATCGGCATCGACCGCTTCGGCGCCAGCGCCCCCTACGAACGCATCGCCGAGGAGTTCGGCTTCACCGCGGAGAAGATCGCCGCCCGCATCGCGGAGTGGAACGCCTAAAGGAGCGCCGCCGTCCCGGCGGCTGTAAGCGCAGGCGTCCCGCCTGCGCTCCGGGAGGGAGGGCGCGGGCGGGACGCCCGCGCCTACAGCCGGCGAGGACGCCGGCGCTCGGTGCAGCATCGTGGCCCGTCAAGTAAGCGTGAGCTAAGCCATTGACTGAGTAGCGGGTGTCGTACACACTTCGGCCGTGCGGGTAGTGTGGGATGACGCGAAGAATCGTGCGAACCAGCGGAAACATAGAGTCAGCTTCGAAGAAGCCAGCGTCCTGTTCCAGTCCGGCAGCGACTACCTGGAGATTTTTGACGCGAAAAACTCCGCCACCGAGGACCGATTCATCGCGATCGGTCCGATTCGACGCGGTCTCGTGCTCATCGTCTGGACGGAACGCGATGAAGACACGATCCGCATCATCAGTGCTCGTTGGGCGGAGGACGATGAGAAGGCTTTATACCGTACGTCCATGGACGAAATACGATGACGGAAATCCCTGAGCTAACTGCAAAAGATTTCGCCAAAGCCATTCCTGCGCGGCTGCGAAAACGACTCATGCTCGGCCAGTTCGAGTCCGGTGACGATATTTCAGCCCTTCGCCGGTTCGTCGGGTTGACGCAGGCGCAGTTCGCACAGGCGATGGGGATCAGTGTGCACACACTTCGCAATTGGGAGCAGGGTCGCCGAAGGCCGGATGGTCCAGCCATCGCGCTGCTGCGAATAGCAGCGCGTCATCCACGCATCATTCGTGAAAATCTCGAGTCGGCCGCCTGATCCTCCAGCGCGAGTGGCGTAACTCGGCGGGGAGGGCGCGGGCGGGACGCCCGCGCCTACAGCCGGCGAGGACGCCAGCGCTCCGTGGCGCATCGTGGCCGGCGGCGGCGCGAGCGAGGTTCACTCACAAGTAAGCTGCCCGCCGCGGTCCCAGTGCGTTACGATCTGGCGCAGGAGGTCAGTCATGGCCAAAGGCAACAACGCCCGGAAGAAAGAAACGAAGAAGCCGAAGAAGGACAAGAGCGCGAAGTAAGGAATGTCGGGCGGGCTGTAGCCCGCCCTATTTTCATGCCGCCGACCGTTCACCTCATCGACGCCAGCCCGTACCTCTTCCGCGCGTTCTTCTCCGTTCCGTCGTCGGTCGTCGACACGAAGGGAAAGCCGGCGAACGCGGTGCACGGCTTCACCAGCTTCCTCGCCAAGTACATCGCCGACATCAAGCCGACGCACCTCGGCGTGGCCTTCGACCGGCACTTCAACCAGAGCTTCCGCAACGACGTCTATCCGCCGTACAAGGCCCATCGCGACGCGTCGCCGCCGGAGCTCGACGCGCAGGTCGATCCCGCGCTGGCGGTGACGGAGGCCCTCGGTTGCGCGACGTTCATCGACGAGACGCACGAGGCGGACGACCTCATCGCCACGATCATCCAGCAGACGAAGAAACGCGGCACGGAGTACGTGATCGTGACCAGCGACAAGGACATGACCCAGCTCGTCACGGACCGCTGCGTCGTCGTCGATCCCGCCCGCGATCTCCGCTTCGACGCGGCGGCGGTGGAAGAAAAGTTCGGCGTGAAGCCGGAACAGGTGACCGACTACCTCGGCCTCTGCGGCGACGCCGTCGACAACATCCCCGGCGTGCGCGGCATCGGCCCGAAGACCGCCGCGCAGCTCCTGCAGGAGTACGGCTCGATCGAAGGGATCTACAAGCACCTTCCGGCGATCCGCAAAACGCTCGCGGCGAAGCTGGAGCAGGACGCCGAGCTGGCCGTACTCTCGAAGCACCTGGCCACCGTCTCGACGGAGTCGCCGATCGAGGTGACGCTGGACGCGCTGCGGTATCGCGGTCCGGATGAGGAGCGCATTACGACGCTGTTCGCGGCCCTCGGCTTCAACACGTTGCGGGAGCGGGTACTCCGCTCTTTATAATGCCGCCGGTCATGACCTCCCCCGTCCTCCAGCGCAACAACGTCCACGTCCTCGGCCACGGCACGCAGCCGATGCTTTTCGCGCACGGCTTCGGGTGCGACCAGAACATGTGGCGCTTCATGCTGCCCGCGTTCGCGCAGGACTACCGGCTGGTGCTCTTCGACTACGTCGGCTCGGGCAAGTCGGACCTCTCGGCGTACGACCCGGAGCGCTACTCGACGCTCGACGGTTACGCGGAGGACGTGCTCGACGTCTGCGCGGCGCTCGACCTGCGCGACGTGATCTTCGTCGGCCACTCGGTCAGCTCGATGATCGGCGTGCTGGCGGCGAAGCGCGAGCCGTCCCTGTTCGCGCGCCTGGTGATGATCGGGCCGTCGCCTCGCTACCTGAACGACGCCGACTACGCGGGCGGCTTCGAGCGCGCGGACCTGGAGGGGCTGCTCGACCTGATGGACAAGAATTTCATCGGCTGGGCCAGCTTTCTCGCGCCGGTGATCATGAAGAACGACGAGCGTCCCGAGCTGACGCAGGAGCTGCACGCGAGCTTCTGCTCGACCGACCCGAAGATCGCGCGCCGCTTCGCGGAGGCGACGTTCTTCGGTGACAACCGGCAGGATCTGGCCGGCGTGACGGTGCCGTCGCTGGTGCTGCAGTGCTCCGAGGATGCGATTGCGCCGACCGAGGTGGGGCGGTATGTCGCTCGGAACGTGCCGCGGAGCACGTTGCGGCAGCTCAAGGCCACCGGACACTGTCCGCACGTGAGCCACCCGGACGAGACGATCGAGGCCATCCGGGAGTATCTTGCCTCCTCGTGATTGACCCGATCCTCGACCAGGCGCCGTGCGGCTTCGTCTCGGTGGCCGATGACGGCACCGTCCTCGAGGTCAATTCGACCCTGGCCACGCTGACCGGCTACACGCGCGTCGAGCTCCTCGGCTGGCACTTCCAGAAAGTCCTCCCGCCGGGCGCGCGCATTTTTTATCAGACGCACGTCTTTCCGATGCTCAAGATGCACGGCGCAGTCGACGAGCTTTACGTCACGCTGCGCACTCGCGACGGCAAGGACATCCCGATGCTGATGAACGGCATCCGCGGCGAGCGCGACGGCGCGTTCGTCAACGACTGCGTGTTCATGCGCATGATCCAGCGCGAGGAGTTCGAGGAGCAGCTCCTGCAGGCGCGGCGGCTCGCGGAGCAGGCCAATGCGGCCAAGGCCAAGTTCATGTCCATGATGTCGCACGACCTCCGCACGCCGCTGACGACCATCACCGGACACGCCAGGCTGCTCGCCGCCGGCGTGTACGGGCCGCTCACCGAGGAGCAGCTCGACGGCGTGGAGCGCATCAGCGGCGCGGGACGCGAAGTGCTGCGCATGATCAACGACATCCTCAGCTTCGCCACGCTGGAGAAGGGGAGCGTCGAAATGAACGCGCGCCCGGTGCCGCTGCCCGACGCCGTCGAGCGCGCCGTGTCGCTCATCCGCCTGCGGCTCGAAGAGACGCGGCTCGAGCTCACGTCGACCGGATGCGGAGACGTGATGGTGTGGGCCGATCCCGATCGCCTGCAGCAGGTGCTGCTGAACCTCCTCACGAACGCGATGAAGTTCACGCGGCCGGGCGGCAGGATCGCGGTCGAGTGCGAGCATGCGGGGGAGCGGGTACTGATCCGCGTCCGCGACACGGGCGTCGGCATCGCGACCGATCAGCTGCAGCGCGTCTTCGAGCCGTTCGTGCAGATCGAGACGGAGTTGTCGGAGGGCGAACAGCAGGGCGTCGGCCTCGGCCTGGCCATCAGCCGCGACCTCGCGCGGGCGATGGGCGGCGAGCTGACGCTGGAGAGCGCTCCAGGCGCCGGCTCGACGTTCACGATCGAGCTGCCGGCGGCCGTCGCGCAACCCAGATGAGGTACCGCGGCCCTTTGCCGCCGCTGCTGCGCACGATCACTTCTTCCGACTGAAAGCCCACGCGATGCAGACGGCGCGTGAACGCGGCGTCGGGTCCGGAGGACCAGACGGCGAGCACGCCGCCGGGGTGCAGCGCGGCCTGGATCACCTTCAACCCTTCCGTTCCGTACAGCCAGTCGTTGTTCTTCGACGTCAGTCCGGCCGGACCGTTGTCGACGTCGAGGACGATGGCGTCGTACTGCCCGGCGCGGATCACCGCCGCGACGTCGGCGGTCTCGACGCGCACGCGCGGATCGTCGAGCGCCGTGCCGGAGATGACGCGCAGCGGACCGCGATGCCACTCCACGACCTCGGGCACGAGCTCGGCGACGATCACTTCGCTGCCCGCCGTGACGCACTGCAGCATCGCGTTGAGCGTGAAGGCCATTCCGAGCCCGCCGATCAGCACGCGCCCGCGCCCGCCGATCTCCTTGCACACCAACTCCGCCAGCGCATCCTCGGAACCATGCGCCCGGCTGTTCATCAGCTCATACCCGCCGACGCGGATCGAGAACTCCGTCCCCCGCTGATACAACCGCATCTCGCCACCATCACCCGGAATGGTCGCGGTGCCGAGCAGGGTCCAGGGGATCATCGGGCCGGCAGCATAGCGGAACGTTGAGGAGCCGCCTGAAACGCTGGCGCGGCGCTGCGGATCATTCGTCTCCGGTCCGCAGCGTCGCGCTCCAGTCGCCGTCGCGGTCGCGCGTCACTTCGACCTGCCAGGGCTGGCAGCAGACGGGGCAATCCTGCACGTAGGACTGGCGGCTGGAGCCCCCGTTGTCAGCATCGTCCACGTCGAGGTCGGCGGACTCGCCGCAGTAGGGACAGGTCACGGCCACGAATTCGGTCATGCGGCGGCCCTCCTGGCCGAGGCGAGGACGATCAGGTAGACGCCGAGCCAGGCGGCGGTGAGGGAGAGGATGGCGTAGAGCGAGAATTCGTGCGTCATTGCGCCGAGGGGGAGGAACATGCGCTCGGCCGCACGCGCGAGGACCGTGGCGATGATGGGGATCAGCACGAGCCGCAGGCGTGATTTGTTGCTGACGCCGAAGACGCCCAACCCGAGGCCGCCGAACAAGATCAAAAACAGGACGAGGATCTCGTGCGGCTGCATCGCGGCGGCGGCGATTCCGCCGAAGATGCCAGCAAGGACGAGCAGTCCGCCGATATTGCGCGCGCGCGGAGTGATGGTGCGCTCGCGCAGCAGGAAGATCGCCAGCGCGGAGAACATCGCCGCCGGGACGAGCCACGGACGGAGCGTCTGGCCGAGGGCGAAGGCGCGGCCCATCGTGGCGGGACGCTCGTTGCCGCGGAATTGCAGCGGTGCGGAGAACTCGAAACTCTCCCCCGGCGCGAGCTTCGTCGCATTCCGTCGCAGCACGCGCCCCTCGGACGAGCTCCAGGCGTTGCCGAGCGCGATCTCCAGCGAGAAGTGTTCGATGTTGCCCGGACGATCGGCAAACGCGAAATCGTGCTCGAGCGTGTAGCCGCGGCCGAAGACGTCCGGCGCGAGCACGTGGCCGAGGGTGTAGTCGATGACGTAGACCAGCTCGCGCTTGTCGAACGGCGGATCGGACGGCAAGCGCGCGCGCCAGCGCAGCGTCGGCCCTTCGAAGAGCCGGTACTCGTCGACGGCGGTGAGGTCGCCCGCGGTCATCACGCGGTCGCCGCGCCGCATGCCGTGCAGCGTGAACCGCTGATGCGGCTCGACGCGGAACGTGCGCTCGCCGCCGATCCAGTCGCCGGTGAAGACGATGACGTGGCGCTCGGACACGCGCAGCGTGCCGTCGTCGCGCAGCTCGGCCCGCACGGCCAGCTCGCGCCACTGCAGGTCGCGCGCGGCGGCCGCGGAGGCGAGAAGGATGAAGCACGCGATCAGTGCGCTGCGCATTCCGCGAATCATGCGAGCATGAGCGCCGGCACACAAGCAGTGAGGGCGCAGCGGGCAGGGCGCGGGGCGCAGGAGAGATCGGCATCCGGTCGATCTGCGCCCTGCCCCCTGCCCCCTGCGCCCCGGATCTCATCACGTGAAGCGTTACGAGCGATACGTCGCCATCGGCGACAGCACGAGCGAGGGGCTCGACGATCCGGACGGCCACGGCGGCTACCGCGGCTGGGCGAACCGGCTCGCGGAGCGGCTGGCGGCGCAGCAGGGGAGCGTCTGGTACGCGAACCTGGCCGTGCGCGGACGGACCACGCGCCAGATCCGCGAGGAGCAGCTCGACCGCGCGCTGGCGATGCGTCCCGACCTGGCGACGTGCGTCGCCGGCACGAACGACGCGCTGCGCCGCCGCTTCGACGGGCCGGGTTTCCGCGCCGATCTCGAGCTCATGCAGCGCGCGCTCATCACCTCCGGCGCGACGGTGCTCACCTTCACGCTCCCCGACCTCGCGCCGGTGATGCCGTTCGCCCGCATCCTCGGCGACCGCGTCGCGCAGCTCAACGAGGCCATCCGCCTCGCATGCGCGAACAGCGGCGCCATCCTCTGCGACCTCGCGGCATATCCGGTCGCCTCCGATCCGCGGCTCTGGTCGGACGATCGTCTGCACGCGAACTCGGTCGGCCACGCCCGCATCGCCGACGCCCTCGCGCATTCGCTCGGACTGCCGGAGACCGACGCGTCGTGGAGCCACCCGTTGCCCGCGCGTCCGGCGTCGACGTTCGGCGATCTCGTACGCGCGGAGGTGGCGTGGGCACGCCGTCACCTGCTGCCGTGGATCTGGCGTCACCTGCGCGGCCGCTCGTCCGGCGACGGCCGCACGGCCAAATTTCCGGAGCTCGTGCTGGTGACGCCGGACAGGCCGCTCAGTTGAAATTGATCCCGCGCGTCGACGCGGGATCTCCGGTGCACCCTCGACGCCGGCCCCTGTCGCCGAGAGGGTGGAAACGTAGGGCGTGGGG
>DASVSV010000063.1:0-15598 GCA_036387915.1 Thermoanaerobaculia bacterium
CGCTACTTCTTCGCGGCGTCGCGTTGTTTCGCGACACTCGACTGCAGTTTGCTGATGATGCGGCTGACCTCTTCGGCTTCGCCCAGTGCGGTCCTCGCGGTCTCGGCGTCGAGGTAGCCGAGGCGCTTGGCGAGATGCAGGTGAGTGCGCGTCTCGCCGCAGGATCCTTTGGCGATCATGAGAAAACGATGGAACTCGGCGCGACTGCCGCGCTCGTAACCTTCGGCAATATTGGCCGGTACTGAGATCCCGGAACGGCGCACCTGATCGCGGAGCGCAAAGTCGCGCTCCAATGGACCGACACGCGTGAGTTCATACACCCCAACCGCGAGATCCATCCCGCGCTGCCACGCAACCAGATCTTCAAAACGCCGAACACTCCGACTCGCCACCTCTTTCCTCCTTCCTCTTTCCTCTTTCCGCTAATCGCGGAGCGAAACCTTCCCGTCCCGAATATGAATGATCCTCCGCGCTTCCCGCGCGACGTCGTCTTCATGGGTGACCATGATGATCGAGTTGCCGCGGGCGTGGAGCTCGTGGAAGAGGTCGAGGATTTCGCGGCCGGTCTGGGAGTCGAGGTTGCCGGTGGGCTCGTCGGCGAGGAGGAGGGAGGGCTTGTTGACGAGGGCGCGGGCGATGGCGACGCGCTGGCGCTGGCCGCCGGAGAGCTCGTTGGGCTGGTGGCCCATGCGGTCCCCGAGGCCGACCGCGGTCAGCGCCTCTTCGGCGAGGCGGCGGCGCTCGGCGCGGGGGATCTTGGCGTAGACGAGCGGGAGCTCGACGTTCTGCAGCGCGGTGGTGCGGGCCAGCAGGTTGAAGGTCTGAAAGACGAAGCCGATCTTCTTGTTGCGGATCGCGGCCAGCTCGTCGTCGTTGAGCGTCTCCACCGGCACGCCGTCCAGCACGTACGAGCCGGAGGTCGGCGTGTCGAGGCAGCCGATGATGTTCATCAGCGTCGACTTGCCCGAGCCCGACGGACCCATGATGGCGACGTACTCCCCCTGCTCGATGGTGAGGTTCACGCCGTTGAGCGCGAAGATCTGCTGCGGCCCCAGGTCGTAGACCCGCGTCAGCTCGTTCATGACGATGAGGTGGTTCGGCTGCGTCTCTGCCAGTGCGCTCATTTGTCCTCGTCCTCGTCCTCGTCTTTCGACGTCTGCTTCTCTTCCTTCGTTACCTGAATCGCCGCGCCGTCCTCGAGCCGCTTGAGAGTGCGGAACGGACCGACGATGACCTGGTCGCCTTTCTTCAGGCCCGACAGCACGGCCACGTGCGTCGCGTCGCTGATGCCGGTCTGCACCTCGACGCGCTTCGCTTTGCCATCGGCGGCGAGGAAGACGTACTTTTTCTTCGGCTTGTCGGTCTTGTCATCCGCGTCGCCGTCATCGATCTTCGTGCCCGGCACGCGCTCGACGACTGACTGGATCGGCACCGCGATCGCGTTCGCGGCGCTGTTCGTCACGATCGAGACCTGCGAGGTCATGCCCGGCCGCAAACGGTCATCGGGATCGTCGATCGAGAGCTTCACCTTGAAGTAGCGGACGCTCGAGGCCGAGCCCTGCCGCACCGCGGCCGAGCTGCCGATCTCCACGACCCGGCCGCGATAGACCTTGTCCGGAATGGCGTCGACTTTGATCTTCGCGAGCTGTCCCAGCTTTACGCTGACGATCTCCGTCTCCCCCACTTCCGCCTCGACGAGGATCTGCGAGAGGTCGGCGATCACGGCGATCACCGAGCCGGCGTTGTTCATCGTGCCGCTGATCACGACCTCGCCCTCGCGGGCGTTGAGCTGCACGACCTTGCCGTCGAGCGGCGAGACGATGGTGGTCCGCGTCAGATCTTCCGTCGCCTGCCGCAGCGCGGCCTCGGCCTGGAAGACGCCCTGGTGCGCGGCCGCGGCGGCGGCGCGCGCGTTCTCGAGTGCGAGGCGCGACTGCTCGAACAGCTCCTGCGCCTGGATGCCCTGCTGATTGAGACTCAGGGCGCGCTGGTACTGCCCCTGGGCGGTGGAGAAGCCCACCTTCGCGCGCTGCACTTCCACGCGGGCCCGCGCCACTTCGGCGAGCAGGCGCTCGCGCTGGGCGATGTAGTTCGGTTTCTCCAGCTCGACCAGCTTCTGGCCGCGGCGCACGACGTCGCCCTCGTTGAAATAGAGCTTCTCGATCTTGCCGATGATGTGCGCGCTGATGTTGACCTTGACCTTCGGGTCGAGCTGGCCCGGCGCGTCCACCACCGTCTCGATGGTCCTCGTCGCGGCCGGCTCGGCCTGGACGTCCTCCCCGTCCGCGCCGCCGCTGCTGATGCTCGCGACGATGATCGCCGCGAAGAGAAGCACCGCGCCGCCGATCAGCAGCCAGCGTCTCATCTCAACCCTTCATCTGCGCCGCGCCGATGGCGGCGAAGCCGAGCTTCACGACGATCATCGCCGCCCACAACGTCAGCACGATCGCCGCGACCTTCGCTCGAGACAGCTTCGAGAGCGGCGTGAAGCCGATGATGAGCAAGACGAGCGTCCAGATCGTGAAGATGTCGAACGACCCGAGCAGCGAGGCGAGCACGGGTTGCTCGTTGATGTCGACGAGAAAGGCAGGGTTCGACTTCACCACCGTTGCCATCTCCGTCGGATCGACCGAACCGCGGGCGACGATGATGATCGTCATGATGATGCTGAAGAGGACCATCGGCATCCATGCGTAGAGAGTCGCCGAGAAGGACTGCAGGTACCCGCCTTGTCCGCCCATGAGCCGGACCGCGCCCCACAACACCAATGCGATGATCGCGTAAAACGCGACCGCCACCGCCGGTCCGATGTAGCGCGTCACGGTCATGGTCGCGCGGCCGAAGCGGCCGATCCGCTCGATATCCGCGTCGGACATGTTCGGATTCTTTTTCTTCATCATCTCCGCCTGCTTCGCGAAGGCGGCGTCGAAGTCGAGGCGCGGCATGGTCACGAACGTGGTGATGTAGCCGATGGCCACAATCAGCACCAGCGGCCAGAGGATGTCAGGCTTGCGGGCGATGTCGTCGAACGTCTCGGTGGGGGAAAAGAACACCCCCACCAGACGTTCGAAAAAGTTCTTCGTCGGCACGGCCGCCACGGGCGGGGCCGGTGGCGTGCCGGCCGATTCGATGGTCATCAATTCTGCTCCGTCGTTCCTTCGGGACGAGTCTCTCCGGCGCGGTTGTCGTCGACGCGGTTTCCCTCTACACGATTTCCGTAGAAGAGCCAATTGTAGCGATCGAGCCAGCGGCCGAGGGCCGGCTCCGGCTCGCGCTCGGGAGCGTCGAGGCGGATGTTGTGCACTTCGAGGATGTCGCCGACGGCACGGTGGAACGCGGCCACGGCCTTGTTGTAGCCGATGGTGGCCTGCAGCTCGCGGACGCGCGCGTCGGAGAGCTGCTGCTGCACTTCCAGCACCTGGAAGTTGGTGGTCATGCCGTTCTCGTAGCGCTTCCGCTCCGCTTCGACGTTGCGCTCGGCCGCTTCGCGCGCCGCGCGGGTCGCGGCGATGCTCTGCGCGAACTCGTCGACTGAACGGGCCGTCGTGCGCACGTCGACGGCGATGTTCTGCCGCGTCTGGAGCTGAACGGACTGCGACTGCTCGACGTCGAGCTCCGCGGCGCGCGCGTTCGCACGGGCGGTGATGTTCATCAGCGGGTACGCGAAGTTGAAGCCGACGTTCCAGGTCGGGAAGTCGAGGCCGGCGATCTGCTCGAAGGTGTCGAAGTACGGCGTCGAGGTCGAGCCGATCACTTCCCCTTCGTCGTTGAGCTGCGCCCGGCGGCCGGCCAGCGCGCTCAGACCGTAGTTCACGGCTAAATCGACCAGCGGCAGCGTCTGATTGCGCGTGTAGAGCGCCTGCACGCGGGCATTCTCGATGAGGAGGTTCTGCTGCCGGATCTCCGGACGGTTGGCGATGGCCCGCTCCACCGCCGTGGCGAAGTCGATGGTCATTGGCGTGTATTCGACGGTGTCGGCCGGCACGATCGGGCGATCCCATTCGGTCACCGGCATGTTGAGCAGCGCGCGCAGGCGGTCTTCCGCGTTACGCACGCTGGCCACGGCGCGGATGAGTTGCTCCTCGGTCGTGGAGATGGTGACGCGCGGCTGCAGGATGTCCAGCGGCGCGGAGGCGCCGACGTCGATGCGGATCTGCGTGATGCGGGCCTGGTCGCGTGCCAGGAAGAGCGATTCCTTGACCACGTCCACCGCGCGGCGGGCGTAGATCAGGTCGAGGTAAGCCTGTTCGACGGCACTGGCCGTGTCCATCAGCGCCGTGCGGAACTGCTCCTCGGTGATGCCGAGGTTGTTGCGCGCGATGGTGATGCCGCGGCGGGTGATGTCGATGCCGAAGTCGCGCATGAGCGGCTGCGAGAACTCGAAGTCGAGGTTGTTGCCGTACTGCGGATTGACGAACGTGTTGGCGCCGGAGACCGTGCTGCGCGAGGTGTTGGCCGCGACCCGGTACTGCCCGCCGGTGGGCAGCGTCTGCGTCACGCCTCCGCCGAACGACGTCGAACGTCCGCCGGTCGTCTGGAACGGATTGGTGGTCGGACTGCGCTCGAAATTGTGGCGGATGAAGGCGTCGGTGTAGAAGTCGAAGATGCCGTACTGGCCGCGGAGGTTCTGCTCCGAGATGCGCGATTCGAAGCCCTGAATCTGCACGCCCAGGTTCTGCTGCATGGCCGTGCCGATGGCATCGGTCAGCGTCAGCCGGATCGCGCGCGGGTCATTGACGTCGCGGTCGGTCTCGGCAGTCACCGTGGAGGTGTTGCGTGACGTGGTGGTGGTCGTTTGCTGCTGCGCCGGCGTCTGCTGCGCCAGCGCGGCGGTCGCCGTCAGCGCCGCCAGTGTTGTGATCGTGATCAACCGTCGAACAGCGGTCATGTAAATCCTCCCAGACACGCCTCTAGTACGTAAGGATGAGCTCTTGGTTTCCAGATGGCGGCGCGATTCTATCGGACTTCTTTCGGTACGCCGGGCCGAAGCGCCGCGTTGCGCTGCGCTCCGAACGGCGGTCCGCTCAGAAAAGCCGCATCTGCGTTTTCCTGCGCAGGAACTCGGCGCGGATGCCGCGGCGCCGCAGTTCCTCGGCGAATCGGCGCGAGCCGTGGGTCACGTAGATCACACCGGCGCGGCAGCGCTCCGCGAACGAGACCAGTTCGCCGAAGTCGGCGTGGTCGGAGAGCGGCAGGCCGTGATCGGCGTCCCGCGTTCCGTGCAGCGCCCAGCCCGTGAGCGCAATCGTCTCGGGCCGTGGGATGCGGCGAATCTCGCTGCCGTTTTTTGCAGAAGCAAGGTGCGGCGGCACGATGACGGCCTTGCCGCGAAGATCGGTCGTGAAGCGATGTCCGAAGAGCGATGACTGTCTCCCCCACACCTCATACGCCCCGAGATCGATTCCGTTGCGCTCGTAGATCGAAGAGATGCGCGCCACCACCGGATGCTGCACCAGCGCGATGCCCGAATCGCGCAGCATCGCCGTCACCTCCTGCGCCTTGCCGAGCGAGTACGCCAGCAGCACCGGCGTCTTGTCGCGGGCGATGATGGTCCGCACCAGCGCGATCAGCCGCTCGCGCAGTTCCTCACGCGACGGAAAGATCCACCCGGAATCGCCCCCGAACGTCGACTCCATGATCACCGCGTCCGCCTCGGGGATCTCCGCCGGCTCCGCCGTGAACGACGGAGTCAGACGAAAGTCGCCCGTGTACGCCAGCGCATGCGTCGCATTCGAGACGCGAATCATTGCCGACCCGAGGACGTGGCCCGCCGGGAACAGCTCGACGGTCCATGAGTCAGGGGGCAGTGAGCAGGGCGCGGGGCGCAGGAGCGAATCTCCGCCGACATCTCCTGCGCCCTGCGCCCTGCTCACTGCGCCCTGAATCACAAGCGGCGTCCGGTACGCGAGCTCCGTTCCCTTCAGATCGTCGCCGCTGCGCGCGCGGAGAAAGGCCGCGGTCGGCGCGGTGGCGACAAAGTGTTCGTGACGTCCGATGTGATCGGAGTGGCCGTGCGAGATGATCCCGAGCTTCCGCGGCTCCGCCGGATCGAGATAGATCTCACTCCCGGCGATGCGGATGTCGGGATCGCATTGAAAGAGGTGGCCGAGCACTGCGCGGTGCTAACCCGCGCTCGCCGTCAGCCCTTCCGGAGCCGGAATTCTGGGTGACACGCCGGAGGCGTGACGTAGATGAGCCGGTGGCAAGCGCCGCAGGCGAGCCGCCACCGGTCGGTTGCCAACGAAAAAGTTGCACCCCGGAGGGGTGCCGGGAGATCGATGCCATCGACGCACCTCACCCTTTACGATCACGTGGTAACTGCGAGGACGCGACCCCTGCCGGGGTCGTGGTCGAGGTCGGATCCTGCCCCGGTGGCGGCCCGCCTGCGGCGCTTGCCACCGGCTAATCTACGTCACGCCTCCGGCGTGCAGGGCGGTCGTCGCAAGCTCACCCGACGATCCCTTGACTGAGCCTCGGCGACTAACCCGCGCGCGCCTTCAGCCCTTCCGGATCCTGCGCCTCGGGCAGTTCCGCGCCGGCGAAGTGGCATGCGGCGAACTGTCCCGGTTTGTGCTCGACCAGCGGCGGCACCTCGGTCTTGCAGATTGGGAACTGCGCGATCGGGCAGCGCGTGTGGAAGACGCAGCCGCTCGGCGGATTGAGCGGCGTCGGGATGTCGCCGCCGAGGAGGATGCGTGTCTTCCTGACCGTCGGGTCGGGGATCGGCACCGCGGAGAGCAACGCCTTCGTGTACGGATGCAGCGGGTCGGCGTAGAGCTCTTTGCGCGGCGCGAGCTCCATCACCTTGCCCAGGTACATGACCGCGACCCGCGTCGAGATGTGCTCGACGACGGAGAGATCGTGGGCGATGAAGAGGTACGTCAGCCCGAGCTCTTCCTGCAGGTCCTGCAGCAGATTGACGACCTGCGCCTGCACCGAGACGTCGAGCGCGGAGACCGGCTCGTCGAGCACGAGGAACTTCGGGTTCGTGGCCAGCGCGCGGGCCACGCCGATGCGCTGCCGCTGCCCGCCCGAAAACTCGTGCGGATAGCGTTTGCGGTAATCGGGACTGAGTCCGACTTTGAGCAGCAGTTGCGCGACGCGGTCGTCACGCTCGGAGCCGCTCATGCCGCCATGGATGATCAGCGGCTCGGCCACGATCGTGGCGACGTTCATGCGCGGATTGAGCGACGCGTACGGGTCTTGAAACACGATCTGCATGTCGCGGCGCATGCGGCGCATGTCGCCGGCGTTGAGTCCGAGGACGTTGGTGTTCTCGAATTCGACAGTGCCGTCGGTCGGTTCGATCAGTCTGAGAATGCAGCGTCCGACGGTGGTCTTGCCCGAGCCCGACTCGCCGACCAGGCCGAGCGTTTCGCCGCGGGCCACGCCGAAGCTGATGCCGTCGACGGCCTTCACGTTCGCGACGACGCGCGCGAGCACGCCGCGCTTCACCGGAAAGTATTTGCGGAGGTCGCGCACGACCAGCAGCGGCTCCCCCATCCCCAGCGGAAGCTTCGGCGTCCGCTGCGGCGCGGACTCCTCGTTCGAATCGTGCGTTGGCTTGGCGTCGCGGTCGAACTGGCGCGCGGTCTGATCGGCGGGCGTCGTCAGGCCGCCCGTGATCGCGGGCGAGACCTTGTCGTCGCCCGGAATGAATGGGTTGTCAGGCAAGCGGCTTCTCCAACCTCTCCGGATCGGCGTCGTCGCCGTGCAGATAGCAGCGCGCGCTCTGTCCCGCGGCGACGGGCATCAGCGCCGGCTCGTTGCCGAGGCAGATCTCCATCACGTCGGGGCAGCGCGGATTGAACTTGCAGCCCTGGGGCAGGTTCGTCAGCGGCGGCACCATCCCCTCGATCGTCGCCAGCCGCGTCCGCGCCTCGGGCGTGTTGACGGCGGTGACGCTCGGCAGCGAGCGCAGGAGGCCGCGCGTGTACGGATGCGCGGGGTTCGCGAACAAATCGCGCACCGGCGCCTCCTCGACCACGCGGCCGGTGTACATCACCACGACGCGCTCGCAGAACTCCGCGACCACGCCGAGGTCGTGCGTGATGAGGAGCACGGCCAGGCCGAGCTTCTTCTGCAGCGACGTGAGGAGCTCCATGATCTGCGCCTGGATGGTCACGTCGAGCGCGGTGGTCGGCTCGTCGGCGATCAGCAGTTCGGGATCGCACGACAGCGCGATGGCGATCATGACGCGCTGGCGCATGCCGCCGGAGAGCTGGTGCGGATAGTCGTGCAGGCGCTTGTGCGGATCGGGGATCGACACGAGGTCGAGCATGTCGCCGGCCTGCTTCCACGCTTCCTTCTTCCCGACTTTTCGATGGATGCGGATGGCCTCCGCGACCTGCGCGCCGATCTTGAAGACCGGGTTCAGCGACGTCATCGGCTCCTGAAAGACCATGGCGATGTCGTTGCCGCGCACGTTGCGCATCTCTTTCTCGGAGAGCGACGCCAGGTCACGCCCCTTGAAGCGGATCTCGCCGCCGGTGATCTTCCCCGGCACGGCCACGAGCCGCATGATGGACATGGCCGTGACGCTCTTGCCGCAGCCCGACTCGCCGACGAGCGCGACCGCCTCACCGCGCCTCACGTTGAAGGAGACGTTGTCGACCGCGTCGACGGAGCCGTCGGCTGTATAGAAGGTAGTGCGGAGGTTCTTGACTTCCAGCAAAGCCTCGGCCGGATTCACGTCCACGTCCGCCACACGCGCTCCGGTCATGCCGAGGGGTTGCCCGACCGACAAATCTGTCACGCGGCGGGATGGTAGCAAGAACGATGACAGGGCGGCGCGATCCTGTCATCCCGAGCGTGAGTCGAGGGCCCTGGGTGCGCGGGGGCACGGCGCTGCTCCTCGGGCTCACGATGCGCGCCTCCCGCCCGCCCTGGTCCCTCGACTCACGCTTCGAAGAAACTTCCGTTATCTGTCGCCCGCTACGCGGGCTGGTTAGGTGGCCCGAATCACCCCCCGGCGAAAAGCCGGGGGCTATTACCTGTAGCCGCCCTACGGCGGCACACCTTGCCCGCGGTAGCGGGCTTCAGGAAATAGCCCCCGGCTTTTCGCCGGGGGTATGGGTCGATCATTCTTCGAGCCCGCGTAGCGGGCGACAGTCATGCTCCTGTTTCTTTCCTCAGGCGCGGCGCGACACGCCGTCACTGACGCTCACGATGACATCCGGAACCGCTGCAGGATCGTCCTGACCTCCTGCACGCCCAGCGCCGCGGCCACGCAAAGATAGACGAGGCCGAAGACGCCGCACACGAGCGCCGCCTCGGCGATGTTGTGAAGGCGCGGCAGAACGAGATCAGCCGCCAGAGCGGCGACGCCCGCGGTGATGGCGGAGAGCCAGAGCTTGAGCATGTACGTGCGTTTGGACGGGCCGCGGCCGATGCGCTGGTGGATGCGGTGGCGGAGGAGGGCGAACTCGATCCAGCCGGCGATGCCGGACGCGGTGGTGATGCCGACGACGCCGATCATGCGGCGGTCGGCCGGCAGCGGCAGGCCGAGGGAGGAGACGGCGGCGATGAACATCGGGCGGAGCGGGAACGCCAGGAGCAGCGAGAACGTGGCGCTGCCGATTACGCGCGTCAGGGCGATGCGGAACGGCGTCCCCGTGTCGTGCAGCGCGTAGAACGCGGCGGAGTAGAGACGGCCGAGGCTCGCGGCGAGCAAGCCGACGGACGCGCCGGCGAGCGTGTACCAGACCAGCATGCTCGTGGACGGCGTGAACGCGCCGCGCTCGAACACCGCGGCGACGATCGCGCGGCCGATGAAGACATACGCGACCAGGGTCGGGATGACGAAGAACGCTACCTGACGCAACGTTCGGTCCAGTCTCCCGCGCAGCGCGGCCTGGATCTCTTCCTCAGAGCCGGTCTCGCTGGACATCTGCGGCAGTTCCGCCGCGACGACGGACATCCCGAACACCGACAGTGGCAGGAACAAGATGGACTGCGCGTACGTCACGATCGAGACGGCACCGGTGGGCAGCAGCGACGCAATGAGCAGGTCGATGGAGGCATTGATCTGCACGACGCCGCGTCCCGCCACGACCGGGCCGATGTTGCGGAAGATGGTCTTCACCGGCTCGAGGCTGCGGTCGAAACCGAGTCTGAGATGCTTCGCGTGGTGCAGCACGAACGGCAGCTCGACCCCGAACTGCAGCGCGCTGCCGGCCACGGTCCCCCACGCCAGCGCGGTCGCGAGCGGCGCGCCGCTCATGCGCATGCCGAAGATCAGCAGCGTGACGATCATCGCCGCGTTCCAGACGACGGGCGCGACATACGAGATGAAGAACTGGCGATGAGCATTCAGGATCCCGAGCGCCCACGCGTACAGGACGAGCAGGCCGACGCCGGGAAAAACGATGCGCGTCAGCTTGATGGCCAGAGCCATGATCGGCGGCTCCAGTCCGCCCGCGGTGATGCGTAGGATCACCGGCGCGAACGCGATGCCGAGGATGACCAGGACGAGCACGATGACGGCGAGAAACGAGACGAAAACGCCGGCCACGCGGTCGGCCTCTTTCTGCTCCCCTCTCGCCAGCAGGCGCGAATAAACGGGGATGAACGAGCCGGAGAGCACCCCTTCGCCGAGGAGGTTCTGCAGGATGTTCGGGATGCGGGTGGCGACGTTGAACGCGTCGGCCGCGCCCGAGGCGCCGAGAAAATGGGCGAAGACGCTCTGCCGGATCAGGCCCGCGACGCGGCTGAGCATGACGCCGGCCGCCACCAGCGTCGCATATCCGCCGAACCGGCGTGAAGATTCGGACACGGCGCGAGACGATACTCGATGCGGCGCGATACGACGGAACGAGAAGGACCGGGACGCCCCTCGTCGTCTCTACCGCAGTCCCGGCACGAACCGGCCCAGCGTTGCGCGTACCTCGGCGATGCGGAGGACGAACGCGACGGCGAAGTAGATCAGGCCGAAGACGCCGCAGGCGAGGACCGCTTCGACGATGTATCGCAACGGCAGGCGGGCGGCGAGATCGCGGAGAAGGAAGTGATCCGCGGCGGCGGCGCCGATGCCGGCGGCGAGGGCGGCCAGCCAGAGCTTGAGCATGAAGGCCGTCTTCGACTCCCCTTTTCCGACGCGGTTGCGGATGCCGCGGCGCAGGAGGACGAACTCGATCCACGCGGCGAAGCCGGAGGCCGCGCTGATGCCGACTACGCCGAGGAGCTTCTCCGCGCCGGGAAAGTCGGGCATCGGGAGGCCGAGGGCCCGGATGACGGCGGGGAACATCCAGCGCAGCGGAAAGGCGAAGAGCAGCGCGAGGCCGGCGCCGCCGATCACGCGGGCGATGGCGATGCGGAACGGCGTCTTCGTGTCGTGCAGCGCGTAGAACGCCGAGGAGTAGAGCCGGCCGAGCGTCGCCGCGAGCAGGCCGATGGCGGCGCCGGCGAGCACGTACCAGACGATGAGGGTCGTGTTCGCGTCGAACTTGCCGCGCTGATAGAGCGCCGCGACGAGCACGCGTCCGAGGAGCACGAATGCGACCACGGTCGGGATGACGAAAAAGGAGACCTGGCGCACCGCGCGGTCGAGACGCTTGCGCACCGCGAGGTTCACTTCTTCCGCCGTCCCCTTCTCGCCGGCCATCTGCGGCAGCTCGGCGTTGGCGATGGACATGCCGAAGACGGAGATCGGCAGCATGTAGATGGTCTGGGCGAAGAAGAAATTCGTCAGCGCGCCGATCGGCAGCGCCGCGGCGATGAAGGTGTCGACGTAGCCGCTGATCTGCACGACGCCCCGTCCGCCGACGACCGGGCCGATGTTGCGGAAGATGGTCCGCACCGGCTCCAGCGTGCGATCGAGTCCGAAGGAGAGATGCTTCGCGTGGCGGAGCACGAACGGGACCTCGATCGCGAACTGCAGTCCGCAGCCGACCAGCGTGCCCCACGCCAGCGCATGCGCCAGCGCGGCGCCGCTCATCCGCGCGCCGAAGATCACCAGCGTGGCGATCATGGCCGCGCTCCAGAGCACCGGCGCGACGTAGCCGATGAAGAACTGGCGATGCGCGTTCAGGATGCCCAGCGCCCACGCGTACAACACGAGCAGTCCGACGCCGGGAAAGATGATCCGCGTGAAGCGGATGGCCATCTCCATGACCTCGGGCTCCAGTCCGGCGACGGTGATGGCCAGGATCTGCGGCGTGAAGATCACGCCCAGGATCACCAGCGCGCTGACGAGCAGCGCCAGGAACGAGACGAACACGCCGGCCACGCGATCGGCCGCGCGGTGGTCGCCGTGCGAGACGAGCCGTGAGTAGACGGGGATGAAAGCGGCGGAGAGCACGCCCTCGCCGAGGAGGTTCTGCAGAAAGTTCGGGACCTTCAGAGCGACGTTGAAGGCGTCGGTTGCCGCGGAGGCGCCGAGGTAGTGGGCGATGGCGGCGGTGCGAATGAGGCCGGCCACGCGGCTGAGCATGATGCCGGCCGCGACCAGCACCGCATATCCCCCGAACTTGCGCGCCCCTGACGGTTGCGACGCGGGCGTCGGGGGAATGGGAGGCTCGGCGGGGACGTCTGACACGCCGGGATAAGATACCTTGCTTTCGATGCCGCCCACTCAGCCCATCCGCATTGCAGGTGCGGGACCATCCGGACTGGCCGCCGCAATCGCGCTCGCCCGCGCCGGACGGGCCGTGGAAGTGCACGAAGCCAAATCCGACGTGGGCACGCGTTTCATCGGCGACCTGCAGATCATCGAGGCTTCGTCCGAGCGCGAGCCGGTGCCCGACTTCCTCGACCGCATCGGCATCGAGCGCAATTTCTGGCTCCGCCCCGCCCTCGGCGCCACCTTCTACGACCACCGCAACCGCCCTCGCGTCATCAGCAGCGCGGAACCGTTCGGCTACTTCCTCCGCCGCGGCGCCGAAGAGCAAACGCTCGACCGCGGACTCCTCGCCCAGGCCCGCGCCCTCGGCGTCAACGTCATCTTCAACAGTCGATTGCAGACCGCGGACGTGATCGCCACCGGTCCCGCGGCGCCGGACGGACTGGCGCGCGAGATGACGTGGCACACGGACGACCCGGAGCGCGTGGAGGTCTTCTTCAACCATCACCTCGCGCCGGGCGGCTATTCGTATCTCTTCATCCTCGAAGGGATCGCCACGTTCGGCTGCGCCATCGTCGCGGACTTTAAGAAGATCGACGAATACTTTGAACACTCGCTGCACGCGGCGCAGCGCGCGAATCCGTTCGAGATTCCGCCGGTGAGGCGCACCGGCTACTCGTACATGAACTTCCACCTGAAGCAGCGCGCCACGAAGAACGGCGCGCGCTTCGTCGGCGAGGCCGCCGGCTTTCAGGACTACCTGTTCGGACTGGGCATCCGCTACGCGCTGACCAGCGGCTGGCTGGCGGCGCAGAGCATTCTCCATGAGCGCGACTACGACGAGCTGTGGCAGGAAGCCCTGGGCACGAAGCAGCAGACGTCGCTCGTCAATCGCTTTCTGTACGAGGCCGGCGGCAACGCGGGGCTGTCGATCTTCGTGAAGCAGGCCGCGCGGGCGAAGGACTTCAACCGTTATCTCAGCGGCTGGCACGCGACGTCGTGGTGGAAGGCCATGCTGTCGCCGGTGATCCGCCGCTTCTGGCGTCACAGCGGCCGCTGCCTGCACAAGCCGGAAGACCACTGGTGCCGCTCGCGCGACACCGCGATCAAGGTGCCGCCCCTGGGGCCGCTCACATGACAACATCTGGGTCGACAATCGACGCCGCGTACGCGCACTGCCGCGCCATCGCCCACAAGCACGGCGCGAATTTCTCGGTCGGCTTCCGGTTCCTGCCGAAGCGAAAGCGGCAGGCGGTGTACGCGGCGTATGCGTTCTGCCGCGTGGCGGACGACATCGCGGACGAGGGCGAAGGCAACGAAATCGCGCGCCTGGCGGACTGGCAGCGCGAGCTCGACGCCGCCTACTCCGGCACGCCGACGCACACGATCGCCATCGCTCTCGCCGACGCGCTGCAGCATTTCGCGATCCCGAAGAGCGCGTTCGTCGCACTGATCGACGGCTGCCGTCAGGACATGGTCAAGACGCGCTACGAGACGTTCGACGAGCTGCTGCAGTACTGCGAGCTGGTGGCGGCGTCGATCTCCGACATCTCACTGGCAATCTTCGGCTACCGCACCGACGCCGCCCTCGGATACGGCCGCAATCTGGCCATCGCGCTGCAGCTGACGAACGTCACGCGCGACATCGGCGACGATCTGACGCGCGACCGCGTCTATCTCCCCGCGGTCGAGCTGCGCCAGTTCGGCGTCGAGGAGCGCGATCTCTTCGCCCACACGGAGAACGAGCGCGTGCGGAAGCTGATCGAGTTCCAGATCGCCCGCGCGGAGAGCTATTTCCGCGACGCCGAGCCGCTGCTCGACGAGCTCGATTTCGACGCGCGTTTTCCCACCCTGCTCATGGGTGGGGTCTACGCGACGGTGCTCGCCAAACTGCGCCAGGACCCGTTCCTCGCCATCCGCGAACGGTTGCGCCTCTCCCCTCTGCAGAAGATGCTCGTGATCGGGACCCGGGTTCTCCGCCCGCACTTTGTGTAACTCACAGATAATTACGGACGTCGTAGGCTGCGGATGAAGGTTCGTTTGTTCATGACGCTGCTTCTGGCTGCAGGTTCGATGGCGGCGCAGGAGGTGTCGACGGCGGTGGTGCCGGTGGTCGGCAGCGTCTTCGGCGCGACGATGGTCCGCTGGAAGACGGACGTGGAGCTGATCAACGACACCGGCCGCGCCACGGACGTCGCACTCGAGCTGCCGCTTGCACCGGAGCTGGCCGAGTTCGCGGTGACGATGGCCCCCGGCCAGACGCTCCGTTTCCCCGACATCGCCCAGGCCTTTTCCCTCAACCACGTCCTCTCCCCGCTCCGCGTCACCACAAGCGGCCGCCGCTCGATCTCGGTGCGCGCCAGCGTCTACGCGGTCCGCGAAGGCGGCGAACCGTCTCCCACGCAACCCCTCACTGTCTTCATCGGCTCGCCCTTTCACCCGTCGCGCGTCCTCGACGGTCTCGCCTTCAGCACGGACTTCCGCACGAACATCGGTCTGGTGAATCTGAGCGACCGCGAGGCGGAGTTTGTCCTCGCCCTGCAACGCCTCCCCGGCCGCACGATCGCGGTGTCGCAGGTGCGCGTCCGCGCCGGCGGGATGATGCACGCGTCAATTCAGTCGCTCTTCCCCCTGATCACGGAAGGCTCCGGCTTCAACGTGATCGTGGAAACGGGAGCGCGCGACACTTACGTCTACGCCTCCGTCATCGAAAGCGCTACCCATGCCGGCCGCTTCATCTCCCCTCGCCCAGGCGCGCGTTAGGGCGCACTCCCCACCGCCCGGGAGAACGACCGGGAGGCCTCCGGCGGGCCGGTACGACCGGCAGCGCTGATTGCTCCGCTACGCCACGCTCTCGCCACGAACGTGTTTGGTCCCGAACTGGCCGGTTAGCGCAGCAACAAGCGCTGCCGGTCGCACCGGCCCGCCTATAGCTGTTCCTGCCGTTTCCCCGCTTCTCCCTCAGCCCCAAGAGAAATGTCCGAGGGGTGCCGATCAGGAGAAAAGGGTTCGTGCGGCGCGATACTAAGAAGAAGGATT
>DASVSV010000064.1:0-52489 GCA_036387915.1 Thermoanaerobaculia bacterium
TCATGAAATCTACTCCTCTTACGGTTCGTGTGGTGGGCTGCGGAACATCTTCGCCGCTCATTCTAAACGACTTAAAACGCAATGTGAATGTGACAAAGTAGAATTAACTCTCAGGGACGCAAGCGCGTTGCCGAACCGCGCTCCGTCCATATGTAGCTTTAGTCGATGCTTTTTCGCGATATGGCTTCGCTCAGTTCTTGCTCGCTATAAACGGTGCCTACTTCTGTTACTTGCGTGATGCTAATGACTGTAGGCTTCGGTAATGGATGTCAGCTCGCTTTAGTACGAGTTCTTCTACCGACTGCGGCGTAACTTTCCCATTTGGCTCTTTGCCTAGCAGAACTTGGTACCGTTCGAGAAGAACTCAGGTGCTCCGCACTCATCAGTCTCAATGTGGGCTGTTTCTGCGCAGATAACGCTATGGTAAGACTGACAGAGCGCGGCAAGTGCGAGGGAATTCGCTGTCGTTGAAGACAAAAAAGCCATCGCATGGAACTCGAATAATCGCGAATTTGTCGGTGGCTCGCTGCGTCCAATCGTCGCGGCCGTAGGACGTGACCAGCGTTTGCAGCCGCCACGGCTTGCATGGCCGTGCGCATATTCCTGCGTAGTTGTAACTCCGAATTCGTGCCACGGACGCGTGGCGCGCGTCGGGCACCGGCCAGCGATCCGAAGACCCACAGCTTCGACGTCGAGATCCGCGTCGACAACGCCGCGAACGCGTTCAAGCGGGGCATGGTCGCGTCCGTTGAAGTCGGCCAGTCGGCCGCGCCGCTGCTGACCATCCCGCTCGACGTTGTTTCGGACGCGAGTAGAAGATGTTCCGGTCGAGACCTCGGGCTTGGCCAGGAGCGCGAGCTCCTTCCTGGCGGAAGCTGGCCTGTAGCGTGTGCGTCTTCTTCTGCTGTTCCTGCACCTTCTTGATCACCTGCTGGATCGTGGCGGTCTGACCGGCCGCGTTGCTGCTGAGCCCCGGCGGCACACAATAACTTTATGAGCATATGCCATAAATTATTTCGTCCCCTATACTCGCCCGCGAACCTCGAGGGATATTGATGAAAAGACTACTGGTTGCGGTTGCGCTCGCGCTCGTCGCCGTCTCCTCGTCTGCTGCCATTCAGTACGAGTTCACGCAGAAGAACACCACCACGGCCAACGCCGACCCGATCAGCGACCTCTCGGCCCGGGCCATCATCGACGGGGAGAGCTCACGGATCGACTTCCTGGCCGGCAGCCTCTACCCGCCCGGCACCTACGTCATCTCCACGGACGGCTCGCGCCGCCTGCTCTTCGTCGATCCGGCCAAGGAGTGGTTCACCGAGATCAATACGGCCGGCGTGGCCACCGCGTTGGGCTCGAGCAACATCCGCATCTCGAACTTCAAGTCGACCCTGGAGACGAAGGACGACCGGCCCATCATCGCCGGCATCCCCACCGAGCACACCCGCCTCACCCTCACCTACGACATCACGCTGACGATGAAGGCCATGCCCCTCTCGCAGCACGTGCGCACCGAGATTGACACCTGGGCCACGCCGCGCTTCGCCGCCTCCTCGGCCAGCTCGTTCCTGACCAGCATGCGCACCGGCAACCCCGACATCGACCGCCTGCTCGACGTCGAGGCCATGAAGGTCAAAGGCTTCCCGATGCGCCAGACCGTCACCACGCGCACGCTGGCCGACCTCCCGCCGACCAAATCCGAACTGAACGTGCCGTCGGCCAAGACGATCATCCGCGAGATGTGGGTGACGTCGATCCGCGAAGTCGCGCCCGACGCCTCAGTCTTCCTCGTCCCGGCGAGCTTCCGCCGCGCCGACGTTCCCCTCAACGAAAAAGCGGCCACCGTGCTCACTCCCGAGCAGTGGACCACTCCTCCGTCGAAGTAAAACCTTTCTGATTCGATGAAAAGATCTCGCACCATTGGTGAGCGTCTGGGTGGGGTGGTGAAGCAGCGGCCGCGGATCTTCGCGGCGCTGGCGCTCCCGCTGGCCATTCCTTTGTTCCTCGCGTCCGTCCGCTCGCAGCCGGAGCTCGGCGGTCCCGTGCAGCAGTCCTCCGCGCTCGCGCCGCCCCTGCAGTTGCGCTACGCCGAGCTGCAGAAGCCGGCCAGCTCGGCACTCCCCGAGCACTCCCTGATCCTCACTGTCGAGAAGAACGACACGCTCGACAAGCTCCTCCTCGCCGGCGGCCTCTCGCGCGGCGAGAGCGCGATGCTCACCAGCGAGCTGGCCAAGTCCATCGACGTCCGCCGCCTCCGCCCCGGCCAGCTCGTCCGCTTCCACTACGACCAGCTCGGCATCGTCGACGCGGTGCAGATGAAGATCACCGGCTGGGGCGAAGTCGGCGCCGTGCGCCACGGCGACCGCTTCGACGTGAAGGCGCAGCAGGCCGTCATCCGCGAGGAAGAGACGGCCATCTCCGCCACCATCAACCGCTCGCTCTACGAGGCCCTCCGCCACCAGGGCGAAGGACCGCAGCTCGTGCAGCAGCTCATCGACGTTTTTCAGTGGGACATCGACTTCTTCGAGCTGCGCAAAGGCGACTCGTTCAGCCTGGTGGTGAAGAAGCAGTACGCCGGCGCCGACCTCCTCGGCTACGGCCCCGTCACCGCCGCCCGCTTCACGCATCGCGGCACGACCTACGAGGCCTTCCGTCACGAGCAGCCCGACGGCGCGGCGGGCTACTACGCCGCCGGCGGCGCGCCGCTCCGCAAGCAGTTCCTCAAGGCGCCGCTGAAGTTCTCGCGCGTCACCTCCGGCTTCACCAAGAAGCGCTTTCATCCCGTCCTGAAGTACTTCCGTCCGCACTACGGGATCGACTACGGCGCGCCGACCGGCACGCCTGTCATGAGCACCGCGGACGGCGTCGTGGTCGAGGCGCGCTACAAGCCGGGCGAGGGTAACTTCATCCGGGTGCGCCACTCGTCGCGCTACGACACCTGCTACCTCCACCTGCAGAAATTCGCGAAGGGCCTGAAGAAAGGCACGCGCGTCACGCAGGGCGACGTCATCGGCTACGTCGGCATGACCGGGCTCGCTACCGGACCGCACCTCGATTACCGCGTCTCCGAGAACGGCAAGTGGCTCAACCCGCTGCAGCTCAAGTCGATCACTCCCGACCCGCTGCGCGGCGGGAACCTGACGCGCTTCCGTGCGAATGTGGCCCGCCTGCTGCCGCGCCTCTCCTCACCGGACGGCGCGGTCGGCGAAAAAGAAGTGCCGCAACGGGCACTCTTCTAGCAGAATCCGCGTCACCCATATGAACAAGGTCATCGTCCGTGCGCCGGTGCGCGCCGATCTCGCCGGGGGCACTCTCGACCTCTGGCCGCTGTATCTCTTCCACCCCGGCTCGCGCACCGTCAATGTCGCCATCTCCTACTTCGCCGAATCGGAAGTTTGCGAGACAACCGGCGGCGCGATCGAGATCCACCTCACCGACCAGCAGTACAAGCAGTCGTACGAGTCGCTGCAGGAGATGGCCAACGACCCGAAGGCCTCGCTGCTCTATCGCGCCGTCGAGTACTTCAAGCTGAGCGGCATCCGCATCACCACCCGCACCGACGCACCGCGCGGCTCAGGCCTCGGCGGCTCGTCCGCGCTCTCGATCACCCTCGTGCGCGCGCTGTCGGAAATGGCCGGCCAGCCGATCGAGGGAGAGGACCTGATCTTCCTCGTCCGCGACCTCGAGACGCGCCTCCTCGGCGTCCCCGCCGGCATCCAGGATTACTACCCGCCGGTCTTCGGCGGACTGGCGTCGCTGCACCTCAATCCCGGCAAGCCGGTGCGCCACCCGATGCAGACCTCCGTGCAGGAGCTCGGCGCGCACATGCTCATGCACTACACCGGCGTCGCGCATTTCTCCGGGACCAACAACTGGGAGATGTACAAGCGCCAGATCGACGGCAAGAAGAAGGTGCAGAAGGGCTTCGCGCGCATCGCCGAGATTTCGATGGAGATGGAGCGCGCCCTCGACGCCGGCAACTTCGAAGCGGCCGGCACCGCCCTGCAGCACGAATGGGAAGCACGCAAGGCGCTCATCGAAGGGATCTCCACGCCGGAGATCGACTCCGCCATCGACGCCGCCAAAGGCGCGGGTGCGTGGGCCGGCAAGGTCTGCGGCGCGGGCGGCGGCGGCTGCATCGTCTTCCTTTTCCCCCCAGACCGCCGCGAGGCCATCACCACCGCGCTGGCATCCGTCCCGGGACAGACGCTCGACGTCACGCCGGTCGCCCACGGACTGACCGTCGAGCGCGACCGCGACACGCACACCGCGCCGTCCGCACGCGCACCGAGACGGGCCCGCCCCGACGCGGACAGCCTCGAACAGCTCTTCGTCTACGGCGGCAGCGGCGACTACCGCCCGTTCGTCCTGGCCGAAGGAATCGTCACGCACGTCGAGTCGCGCAGCGGCACGCATCGCCAGACCGCGCGCTCCTACATCGCCCCCATCGCCGCCAGCGGCGTGCTCTGGCAGCAGGCCTCGGAGATCGACGCCGAGAAGCTCGACATCCGCGCCGTGCCCGATCCGACGCACCGCATCCAGAACGACATCAGCCCCGAAACGCTGATGCAGCACGCCGCCCAGTCGCAGGACGGCTTCAAGCAGTTCCTCGGCCGCAACGCCCGGATGCAGATCTTCCACAACGAAGCCTTCGGCTTCTACTCCGAGCCCACCGAGACGCGCGAGGCCTTCATCGAGCGCTGCCTGGAAGAGGCCAACCGTCAGCTCGAGGACGAGCAGGAGCGCCTCGAGTCCACCTTCCGCCGCCGCATCGACCAGCTCCGCGAGCGCTCCGAGCGCGAGCAGCGAGAGATCGACGACGACGAGACCCTCCCCCGCACCGACAAGAAAGAGATCAACGTCGCCTGGGGCCAGACCCTCTACAACATCACCAGCGGCCGCCCCGCCGCCGTCGCCGACCCCGGCACCTCCGTCCGCGAAGTCGACTACCTCGAAAACATCGCCCAGATCCAGAAAGCCTGGGACCGCGAGCTCCACACCCGCCGCGAAGAACTGACCGCCAGGGCCCGCTCCATCGAAGAGATCTCCATCGTCCCCACCCAGAAGAACATCGAGGTAACCAAGTACCTCATCCTCTGGGCCCCGGCCCAGCCGTAACCGCCGCAGCCGGAATACCCGCGCCCCCAAGGCGTTAGCACCGCCGCGCGTGATAGCATCCACGCCAGAGTCGGGCAGTAGCGCAGCCTGGTAGCGTACCTGAATGGGGTTCAGGTGGTCGGGGGTTCAAATCCCCCCTGCCCGACCAAACACAACCCCAATCCCACCACCAACTTAGCTCCCACCCCTCTTTTCGACGCGCACGCCGAAATGGCCTCCGTGCCTGGTTGCGCGCCTAGTGACGCATCCGCGTCTGCAGCTCGCTCGACTTCGTCCGAGTCGGACGATCCCGGCGCCGCGGCTGCGACCATCCCACCGAAGGAGGATACGCATGAAGAAGGATTTTGTCCCCCGGCACGTGCTCGCCGCGGAGCTCGGCGTCCAGACGCAGACGATCGCGAAGTGGGAGCGGGACGGCTGGTTCCCGCAACCGGAACACCGGATCTCGGATCGCCTGATCCTGTACCGCCGGACGCTGGTGGACGCGGCGATCGCGGAGCGGCGCGCACGACGTCGCATCGAACGCCGGCCGCCGCAACGCGTGGCGTAACCGCCAAGCGCCCGAAGATGCGGCAGCTCGCACGTGGGCTCCTGTACGACGCGAAGACTCGCACGGCGAAGCTCTCGATCTACGTGCAGGGCGGCAAGGGTGAGACGCGCATCCGCCGCACGCTGCACAACGTTTCGCCAGCGGAAGCCGAGCAGGCGATGGCGGCGTTCCGCGCCCGCGTGAATCGCGGCGATGAGGAGCCCGCGCTCATCGCGCCGACGTTTCAGGAGTTCTACGACCGCTATTTCGATCTCATCATCGAAGGACTGTCGCCTTCGACCGCGAAGGACTACCGGCTCGTCGCCGAGCGGTGTCTCCTGCCGCGGTTCGGCACATGGCGCCTCACCGACATCACCGCGGGCGCCGTGAACGTTTGGATTCGTGAGCTGAAGCGGGAGCGGCGGGCGGCCGGCAAACGGCCGCTCGCCGGCGCGACCATCAACGGCTACGCGAACATCCTCCGCGTGCTCGTGAACTACGCCGTGCGCTTCGACGTGCTGGAGGAGAGCCCGTTCAAGAAGCGCCTCGAGCGCGAGAAGGTGAACCGCCCAAAAAATGAGCTGTCCGACCGGGAGTGTGCGGCGTTCCTCGCCACGTTCGAGGATCGCGAGGCATTCGTCGCCCACCTTCGCGGGAAGTATCGGCGCGGTCAGGTCGTGCCATGCGAACGCTACCCTACGCCGCGCGCGTTCCGCGGTAGCCGCCGGTGGGACAGCGACGCGGCAAATGAAATCTGGGAGCACTTTCGCGCGCTCCGCCCGTTCTTCGTGGTCGCACTCACGACCGGGCTCCGGCTCGGCGACCTCTGTCGCCTCTCGTGGAAGGATGTCCGGTGGAACGACGGCTGGATCCAGCTCGTGATGGAGAAGACCGAGCGCGAAGTCGTCGTCCCCATCAGCGCCGCGTGCGAGGCAGCGCTTCGCGAGTGCCGCGCCCGCCTTGTCGCCGGGGAGCTCGTCTTCGTCGACGAAGCGGGCGCACCGCTCTCGGTCACGCGCATCCGCCGCGCCTTCGCGCTCGCGAAACAGCTCGCCGGCATCACGCGCAAGGTGCGCTTCCACGATCTCCGGCACACCTACGGCTCCTCGCGCGCGTCGGACGGCTTGTCGCTCGCCATCATCAGCAAGGTGATGGGGCACGCGAGCCAAACCACGACCGCACGCTACGCACGGCCCGACACGCGCGTCTTCGAAGCCGTGCGGGAAGCGCTCGACCGTCGCCACGGCACGCCGCAACGCCGCTGACGCACCAGGTAACACGGAAAGGATGGCACGTTCATGCACACGCACCCTGTCAGGTCACCCCTCCGGTTCTACGAACGGAGGGGTGGACTCTCCACCTTGTATCGCGCCGATCACCGCATCTCACGGCAGACTCAGGGCTTCGACTCTTCGGCCAAGCTGGGACAGCCCTCCGAAATCTTCGCGACTTACTCCACCTCCTGCCCTTCGACCCCACCGCCCCACGCCCGCGGTACGCCCTCTCCCCCGCGGAGAGTCCGCTCCCGCGCCACCGCCCCATGCGACAATCGTCTGAGGCTCCTAATGCAGCAACGCGCACTCGCTTTTCCTGACGCGGACGATTTCGTCCGGAGCGTCTCGCCCTTCCGCGAGCTGGGCGCCTACGAGTGGCTGTGGGCGCAGCCCGGAACGACCGTCAAGAAGCTCGCGGAGAAGTTCCGCGCACGTCCCGAGTCGCTCCCGTCGGACTTCGTCCCGCACCACCTCGCCGAGGCCACGGCGGCCCAGGTCCGTGACCTCCTCGCGGCGAAGGGCATCGGGCAGTTCGGCGTCACCCTGCACCACACCGCCGAGTACCCGGCCGCCCTCCGCGATGCCGAGCATCCGGTGGAGCTCCTGTACTCGCTCGGCACGTGGAACTTTCTCGAAAGCCCGTGCATCGCGGTCGTCGGCACGCGGCGCCCCACAGCCGAGGCCCTCGCGGACACGGACGCCCTCATCCGCGGCCTCGTCGCCGCTGACTGGACGATCGTCTCCGGCCTCGCTGACGGCATCGACACGCAGGCCCACACCTCCGCGCTTGACGCCGCCGGTCGCACGATCGCGGTGATCGGCACCCCGATCTCCGAAGTCTACCCGCGCGCGAACGCCGCCCTCCAGGAGCGCATCGCCCGCGAGTTCCTCGTCGTGAGCCAGGTGCCGGTGCTCCGGTATCATCAGCAGTCGTGGATGCAGAACCGCGCGTTCTTCCGCGAGCGGAACGTCACGATGGCCGCGCTCACTCGCGCGAGCGTCATCGTGGAAGCGGGAGAAATGTCCGGCGCACGCATCCTCGCCCGCGCCGCCGTCGAGCAGGCGCGCCCGCTCTTCATCCTGGACCGCTGCTTCCGCGACCCGGCGTCCCGATGGCCGCACGCCTTCGTCGAGGAGCACGGCGCGATCCGGGTGACCGGGGCCGCCGACATCGTGGAGACCCTGCGGGGTGTTCACCGCGATCGATGACCTGCTTCGTCCGCTTCACGCCCACCTCACCGACCGCGACCAGTGCTACTTCCTCCGGGAGTACGCCTCCGGCCGTGGGTACGCGCACAGCGAGACGAACCGCCTCATCCACAACCTGAAGAAGCCACCCGACCGGCGCGGCAGGCCCGAATGGCGCTACAAGGAGCTCGCAATCCAGCAGGTCGCGCGAGAGTTCCGGAACAATCTCGACCTCGGCCGCCTGCGACGCGTGACGCTCGTGCCCATGCCGCCCTCGAAAGCCCGTAGTGATCCGCTCTACGACGACCGCATGCTCCGCGTCCTCCGTGCGATCGATCCCAAGGGCGACCTCGACATCCGCGAGCTCCTCGTTTGTGCTGTCAGCACTGGTGCCGCGCACGTGGCGGCGCCACGTCCTTCTATCGACCGGCTTGTCGCCAACTTCATCGTCGACGAGTCAACCGCCGCACCCGCGCCCGCGACGATCGCGCTCGTCGATGACGTGCTCACGACCGGCGCGCACTTTGTGGCGGGGAAGACCGCGCTCACGCGACGCTTTCCCGGTGTCACCGTTCGGGGGTTCTTCGTGGCACGCCGAGTTTTCAGCGACGAGATTTAATCAAGCACGCTCACCCGCTCCCCTACGGTCTTGGCATTCCACCCCTTCCCGGCAACGCGGGAAGGGGTGTCTCATGTTCGGACGAGGCTGTGGGCGCCCGCTACACGCCGCACACCCGCGGTTCACCGCCGACGGGCAGCGAGGGACGTCTTGTTAGCGGACGGGGGTAGGGAAACAGGTTCAGCCGTCACCCCTTTGATGGCGGACCTACGGCACATGGACGGGGCAATGACCGATAATCGAGAATTATCGCAGCGATCGAGGGGCAGGTTGTGAAGGCGGGCGGGGTGCAGGTTCTCGCAGATCTCTTCAACTGCGATCCTCGCCTGCTAAACGATCGGGCAGTGATTGACACTGCGCTCTCGACCGCAGCTCATGCGGCGGGAGTGACCGTCGTCAAACAGGACGTGCATGCGTTCGATCCTCATGGATTTACCGGAATCGCCATTCTCGCCGAGTCACACCTCGCGATTCACACTTGGCCGGAACACGCCTACGCCACGGTGGACATTTTCACGTGCGGCGAAACGGCGAGACCTGATCAGGCTATCGACGCGGTTGCGAACATCCTCGGCGCCCGAACGGTAACGCGTTGTAGTCTCAACCGAGGAGAGGGCGTCCTAGCTCCCTTAGCCGAGGATACGCGGCCATGAGCGGGGCAGCACCATCACCCACGGGATGGCTCGTGGAAGCGCCGTCGCAGTTTGAATTCGCCGCGCGTGCTATAGCTCATGTATTCATCCACAAGCACACAGCCTTTCAGGAACTGTACATAGTTGCGACACATAATCTCGGCAAAGCCCTCGTCCTCGACGGTAAGTGGCAGTCATGCGTTGCCGACGAATTTATCTATCACGAAGCGCTCGTCCAACCAGCTCTCATGCTGCATGGTGCAGCGCGCCGCGTTCTAATTCTTGGCGGGGCCGAGGGCGCAACTGCGCGCGAGGCAGCACGGTGGCCGACCGTTCAAGACATAACGATGGTGGACATCGATCGCGAGGTTGTGGATGCCTGTCGCGATTTTCTGCCTGAGATGCACCGAGACGTGTTCGCCGATCCACGGCTCCACGTTGTTATCGAGGATGCTTCTTCTTTTCTAGATGGTGGTACCACGCATTGGGACATCATCATTATGGATCTCTGCGACCCAGTCGCCGACGGACCTTCTTTATCCCTTTTCACGGTTGAGGCGTTCTCGAGGATGGCGTATCGCCTTGCGTCGCGAGGCATCGTCGCTGTGCAGGCCGGACCGATCACTGGAGCAGGGTTTAGTACGGTGGTGCGAACGATGCGGCAGGTCTTTCCGACCGTGCTGCCGTATTCGGCGCACATCCCCACCTATCCGGGCACGTGGGGATTTGTTGTCGGCAGTCGCGATGAATACCGACTACCCGCGGAGCGTGAGATCGGCAGAAAGCTGCGCGCGGTAATCAGTGACCTGCGGTATCTCGACGCTGCCGCATTGAAAGCCATGTTCGCGCTACCTCGTTACGTGCAACGTACACTCATCGATAGTGATGCGATCTCCACGAAAGCACGTCCCGTTACGTTCTTTTGAGCTTGCGCCGAAATCGAGAAATCACCTGAAGCGCGAAGTAGAGCGCTGCGGCCATCGGTGCGATCACGAGTGCGACCGCGATGACAGAGATGATCGTCGATCCAACGAACTTCGCTACCGCCTCATCGATCATTTCCTGCAACAACGGGATACTCACGGGCTGAAATACCAGCTGGAACAGTGATGCAATCGAGATCGCGAGCAATACGCGGTTCAGAATACGGGCGCGCCGGGCTTGATCGATGCTGTCCAAGTTATGCATGGCCTTATCGATCTGCGAAAGCGATGCAGTGAGCGTGTGAAGGTCCGCAGCCACGTCGAGGCGAACTTCAGTCTGTTCATACATTACTTTGTGCGAGAGGTAGCGGGAGAAGGTGACGGCGTTCATGTCTACGATCATGTGCCCGACGCTGAGCGCGAAGATCGAGTTACGACGGATCTGTTCCTCATTCTCGCCTGACAACTTCCCTTTCACGTGAACAGGTTGAAGCTTGCCGTGAGCGGAGTTGATCGTGTGCACCTTAGCGATAACGATTTCGAGGATCCGAAGGTATTCGCCCCATGAGACGTGATGCTCACGGCGCGTCCGCTCCAGAACCTGCTTCCAAGGGGTAGGACTTCCGGCACCGCGCTTCCCGTAGGTTCCCATGACGAGCGCTACATTATGAGTAACGAGGACGAGGTCGTCTGTGTCTATTGCGATGTTGTCACCGCACACTCGTCGATAGTAGCGCGCATCACGGTACGGCCACTCATAAGGGTACAGTGTCAACAGCCCCATCAACTCGGAGCGGTGGTGCTCCTCGATATGGGCGATGATGTCGCCTGATTCCATGTCGGTGAAGGACACGGGCGGCGTGTGCGAGATCGACTCCCAAATATCGAGCAGGCAGTAATCAGTCGCGCGCTTCGTGGTGTCGTCCGATTTGCCCAGAAGGAAGCGCCTATAGCGAAGAATGACGTCCTGAAAGACTTCGCTTCGGCCGAGCAAATGCTCGCCATCGTGCCACGCGCCACCGGGGCCACGAAGACGCTGCCCCTCAACGGATAGCCGAACTTCACTAACGTCGCATCGGTGGACGGGACGATTGATGACGAAGTCCGCAT
Organism: Thermoanaerobaculia bacterium; assembly: GCA_036387915.1. Classification (GTDB taxonomy): domain Bacteria; phylum Acidobacteriota; class Thermoanaerobaculia; order Gp7-AA8; family Gp7-AA8; genus QHVT01. Next base: position 11,394 of record DASVSV010000064.1, read on the forward strand.
CGTCGTCGTCCGCGGTAGCATGCCAGTTCTCAACGGCGGACGCCATGCCGGCTAGCAGGATGAGATGATCCGTCGTGAGCGCTGACGATGACTCGGCGAATCCGAAACGCTTCACGTCATCGCTGCTCGTTGATGCCATCAGGCGATAGCTGACGCATACCGTGTCGTCGAAGTATCTTGTTGCGCGGACCTGCACTTCGCCAATGACTGTCGGAGACGTTTCGTGGGCGTCGATCGTCACGGCAATCTGGAACCCGTCGAGGCGGTACCGACGCATCACACCGCGGTCGAGAAAGTGTGCGTCGAAGATTTCTCGATCCAGATCATCATCGAGCGGCCAGATGAAGCCATCGGAAGTGACCGGGAGTGCTGTATCCGCGCCCGCTTGGAACACATCGAACCAGACAATCGAGAAGCCGTTGTAGAGAAGCTGGCCACACGGTCCCGAACTCGGTGGAGCATAAGGTTCGAGTGTGTGGCGCGCAGAGTCGCTTGATAATTCTCGATTATCAGCGGCTCCGCCCTTCCGGTGCGGGCACTTCGGCGGCACCTATGGCGCATGCTTCATCGCGCTACAGCCCGCTGTCTCTTCGTCGCGGCTGGCTCCCGGGGTGGTCCCGCTCACGTGACTTCGACCGATTCTGTTCTGTGCGCGCCGGTCGGGTGCATCGTCTCCCCCATGCTCCACCACCTGCGCACAGGACGGCTTCTTCGGCATGGTGTTTCTCTCCTGTCTCCTCTTGTCTCGCTGAGGATGACAGGCTACCGGCCGTGGGTTGGTGTCCGCCAATTGCTGCGCGCGCTTCAGTTCACGCGGGTCGCGCCACTTCTTCTCATCGTCGGGTGCAGCCCTGCGCAGGTGTTCGGAGGCTTTGGCTGCTCGCTCATCCTGCTCCTCGTCTCGTTCTGTGCCGGCGTCGCCGTGTGCGCGCACCGCTTCGACAAGGTGTACCGCGAGGCTCAGAACATTGTCATCGAGCAACACCGCAACGACCTCCGCGGCCTCACCGACGAGAGCACGGAGATGGCGCGCGAAGCTGCGCGCGCCATCGAGGCGGCACGCGCCGCCCTCAGGGACCTTCGCTGCCAATTCATTGAGATCCAGAAAGGACGGTAATCATGTCGATGATCCGCTACACGCCGCACGATCAGTCAGTTGAAGCCGACTACGCTCCGGCACCGGCAGACATCCGCGCCATGATCACAGACACCCTCATGGCCGGGTTCCGGCCGGACGCCGGCAAATGGGCAATGGAACGGCTCCACGCGCGGCTGAAAGAAGCCCGTCTCGCGGCGGACGCTGCGTGGCAGATCACGGAGATCGTGTATCGCGTGCAACGCGCGAGCGCCGCGTGTGCGGCTGACCTGGAGCGGCTTCGTGCGGACATGGACGCTCAGATCGTCCGGCAGGTGGAATTGGAAGTCCGGAAGCATCATCTTACGCTCACGTCAGACGCTTGCGGCGACGGTGCAGGATGAGGCTGCGCTCGCGCAGCTCCGGCGCGACGTCGAACGCGCGAAGCTCTCGGCGCAGCTGCACGCCATTCGCGCCGCGGCCCCACCCGCGCCGGCGTCATCCCCGGCCGGTTCGATGACGCCCCATCTCGACGCCGAGTACGCCGCCGCTCGGCGAAAGCAGCAGGAGTCACACGCGCGATGGATCGTGGAAGATGTGCAGGCCGGCCACGTGCCCACCGATGTCCTTACCCCCTATCACGCGTTCGCAGCCTGCGTCTTCGTCACGGCGCAACTCGACGGGGCGAGTGCCGCCGACGCCGCGACACGCACGCGCGATGTCGTGCTCGACCGGATCGTCGCGGGTCAGCCCATGCTCGCCGGCGACCCGGAGCGATACCGAGCGAAGTATGACGAGCTCCGCGCGCGCCTCGATGCGGTCTCCGGCACACGCCACACCGCACAGGTCCTCGCCGCAATGCAACGTCTCGGCGCGACGGGCGCCCACCCGAACGGGAACGGCCACGGTGCATGATCACGACAGCTCTCGTTCACCGCACCGACTTCCCCGTCCACGCCGAGTCGATCTGCCTAGGATTCATCGGCGGCACGCGCCAGCCGTACTACCTTCCGCTCGACGCGCTCACGCGCGGTGTCCATGTCCGCGGATCGATCGGAGCGGGCAAGACCTCGCTCCTCCGGCAGCTCCTGGTCGGCCGCGGCATCGATGCGCCATGGGTGCAGTTCGACTACATCGGCACCGGCCACCGCGAGCTCCAGGCATGGATCGCGACCGAAGCGACCATGCGTGCCATCGCCGAGGATGCCTGTCCCGGCCTCGCCGGTATCACCGCAGCCTTTCTTCGCCGGTTCGCCTTCCTGACGGTCGGCGCGCCCGCCCCGCCGGTCTCGTTCGACCTGCTCCGCCGCCGAACCCTCGCGGATGGCCGTCGCGAACGCCTCCGCGACGTGGTCTCCCGCGCCGTCGAAGTCCTCTACGTGAAGCTGAACGACGCCGACGCGGCGCAGCGCGTGAAGTTCCAGCGCGTCGCAACCGCCATCCTCACCACGCTCGCCGCCGCCGAGCGCCCGATCGCCGAGGGGCTCACCTTCCTCGACGATCCTGCTTACATCGCCTTCCTCGACCGGGAGATCGACGCGCGCCAGTTTCGGTCGAGCGAGCTCCCGTTCCTCCAGCACCAGCGGGCGGCCCTCAGCCACATCCTGCGGCTGCGGCCGTTCGACCCGGGGAAAAGCTGGCGCGCATTTGAGGACGAAACCGCCTCGACCCGGAACAGCCTCGCGGACTTTGCGCGCGGGACGGTGCTCGGCGACCTCCTGAACGACGAGACGCTGCCGCTGGAAGACGTCGCCTTCGGACGGACATCGCTGAGCGTCACGAACCGCGAGGCGCAGGATCTCCAGAAGACGAAGGCGTACCAAGCATCCATGCCATGCTCCACGCGCTCTTCCTTCACCGGCAAGACGCGGCGGACCTCGCGAACCTCCTCGTCATCGCGGACGAGCCGCGGTGGATGGGCCGGAATCTGGAGACGGTGCTCGCGGTCTCACGCAACCTCGGGGTGTCGTACGTCGTCGCGCACCAGAACAACCACCAGTGGGACACGATCGGCCTCCCGACGCTCGGGAAACAGCTGCCGTCCTTGACGAATCTCCAGATCACCTTCCGCCCCGCCACCTTCGACGAGGCCGAAGACGAGGTGCTCCATACGACGGAGATCGAACCGGACGGGCTCGTGCAGCGGTTCTGGACATCCGCCTTCAGCGACAGCACGACCGGCAGCACGACGATCCAGCGCTCCTGGGCACACGCGCTCCAGTACTCGGCGTACTCCGAGTTCGGCGGATTCACCGAGACCCGTGGGTCGGGAGAAGCGACCAGCTCCGGCGGAGGATCGAGCATGAGCGAACATGAGTCACTGCATGTCGTCGGGTTCTCGGATCAGGTCAAGTATCGCGCGCAGGCCGCGCTCCGGCGCCCGCGGTTTGGTGGCATGGTGCGCTACGAGGGCGATGGGACCGAGGTCACGTTCGCGGCACCGCCGACGTTTCCAGACCGGGTCTACGACGTGCCGATACGCGACGTCTACCGGAAGGCGCACAACGCGTTGTGGCGCGCGCATGCGCAGCCGCGTGCTCCGTACGATCCGCATGTCACGGTGTCGCTCTCGTCCGCTCCTCCAGACACCGTCGACAGCGCCGGCGACCTGCCTCCTCACGCGCTTGGCGTTGCCGGTCCGCAGACACTCCCACGTCTGCCAGTCCGGCCGCCGGTCACGCCTCGCTTCGCGCCACTCAATGAAGAACCGCCGAAGCGCCAGCCCCGTCGCCCGGGAGGCAGGCGTCGTGGCTGACGGTCGCCCGCGCTCCCGGCTGCATCGCGATCCTCGGCTCGTGGCGCTCGAGCCCCAGACCCGCGATCTCGCCGTGCTCCGCGATCTTTTCTACTTCCGCTGGGCAACCGCACCGGCGCTCGCGCTCACCGCCTCCTGGGCGAATGGCGGAGAGGGACACGCATACTTTCCGAAGCGCCTGACGCAGCTGTGGCGCGCGGGCTACGTTGAACGGTTTCAGGCGGGGTTCAGCCGTTACCTGCATGGCTCGCGGCCCTTCGTCTACACGATTGCGGATGGCAGGGCGTCGGCGGCCGCGCGGACCGGGCTTCATCCGCTCGCCATCCCCAACGACCGGTGGCGGCAGGTGCTCGTTGCAGCGGCTCCGGCGCGCGACCGGACGCGTGAGGCGCTACGTGCCGCGGGCATCGCTCCACGCGAGACCGACCGCGTTCTGCACAACAACGGTGATGCGGCGATGAAGCACTACGCGGGCGATAGTTCCGGTGTTCGGCACCACCTCCTCAGCACGGAACTCGTCTCGCTGCTCTGGTACAGCGCACGGGCCCATGGGTGGCCAGTCGAGGACATCGAGCCGGATGGCGTCGCCGATCTCTCCTTCCGCGATCCCGAGCCGCAGCGACACCGTGACCTCATCACCGGCGACGGCATTGTCCCGATCCGGCCGGACTGCATGTTTACGATCGCAGGACATCGCTTCGCGATCGAGGCGGAGACGGGGAGTGCAAGCACCGCGAAGCTCCGTCTGAAGCTCCGGCGCTACGCGCGGTTCTGCGAGGTCTGCCGCAATCCGGCGCTCCGTGTCATCATCCACTCCGGCGCCGATGCTCACGTCGACGCTGCGTTGACGGTCATCGGCGCAGACGTACCGCGGACGGTCCGACAACACTTCATCTGTACCCGCTCATCGGTCGTCGTGTCGTTGATGCGCACGCTCGACACCGCCGCCGATGCGCTGACCGATGCTTCGTCATTCGTCTCGATGGACAGCGTCCGCGCAACTCCAACGCCGCTCTTCGTTGAAATCGCGTGATAGGGAATCGCGGTGAGCGTGGCTCAGCGCTACGCGGCGCGCTCGCGGGCGATCGGCCGACCCCGAATCACGCGGACGGCGATACACGAAGCAGCCATTCCCTGTCTTGCAGCGCCCTGTCCGCGTTCCCCGTGGCTTCGTGCGCGCGCGCCCGCCCCGCGCGCGCTGCGATCATGCCGTCAACGTCTGACGTTGCTTCCGCTACCCGCACGGCCGCGTCAAAGAGTCGATACGCTTCGCCAGGATCTCCTGCCGCGATGAGCGCATACCCTGCTGCGACCGGTAGTGGTATTCGCCGCCAGTCCGGGGGTCGTTTCCGGAACCAACGCCTCACCTCGTCGACGAGCATTCCGCGAACGCCATCGCCTGACCCAGCCTCGCGTTCGACCTCTTCGTCGATCATCAGGGCATTGCGTCCTTCTCCGACATGCACGACGAGTGTGTGGTGCGCCCAGAACCACGCCGGCGCGTGCTCGCCGAGGGCGTCAAGGAGAAAGGCCGCGGCATACGGTGGTTCCTGCGACGTTCGCTGCCGCCACTTGCGCAGCACCGCCGCAGACGACGCTATGCCATCCTCGCGACCATTCTCGGCGTGAAGCTGCGCGATGACGAGCTCCTGGAGCAGCAGTCCGGACATCCCCGGCTCGGTCATGTCCATTGCATCGGTGACGAACGGAACGACGTCCTCATTTGGACGAACGTCACTCCACCGGTATTGTCGCGCCGCGCGGCCACGCGCCCACCACGCGATACCCGCCGCTGGCTCATGCTCCGAGAGCTTCTGCCAAATCTCTCCCACCACCGCTGCGTAATACTGAAGCGCCTGCCGCGGATCCGGCGGGTACACGCTCTCAGCCGCGAGCCCACAGTGATACCCGTGGTGGACGCGTCGGAGCGCTGCGATCCCCCAATCTCTAGCCGCATGGACATGCGCTCGGTGAATCGGAAAGCGCTGCTGATGGACAACACCCGCTTCGGCGAGCGGCGCGAACGCGCGCCAGAGGCAGTCCGACCATGCGAACAGCCGCTCCGGTGCAGTTCGGAGGAGCAACGGAGCGACACCAAGCACTATGCTCGATGTTTCGAACAGTACGTCGATAGCCTCTGAGGTCGCTGAGTAGTTCTTCGACGACGAGCGAAAAGTTCGGCAACTCCTCGCCGAAGGTACGCTCCGCTTCGACAAGCCGCTGCGCATCGCCACGCTGGATGTCGACCAAAAATCGCTGCCCGGAATACCCGTACGCCTGCGCAAGTGCAGCGCGTGTATCGCGGTATTCGTCCTCACTCATGCGCGAGCGGCCATACGCTCGCAGGAGCTCATGCATCCGATATCGCCCGGTCGCGGGATCAAAGGTGACGAGCCCCTGCTGTACAAGCTCGCTGGCGAGCGTCGGTCCGCCCGCGTCCGTGAGCCGAGTCGGATCGTCGGCGACGACGATCGCGGCAAACCGATCGAACGAGCTTGGGATGAGACCCAAGCGCCGGAAGGCGCGCTGCTCGCTCGGCAACAGCGAGTCATAGGATACGGATACGCTCGACGCAACTGATAGCGTCTCGCCTCGTGCACCCGTGAGCGCAATCCGCGAGCGCGTGTCGTGCAACCGACGTGCGAACGCTTCTGGCAAGACATCCGGATGCTGCGCCATGTACCTGCCGCAGACGTGCAGCGCCAACGGAAGATCCCCCATGAGTTGTGCGACGACATCCGCTACGGTCAGGAGCCGCCGGGCGAGCGCTGGATCAGACACGGCGACCTCGGTTGATTTAACGAGCTCCACGTCCGCAGCGACATCGATCCGCGGAGCGAGCGTCTCAAGGAACCTCGCTGCTTCCGTTGCAGAGGGTGTTTGGAGCACATATGGCGTCGGCGCACCCGGCAAGGCGATCCGGTTCCGCGATGTCACGATAAGCGCGCACCCCGACGCGGGCAGGAACGGCAGCGCGTCGTCGGCAACGAGCACGTCTTCACACACGATCACGCACGCGTGCCGTGCCGCCAGCGAGCGGTAATGCGCCGCGAGCGCGTCGAGACCGGATGCGAGCGTCGCTTTCGGATCGAGACGGAGAATCGCATCGCGAAGTACATCGGGCGCAGAGCGTCGCTGCCCACCGACGGATGCGTGGAGGTACAGATGCCCGTCAGGGAACCACGCGCGTAGCCGTTCGAGAAGTGCTGCGATGAACTCCGTTTTCCCAACGCCCGCAACACCTTGGATCGACAGCACCGGCTGGTCCTCGCGCAGCAGCGTCTTGATCGCGTCGAACAGCGCGGCGCGACGCAGAATGGAGTTCGCCATCGGCGTGGGAGCCGTGGCCGCGATCGCACGCTGTTCGCGGTTCAGCGGGCGATGACGCTGTCGGTCACGCGGGACCATCCCACGCGGGATGCGTTCGTACGCCAGCGACAGGTGGTAACTCGCGGCATGCCGCTCTGTCGGTTGCCGCCGCTGACGCGGTCCGGCGAATGCGAAGCGATACCAGTGGCGGCCGAAACGGAAGTAGTGCCGGAATCCGCGCAGGTTCCGCTCGACAGCGTCGGGAAGCGTCTTGACCGTTTCTGCATCAGGCGGTGCCGGTAACGCGAGCTCATCGACCACCGTCTGGATGTCACTGAGCGAGAGCACCGTCCGCGCAACGATCGCACCAGCCACCGCCCGCTCATAGTCGTCCGCGGCCGCGTCGAAGAACGCCACCGCGACGGCCGTGGTGATCGAGCCGCGCCGCTTTTCGTGGACGTACCACTCCTTCGCCCAGCGAATCGCGCGTGCGAGCGCATGCGGCGTGAACGGAACTTCGATTCGGTCCTTCGTGCCGCCCATGCGGCATTTTACGTCCTGCGTTGTTCACAGCGTTTACCTACCGTTCTCTCCTCGCGTTGGCCCCCGCCGGACCGGACACTCGACCTGCCGCGGCGTGGTCGCCTCACCCGTCGCGGCACGAGGCCCGGCGGCGTCTGTGGGAATGAGACGAGCGGCAGCGCCGCCGGCAGAAAAAGGACTGGTGCGGTTGGTGAGACAACACGTACCAGCCCAGCGGATCTGCGGACGTACGCCCGCGGGTCCGGCCGCTCGACTCAGCCATCACACACTTCTTAGGAGAGAAGAACCATGGCGAAGCCGAAACGGCGGTCTCACCATACAAAACATCCGAAGCACACGCACAACACTCCGTCGAAGCGTCAAGCGGATCCGCGCCAGAGGCGTGCGGTCTGGGCGCGGATCACCGCGCTCGTGCGGAGAATCGTCGCGCATTATCGGCGCGGCGAAGGCTTCGCGCACCACAACCTGCTGCCCAATGACCACGGCGGCGCGAGCGACACCTATTCACCCGCTTATTACGACCAGGCGCGGCTCCTGGATCTCGTCACGCGCATCGTCCGGGCGGCGTTCCCGTCGCCGCGGCACAGCCGAGAGAATCCGACCATCACCGTGCTCGACTACCTGATCAAGCTCGGGGCGGTGACGGACATCACGCTCATCGCGGACGTCCTCAGCACGAACGCACACATGCTCCTCATCGGCGCGGATCGTTACGTCACCGGGCTCGGGTGGCCGCGGCTCTGCATCGTGCGCACGCCGGATGACCTCAAGCCGATCTTCCGGTCACCAGCCGTTCGGGAAAACGCCACCACCCCGGAGTATCTCCTCGTTCCAGGTATCTACGAGTGGATCGTCGTCTACTACAAGGCTGCGCCGTCCGAAGTGGGAGGTCGCCTCCCGGCCTACCGCATTGACCTCGCAGCCGCATGTGCTCTGCGAAACGTGCTTCCGAGCGCCATGTATTCGTGGACATCGGGAAGCCGTCGGGACTGGCAGCTTGACGCTGCGCGGCTCCGGCCGCGCGCCACGACGCGAGAGCTGCGCTTCGATGCCCGGCTCTTCTGGTACTGGCTTCACAACCATCAGCGGGATTAGCACCCCCGTCGCGGGAGGGCGTCACAGCCCTCCCGCATTTCCTGAGCATTGAGCAACCTTCATGTCCAGCGGCGCTCCCCTCACGCGGCGCCGATCAGCACTGAGGAAGAAGCGGCGGAGATTGCGATGCGACGCTTCTTAATAGCCCTCTTCCGGATTATGCGGCGCTTGCGAGCGCTGCCTTCGCGTGTACGTAATCAGCGTCGTGGTGCTCGATGTCGGCGGGAACGCGCAGCCGCGAAGCAGGAGGATCCGCGGGAACGAACCGTATGACCGTCCCGTGCTGCGGCCCTCCCGCACCCACGTGCCGGATGGTGTCGGCGCGCACCGCGCTGTCGTAGCACGGCACACGGCGCAGAAAGGCGCCCTCGATCCTTACGCGCTGCCCGGTGCGGAGGTAGAGGTCGGCGAACCTGGCCTGCGTACCGTAGGCGGTCACGAGATACAGCCGCTTCCGGATTGTCCCGACGCGAACGCCGAAGGTGAACCGTGGCTTGCCGGACGCCGTGTACGTGAGGTGCCGGACGGCATCGGTGACGCTGCCGAGGAGACGAAGCTGGATAGCCATATGAGAGGTGGTGATCAAGTTGAGAAAGACCTGAACCGGCGTTGCCGTGCGATGGGTGCAATCTCCGTCGCGTGGGGCAGCATGCGCCCGAACGTGGATGGTTCCGCGGACTCCGTCGAACTCACGCGGCACGAGTTCGACCGACTCCGGCGATCGCGGTGGCGCGTGCATGACGATGTCTGTGCGAGGCTCGTGAGATTGCACCGGCTCGGACGCCAGCCGCTCACGGCGTTCGTTCTCTATTCCTCACACCCACTCCCATGCGAAGCGTCAACAAAGTCATCCTCGTCGGGCACCTGGCCGCGGATCCCGAGCAGTCCACCACCGCGGCCGGACGGATCCGCGTGACCTTCCCCGTCGCCACGCACCGCGACACGACCTCCGACGGCGCGAAGAAGGAGGTGACCGATTACCACCGCGTCGTCACTTGGGGGAAGCTCGCCGAGATCTGCCAGCGCTACCTGTCGAAAGGTCAGGGCATCTACATCGAAGGCATGCTTCTGAATCGTGCGTACGAGAAGGACGGCATGCGACGGTACGTCACCGAAGCCCGCGCGGACGAGGTGAACATGCTTACGTGGAAGAAGCAGGATGGTGTCACGAGGGTGACGCTCGACGACCCTGAACCGGTGCCTGCCGCATAAGCAGCAGCGCTGGGAGCGGGCGCTCTGGTGCAATCTCACGCCCGCACCCACTTCGACGGAGTTCGTTATCGGAGGGTGCGCTCGTGCTCCACTCCACCGCGCGGAACGACTTCCACATCGCGCTGCGCGTTTGTCGCCCGATGCTCTTTGACATCCACATCGAACATCCCCGGTCGCACGCATTCCTACCCTTCACGCTTATGCATTTCACCCGCGTCTTGTACGTCATCCTCGATCCGGATTCAGGAGAGCCCGTCGGCTCGGTCGCCGACGTGGACGAGCTCGAGGACGGCACGCAGTTCGGCGTCGTCCAGCATTTCGATTCTCCCGAGCTCCCGACGTACATGTGGCTTCGGGGATTGCTCCTTCTTCCGCTCGCGGAAGCCGCGCCGCACGTGCGGAACCACGTCCGGTGGGCGCTCCGTCACGCCCCGGTCACATGACGCGCCTGGAGCCCCAGCACAGCTACCGCGCGACGCTGACGCGCTGCCCGCGATGCGAGGGGCAACCCGGCAGCCGCGCATGGGGGCCAACGTGGCTCCATGAGCTCACGATCTCGGACGGGCTGCAGTCGGTCCACGCGCTCCTGTGCCGGCGTCCGTCCTGCGACTTCGCGGAAATCCGCGGGCTCCTTGCCGCACCGGCGGTCATTGCGCGACGTCGATGGGTCGCTGACATCGTTCGGCAGCACCCGTTCACCTTCGCCGCGGCGGCGCTCGTCCACGGTGCCGTCCTCGGCGTGCTCGTTCTCCTTCTGTAGCCCCGCAGGTGCGGAGATCCGATGTGGAAGTCGACCCGCACTTTTCCGCTCGGCGCCATCATCAGGTGGATGCCACCGAAAGGCCGTCCGCAGAAGCCGCTATGGCTACCGCACCATGATCTGGAGGCTCGCCGTCGCCGGGCCGCAGGGCGTCTCCACCGTGAGCGTTACGGTGTCCGTGCCGGCCTTCGTCGCGGTGTACGAGCGCCGGTTCTCAGGATTCGGATCGTGGACGACGCCGCCGATCGGATTCCCGAGTGACGACGTGACCACTCCAGCGGACTCGCTGTGCCGCTCCTGGGTGATGTAGGAGACGTACGTGCTCTGCCCGACCGCGAGCGTCGTCGCCCCCGCTGTGAAGGACTCGATGAGCGGCCGGCCGCAGTTCCATACCGTCTGTGTGAACCCCAGTCCTTTCGCGCCACACGCGCTATCGCCCCACAGCCGCATGCTGCTTTCGCCTGAGCGTGCGGGCGTATAGACCGTGTCGATCACGGCCGTTGTCCGTCTCGATCCACCATCGGCGTCACGGCGGGTGAGGCGAGGAAGGTCAATTGCTGCTGTTGTCCCACGGCGATGCGCCCCGACGCCTGCGCGACGTCCATCTCCGGCGGCTCCCCCGTGCACGGCGGGATCGCAAGCGCGGCAGACGCCGTGCCGCACCGCCCGACCACGGTGAGTACGGCTTCCGCCGGGAGTGCCGGGAAGTAGACGCGAACGTCTCCACCGAAGGGACTCGACCCGGCCAAGTCATCCAGGTACTTGCTCGCGCCGTCAAGCATCCATGATGTCCCACCCTCGTACGCAAAACTGGAGCGTCGTTGTCGCGAATGGTGCGAGCATGCGGTGCTCAGCGGTGAAGCTTTGAATCATCGGTGGTGGAGCGATCGCCACCGCCGCCGTTGCCTCCGGACCCACCCCGCAGGTGGTCGCGATCGCACGGAGGATCATGTCCGGGCGGGCGATGACAGTCGTCGATCCCGACGCAGGGAGATCGCAGGCCACGCCTTGGATGTGGACGCGCGCCGTTGGTTCCGACGCCTGCCAGGCGACGCGCACCGCGTCTCCGTCGCAGGCGTTCGGCTCGACCGTCAGACGCACGGTGGGGTTTGACGTGCACGGCGGGCCGCCCTTGCCGACCGCGCGGCGTCTCTTCTTCGGGCGGGTGAGCGGGTAGCAGTCCGCGGTGGCATCGGCGTTCACGATGACCGGTGTCGTCGTCTCGGCTGGGTGTCGGAAGCGGAACGCCACCGGCCCTTGGTCAGGCGGGAATGGTTCGCTCGCAGCCGTTGCATTAGCGGCAATGGCGAGGAGCAGCACCATCGGCGCCGTACGTGCGCAGACGGCGAGGCTTCGCCATACTGAAGCTGTCCCCCCTCGGCCGCTACCGCTGTCGCCAAAATGCTGAAAAGAGTCAAACTCTCAGGCCTCGTGTCGGAAGAAAAAGCCGTTCCCACGACGCGCCCTACCGGCGTACGTTACGTTACGAAAGAAGAGGTCGAACGGTTCTTCGCCGCGATCCCGAAGGTGAACCTTCGAGATCGGCTGCTGTTCGACCTCATCTACCGTCACGGTCTGCGCCGCCGCGAAGTTGCCCTCATCAGCGTCGATGACATCTCTCTGCGGGATCGTTCCATCTGGATCAGCCGCGTGAAGCAAGGGATCCCCGGCGCGTACCGGCTCCACCCACACACGCTGAAGCTGCTTCGTGAATACCTGCCAACCCGGCACGTCGGCGCAGGACGATTCCTCTTCCAGAGCGCCCGACGTCCTGGTGCGGCGATTTCGCCGTCGCTGATCTACTACCTGTTCCGGCGCTACGCGACGGCGGCGAACCTTCCGGAAGGACGGCGGCACGTGCACGTCTTCCGACACAGCATCGCCGTGCACTTCATGAACGAGGGTGTCGATTCAGCGGACGTGAAGGACTGGCTCGGTCATCGAAGCATCTCCTCCACGATGATCTACGCCCAGGTGACCAACAAGCGACGAGACGCGACCTACCAGCGCGTGAGCTCGTCGAAGGAGATCGCGAGGACCTGATGGCCATTCACGCTTTTCAGCAAAAGCGTCAATCGCCATGCTCATGTTTGCTTCGCCCGGAGTAGTGTTTTGTGGATGGCCGGCCGAATGCGCGACCAACTTGGACGGAAACCGCGCTGCCGAGTTGCCGAATCGGCTCCTTCCAAGTCCCATGAATTATGTATTCGTCCGGCGGTCCGATGATCATGACTGGGAGCGTTCCGCGGCACCAGCGCGAAACCCAGCTCGTGGGACGAGCCAGCGAAGGCGCTCGAAGCAGGCGATCGTAGAGTGCCCGGAGGTGAAGACGTTCTCGTCCGGAGCGTGGGCTCGTGCGGTACTTCACACTCCGGAGATGGCTCGACTCCAAGGTTGTTCTGCGAGGCGATCGCTGGAGTAAGAAGGCGGGCGCTTGGCGGCGATGTCACGGGGCCGCGCACGGGCTGCAGCCCGTCGGGTCAGTTTGAGATCTCGGCGTCGATCAACTGATCGTCTCCGCCTTCGATGCGGTGCGCGCTTTGATCGCTATTTCGAGGCCTTGCGTTGGCAAGGCGAAAATCGAGCATGGCGCTGTCGCTGCCGATGATTTCCGCGACATGACGGCCGCTGATTCCGGCGGCTTCTAGACTCCCACGCAGTTCGTCGAACAACCGGCGCAGCCGTCGATACAAGACCTGTTGATCTTGTCGCAAAGCTCGTGCAATGTGGGCGACGGTCATTTCCGACTCAAAACGTAAGCGAAGCGCGAGCTGATCGTCGGCTGAAAGTCGATCGAGGAACTCACAAACGATCTCCGAAACCCTCCCGCCGAGGTCCGCATTATCCACGGCGGCTGAAGAAGATGATTGTGATGGGAGGGCGGTTCGTTCCGCGCTTTCCTCGAGACTGATCACGCGGGCCCGCCGTAACCGTTGGGGAAGCCTCGCGGCAAGCGCTTCTACATCGGCTCGCGTCATTGCGGGATACCGCGACTGCATCACGTGAAGCGCCTCTTCGATGGAGCGTCCGTCTCGATAGAGCATCTGCTCAAGGTCAATGGCCGCCGCCCCCTGGCGCTTTGCTTCAGCCGACGAGTACCACTTCCCCCATCTCTGGATTCGATAGTCATACAACAGGCGGTGAACAACGGCTGAGAGGTACGTTCCGAGGCTGCTGCGCGCCTCGAACTTACGAAGAATCGCGTAGTCGTTTTCGATCAGGCGCAGTTTCACCTCGGCGGCGAACTCGTCAACATCCGCCGGCTGCATTCCGCCACGACGACAGACGTTTGCGATGATGTTGTCGAGGAGCGGAAGGTGCTCGACGAGCAGGTCACTCGGATTCATGCGTAACCTTCGTGACCATGTCTGAGGCGGGCCCTGGCCGCGGTGAAGCGGCTGCGGCTACACCGGCGAGCGCGGCACCGGAACGTCGTTTTCGACGCAGGGATCTCTCAGCTAGCCAGAGGGGCAGGACCCGTTTTTGCGGTGCGGTCTGAGAGGCGACGGAACTGGCCGCGACCGAACACTGCGACGGATCGGGTGATGAGCCGGCGACATCGCGACATATTGCGGCGGTAGCGGTGGACGCTCCCGCCGCGGTCGACGAAGCCTCAGCATCCCGAAAGAAGCATGCGATCTCGCGAGTGAAGCGGCCGAGTGCGGTTCGGAGCCGCACCACGGCTTTCCGAAGAGCCGCCAGCGCCTTCCGTGGTGCGTCACCTCGCTTTCAAGAATTCGAACGAGCGAGGTCAGGAGAACGACAACGATACGAGATTCGTGGAAGCCACCGATGAGGAGCGTGACGCCGAATAGAAAGGCCGATACGGGATAGTGTTTCCCGTATTCAACTAATGCGTCGAACGCGTCCACCATGACTGATTCCTAAGGCGCAGCTAAACCGCGTAACGACGAGTGTACGCGCACGACAACTTAGCTGCAATCCATCGGGTGGACTGCTCGGAGTGTATAGACGGATGCAGCCCGTCATTTTTTCAGCCTGATCGATGTTACAAAACTGTCAACGCTCGTCACTTCCCCGTTAAGGCGGAAACGCCAGCGCTCTTTTTAACCCCGACGTGGCGCGAGGGACCGGCGCGAGCGCCTCCAGGTGCGGCCAGGACGGATGCTACATCTCCCTCCTACCGCCGCACCGTTCTACGTCGCAGAGCGATCAGCTACACCCTCGGAGGGCCCGCGAGCCGGAGCGGGAGTTCGATGATGCCTCCTCGACGGAATCGCCTTGGCTTGCCACGTCGGACGCCCGCCATAGACGCTCTCCGCGTGCTTCTTCACAGACATCTTCATGCGTCAGTGATGCCGAGCAGCGTGTCGATGGTGTCCGCGTACACTGCCCATGCCGCGTCGCGATCGTTACCCAGCGCCTCGCCCCAGTACTCGAAGTTGCGGCGGCCGAACTCCGTCACTGTCGGTTGTCGGCCAAACGCCTCGCGGAGCTGCACGTAGCGGACGCTCGCCTCCGCAAGCTCCTTTCGCTTCCAGTGCGCGTTCCACTCGGCTTGCCGCCGTTCGTGCTCCGGACCGTCCGTCTGGTACGCATACTCGGACCACTTCGTCTTCTTCCCACCGAGCGCGTGGAACACGCGTAGCGCGAACGCCTCAACGTCCTGCGGCAGGAGCCCGGCCCGCGCACTCGTCACCGGCGACTTTTCGCCGAAGGCGGCGTAGAGGAGGCTCACGTCGCCGCCGAACCAGTGGTTCGCGGGTGCCTCTGCAAACTTGGCGAACTGCTTCGCGGTCGGTGCTTTCCGCTTCACCTCAATGTGCCGGTTGTACTCTCGCGCCGCGCGCCGGATCTCGCCCTCCCACAACGCGCGCAGGTAGCGCTCGAGGTGCTCACTTGCCCACGCGCGCCGATGCTTCGTCACCACGTCTCGGAGGCGCTCGAACCCCGCGCGGCGGGAGCCGACGTTCAGCTCCATCGAAATCGTGAAGCCGCCAGCGTCGATCGTTGAACTGTGCTCCGGATCGGTGATCGGCTGCGCCTTGCCCAGCTTCTTCTCCGCAGCGACGAGCTCCGTGAAGAGCTGGGGATCAACCGGGCAGCCCAAGTCCATGAGCGCCTGCAGGTCGCGGGCGTGGTAGTCCGCGAGCCCTGACATGTCCGTGCGGGAGTACGGGCCCTCGGAGACGAACCACGCCGTAAGCCCGGCACCGTGCCAGAACCGAAGCGCCGGACCGAGTGCCTCGAGCATCCCGGCGTACGGCTCCACCGCGGTGACGATCCGGCCGGGCTCCTGCGGTGAGAACCGGCCGCTCCACAGCCGGTTGATATCGGCGAGGAGCGAGGACGGGAGCATTTTGCGGTACGCACCCTCCCGGTACCACGGGGGGCCGCTCTGATAGTCGTCTAGGCCCTTGAGTCGCACGGCGTCAGCGGCCTCGGCGAAGCCCCATAACGGCTCCATTCCGGGCGCTTGCCGCGCGTGCGCGGTGTCGAAGTGTTCCCAATACTCGCGGAGGACGCGGATGCGCTGGTGGACCGGGGACTCGGCCGCGCCGCTCGACCAGAATGCTGCGAGCATCCGCTCCACTTCTTCCGGTGCGACACCGTGTCGCGCCGCGACTTCCTTCGCCTTCGCGACGGCACCGACGTAGAGGCGCGGCTCCGGGAGCGCCGTCGAGATCTGCTCGTCGGGACTCGGCGCTTCCCCGAGGTAGGCGAGGAACGAGAGCCAATCCCCGCCGAAGATGCCACTGAGCGTCCGCTGCTGCGGCTTCGTTACGACCTTCCGCATCGCGGGCGCGCCCCGGCTCGCCTTCGCGTAGTATTTCCCCACAAGCTCCTTCGTAACCCAAAGGCGGTAGCGGGCGCCGATTTCCGCGGATGCGGTCGACCGCAGCGCGTCCAGAAGCGCCCGTTTGGCGACCAATTGCTCAGCCGTTCGTAACTTGCTCCACCCGCTCCCAAAGCGCATCGCGGCGAGAGCGTCGGATGCCTGGAGACCCAGCATCGCGTAGGCGCGGTCCAGCTCCGCCCACGCCTCCCGCTGCGCATCGCGATCGCGTGCAGGTGGCGACGCACCGCGCAGGTCGAACGGACGATAGAGGAGGTCGAAGAGCGGATCGAGGACGGCCCAGAAGAAGAGCGCAGCGGGCGAGGACTGGAACCGCACCTTCCCCGCCTCGTCGTGTGCGATGTTCGTCGCGAACCGATCGAACCGCGCGAAGTGGTGCGGCATGTTTGCCCAGCCCACGTTCAGATTCGCCTCTTCGGGGAGGAACCAGGCACCGCGCGCCTGCTGCGCGGCGAGGTCGAAGGTTTGGTCGATGTATGCTCGCTCCTCGGCAGATCCGACGAGCAGCTCGAACGTATCGTAGGGCTTCGTCGCTTCTCGCATTGCGGCGATGCGCTCGCCACGAAGGGAGGCAAGGATCACCGTGGTGAGCAACTGGTCGAGCTGCGCGTACGCCGCCGCCGGAGCGTGGCCGCGCTCCAACGCTAGGAGTGCCGCCGCCTCGTCCGTACTGTGCATCCGCGAGCCAAAGCTCTGATCACTCACGGAGGTTCCTCATAATCTCCTCGAACTGCTCGAAGGTCACAGGCGAGGACGTGCCCTGCGCGTACGCAGCGTAGCGTTGCGCCAGGGCTTCGCGCTCTCGTTCGTTCCGCCGCTGCTCCACACGGACATCGTCGTGGACGATGCGGGCTTCAATCGTGCCGGGCTGGAAGAGCACGAAGGCCTCCGGGCGCTCGGCGGTGTTCGCGCCGCCCGCGATCGGGAGCGGCGCTCGCTCGCTCGCCGGTCGATTCCAGTCCGGCGGCAGCACGTGCCCCGTGATCGGGTCCATGTC
The DNA here is from genome assembly GCA_036387915.1 of Thermoanaerobaculia bacterium. GTDB lineage: Bacteria > Acidobacteriota > Thermoanaerobaculia > Gp7-AA8 > Gp7-AA8 > QHVT01. The sequence goes on from DASVSV010000064.1 coordinate 28,958, forward strand.
GTTCTCGCGGTAGACCGTGTCGATGTGCTCGTCCAAGCCGAGCTCCGCGTGGTAGATGATGTCGAGGAACTGCTGCTGCGGTCCCACGCGGCCCTTGAGCGCGGCGTGCGAGAGCACCCGGATGCCGCGGCCTATGAACTGATAGAACTCGCTGAAGCTGCCGTAGGGCCGCATCGGGACCACTACGGTGATCGGCGGGAAATCATAGCCCTGCCCGAGCATCTTCAACTGCACGATGCCTTGGAGGTCGCCAGACTCCTGCTCGAAGCGCTGCCGGATCGCCTTGATACGGCTCTCGCTCATGGAGTGATGGAGGTGCGCACACGGAATCCCGTGCTCCTCGGCGATCTTCGCAATCTGCTCCGCGTGGCGCTCCCCGATGGCGGAGAAGAGGACGCGCGGTTTCACGGGGGTCAAGAGCTCCGCCTGCCGGTCGAGCGCCATGCGCACGGCGCGCATGATTTGGCGGATCGGCTCGTGCGATCTCGCGGTAATCGTCGCGAGCTTCCTCTCGTCCTTGAGGAGCTCAAGGATCGCCTCGCGGCCGCGGATCTCTTCGCGACTGCCGTCCGGCCACACCATCTCGTAGATGGACTGCTCCGCGTCCGGCGCGAAGCGCTGCACGCGTAGATTCTTGGCATTGCCGTCCGCAATGGAGTCGATGAGGCGGTAGCGGTACACCACGTCGGCATCGATCGGCTTCCCATCGAGCCGCTGGAAGCAGGCCGACATGAGGAACGTTCGGGAGCCGGTGAAGTGCCGGAACAGTCGCTGGTACGACTCGGACGCCGCGATGTGGGCTTCGTCCACCACAATCATGTCGATGTCGTCGGGCGCGAGCTTCGCGAGCAGGTCATCTGCGTCCTCGCCCGTGCCGAGGGAGTGGAAGTTCGTCACGATCACGTCGGCAGCCGTGAGCTTCGCGTGCGTCACGGACCGGATCGCACCCTCGTCGCGATCGAGGATGAGCGTCTTCGGCGGTGGGCAGCCCGGGATCAGCGGCCCGTTCGGGAGTCCGTAGAGCGAGTTGCCAACCGCTTCATGGTCGAGCGCCTTTGCGAAGGTGCCGCGGATGACGGAGCCGGGTGTCACGATGAGTGCGCGCCGCTTGGTGAAGGCGAGGATTGCCGCGACGCCAAGCGTGGTCTTCCCCGCTCCGACGGACATGACGCAGGCCGCGTTCGTGCCCGCGCGCCCATAATAGTTCGCAAGCGCGCCGAACGCCTCGGTCTGGCACTGCCGCAACGTCTGCTGGTTGATTCTGTCGCGAACCGAGTCGAAGTAGGTCATGGGCCGATGGCGCTGCGGCTGCGGTGATTCTAGGGCGTGAAGCGGATTGGGGTCCATGTCTGGCTTCGCAATAATCGGGTCCGGCACAATGAACTGCCGAAGGACCGGATCGAGCTGCAAGACCGATTGGAGCTGCTCGACGCAGCGGGCAGTGTCGAGCCGCACGGCGTCATAGGAGAAGCGGATGACGACCCGGGCAGCGGCGGCGAGGTCATTCTGCCGCATGCGGTCGTAGGTGAACGCCGCGCGGGCGCTGTGGAACTCGAAGCCGTCGAGCTCCACCGCGATCCGCTGCGTCTGACCAACGATCTCGTAGTCGATGCGGTACATGTGAGGACCGAGGATCACCTCCGCCTGAGGGACAACGTGCGGCAGGATCGCCGGCGACACCGCGGGTGACAGCACCCATCGGACGAAGGCCGCTTCGAGATATGACGATGCGGGGAGGTCGAGCGGCATCGTGCTTACGCCGTATCTTCTGCTTCGACTGCCGCAAGGCGCTCCGAGAGACGCTCAACGTCATCTCCACCCTGCCCGAGTCCAGCTCCGCGCTTCGCGATGTCCAGCGCATCGTGGAAGAAGCCTTCTCGCTCGTACAGCGACACGAGCAGATGGAATGCGGGAACGTGCGGCGTGAACTTCTCGCCCTGCATTTCGTGGGAAATTGCGTCGGGGTGTGCTTCTACAAGCGCCACGTCCAGGAGCAGGAGTTGCTCGAGTTCCGGCAGCAGCTGCGGTTCGCGCTTCCGCCGCGCCCACAGCGTGTCATACGTGCCGAGAAGGGCGAAGTGGTAGTCAGCAACCGTACCGGGAAGCTCCAGCGCTTCGTACACTTTGTGCAGGAGATCCGCCGAAGGAGTTTTCCGGGGATCATCGCCTCCGCGCCATCCGGCGGCCGGTGATTGCGACGTCGAGCCCTCGCGCGTTTTCCACGACAGCGAACGATGGACCCGACCATCGAATTCGTACGAATGCACCTCGGGCTTCGCATTGTGCTGAGGGAGCTTGGTTCGGTCGACCGCGGGCTGACCCTTGTATGTCACGCCAGGCACGTTTCCGAGCCGCTCGTACCATTCGATCTCGTCGATCACGTACGCAGCATAGCGAAGTCGACGTTATCGCGCCGTAGCGCTCTCCGAACGGTCATTCTCCACCACGTGGAGAATTCCATTACGCATTCCCAAAGCTCGAGCGTCGGCGCTCTCTCCATCTTGAGCTTCAGTGCGGGACGCGTACGATGTGGCGGAGTGTTACGAGGCCCTGCATGACAGTTCGCGATTCGAACGCCGGAGACCGGTACCACTTCGTCTACGCCGCGCGCCGGCTCATGGAACTGCTCCATCCCGCGACGCGCCTTCGGCGTGTAGAGATGGAAGCTGTCGCAGCCGCCGATGCGGACGGTACAGACGCCGACGCGTTCCTCGCCGTCGACCTGACGGAGTACTACGGCGGCGAATCGCTCGCGGACGCCGACGCTGCGGAAATTGTCCAAGTGAAGTACAGCCCGACGCACCCGACGCAGGCGTGGACTCTCGGCCGCCTCACGAAGCGCGACAAGCGGGACCGGCCCGAGACGTCCGTCATCTGGAAGCTCGCGGCGGGCTTCGAGGCGCTCCGTGCCAAAGGCTCTTCGGCGTCGCTTCGCGTGTCGATCGTGACGAACCAGCCGCTCGACGATAGCGATCGCGAACGGTTGCTCCGTGCGAAAACGGCCGTACATGCGTCGGCTGGCCTCGCTGCACTGCCGCAGGAGGATCGCGAATGGGTAGAGCGCCTGCGGGTTGGAACGGGCCTCGAGGCGGAAGCGTTCGCAGCATTCCTCGACGCGCTGAATATCGACGGCTTCGGCGGACTCGCACTCAGTGCCGCAGAGGGTCGCCTGTTCGAGGAATTGGATCGGTTCATCGCAAATGCGGATATCCACGTCGACGGCCTGATCTCGTACGTGCAGGAGCATGCGCTCCCGGAGCGCCCGTCGAGCATCACGAAGGCGAATGTTCTGCAACAGCTGCGGCTGTCAGAAGAGGACTTCTCGCCCGCGCCACCGCGTCTTGATCCGCCGGACAAGCTCTTCTCCACGGCCGACGCCGCGGCTGTCGCGGCGGCCGTACGTGGCGGACAGACGCCAATCATCATCACGCACGGCCTCGCGGGCGTCGGCAAGACGAGCGCGTTGCAGCTCCTCGCTCGTGACTTCGCTGAGGAGTTCGACGTGGTGATCTTCGACTGCTTCGGCGGCGGGGAGGGGTTGGAAGCGGGAACGGAACGTTTCCCGTACCGTAAGTTCTTCACGCAGCTCACGAACGACCTTGATGCCGCACGTGGCACCGGCGTCTTCGCGACAACACGCTTGGATCGAGATCGGCTCATTCGGCAGTTCACGCGCGCTCTCGAAGCGGCGGCAGCAGCATCGAGTGCGCGCGGCCGCAGGCTTGTGATCGGGATCGATGCCGTCGACAACGCCGTCGCCGCCGCGACGCTCGATCCCCTCCAGCAGAACGATTCATTTGTGCCGCTGCTCCCGCGCCTCCGCCTGCCCGACGGCTGCGTCATCCTCTGCACAGCGCGGACGGAGAACCTCGGCACGCTACCGCTCGACGCCGCGACCAAGGTCGAGCTGCACGGCTTCACGCGCGAGGAGACGCACCGTCACGGACGGATGATGGTCCCGACCCTGTCCGATGCGGACGCTGACCTTCTCCACGAGCGGACCCGCGGCACAGCGCGCGTGCAAGCGCGGATTCTCGAGCTGCTCGTTGAGAATCCTTCGGCGGACGCTCGCGCGCTCATCGAGCAGTACGCCCGCGAGAGCGCGTTCGCGTACTACCGTGAGCACTCGCCGGGAAGGCTCACGCAGGCCGCCGATCGACACGCGCTCGCGGTACTCGTCGAAGCTACGCAGCCGCTCGACCTTCCTACGTGGGCGCGCCTTGCGAACCGTCCAGTCCGAGAGTTGGTAGCGCTCCGCGATTCGCTGGTGTTCGGGCTGCGCGCGGACGGAGACCGGGTTGTCTGGCGCGATCAGGAGTTCTGGGATTTTCTGCGCGAGCACTTGGCAGCGGAGCTCGCCGGTGCGCGGCGAACGCTCGCGGACTTCTGCGCACGCGAGGCGGGCACGTCGCCCTACGCACGCGCGAACTTCTCGCGTCACTTGTACGCCGCAGGCGACTTCGATGCACTCGTCGACCACTGGCTTCGCGAGGGGCGACTTGAGCAGGAGATTCGCGCGACGAATCCGCACGACGAGGTGATCGGCCGCGACCTCGGCTACACGCTGCTCGCTGCGCAGGAGCGCCATCGCCGTACCGATACGCTTCGGCTCCTGACGCTCGCGGCAGACGTCGCGCAGGGCCGGAACGTCTTCACGGATGCCGCCGCGAGGTTTGCGGACGTCGCAGTCGCGGAGCAGTTCGACGAGCGCGTCCTCGGTTCGCTGCGCATCGCGGAGCAGTCCTCGGGCGTTGCCCACGCATACCTCCGCTTCGCCGCGGCATTCGGACGCGCATCGAAAGACCGGGATGTTGCGTGGGATCTCGCCCAGCGAGGGAAGGCCATTCTCCAGCAAGAGAGCCACACATACGGGCGTGGCTTCGACCTCGATGACATCCGAAACCTCGCACTCGCGGAGGCTAGCTTCGCGAGTTTGGAGGATGCGCTCGATGCGCTCGCTGGGTGGACGCCTCCGCAGGCCGTGGCGCCGGTCTACTACGACGTTGTCCTGGCGCACGTGACGAGCGATAACGCGGCAGCGGTGGTCGCCGCATTGCCGTCAATCGAAGACGACCTCAGCAGGCGTTTTGCCGCGCTCGGCCTGCTTACCCGTGCGGAGGTGATTCCAGCGGCGACAGACGTGGTGCAGCTCGCGAAGGACGTGGCCGTCACTCCGTTCGAGTACCGGCGGTTCGATCGGCCGACACCGATCGAGTCCGTCCTTGCTGCGATCGAGGCGCTCCTCAAGAGCGGCTACCGTGACGCGGCGAAGGTGCTTCTCGACATTGCCGCGCCGAGCGCGCCCACACTCTGGCACGACCCGGAGCTCACCGCGTACGTCCGCTACCACGCACTGCGCGAGGAGCTCACCGCCGAGGCGTTTGAGCCCGCAACGTATGGCAAGGAAGCAACCGGGGCAGCTCGAGCGTACCGAGATGTCGAGATGGAGCGCGTCCGCAAAACAATGCAGCGCTTGTACCCTGCTGCGCTCGCACGTGCGCATGCGGTCGGCGGCTCATCGACCGATCTGCCTGGCGAGATCCGCCGCGCCCTCGCGCCATACGAGACGCGCGAGTATCGGCGCGAGCCCACGCGCACCGACGTGGTGACTGCCGCAGTGGATCTCTTCACGGCGCTTAAGGCGATACCGGAACGGAAGCCGGACCTTGTCGCCACGATCCGCGCAACGGTCGACCGGGAGCTCGCTAATCCGGCGCATCGGAACTACGCGCGCTTCGCGAGCATCCTCGTGCAGGACGCGCGGTATTACCGGGAGGCGGAAGACATGCTGCGCTACGTGCTCGCCAACGTGCGTCCGCCGCTGACGCGTGCGACCGAGGCTGTCGACGATCTCCTGACGGGCGTACACCGCACGCACAATCGATGCGACGCTCGCGCACGAGTTCTTCGAGACAGCGCGCGATCTCGCAAGCGCCATCGACGCGACGATCGACGCGCGCGCGGCTGCGCTGCTCGGCCTCAGCCGCTCCATGCTCGACGGCGGCCGGACGCTGACGAGCGATCACGTGAACCAGCTCGCGGCCGTCGTTGAGTACGAGGCCGACATGGACGAGACGCCCGTCGTTCGGATGGAGGATACGCTGCGCCTAATCGCGCGAGCGCGGCCTCGCATGGCGGTGGCGCTTGCGCGCTCGTGGGATCGCGACGCAAAGCTCGACCTGCTGCTCGCGCTCCCCGCAGTGGCGCGCGGCGTCGGTGAACGCCGCGATGTCGACCGTGCGCTGCTCGTTCCTATCGCAGCGCTCACCCGTGATGGTGATCGGGCGATGACGTTCGCGCAGCAGGTTGCCGACCTACCAGCGCATGGCTCTGCGCATGCGCGTCGGGTGGTTGCGCCGTGGGCAGCGTACGTCCGGCGCCTGCCGGGAACCTTACGATTCAGTGGCGCGGCATCCCTCGTCGCGTGGGCATCGGCGCACGCGTGCGCCGATGTGCCTGAAGTCGAAGCGCTGGCCGCCGACCTCGCCGCCGCACGAGCGGCGGGGCTCCGTATCGATGACGTAGAAGATGCGCGCCTCGAACTGTCCCTGGAAGCCGACAAGCTTTTGGAGAAGGTGGCAACCCTCCTGCCCACGTCGCCGCTCGACGCGCTCGCCGAGTTGGAGGCGATCGCGAGCACAGTGCTCGGCCGTGCCGAGAAGATGCAGACCATCCTTGCCGCGCTCGCGGGAGCGCTTTCCTCGGCGAGCTGCCAGCGCATCCTAAACGTCATCATCGAATGGGGAGACGCCGCCTACCGCGCCGGGGAGGCGTTCCCGCTCCTCGCAACCGTCCTCCGTGCGAGTGGTCCAGGCGCCGCGGCCGCCGTCCGTGCTGCGTCGATCACGCTGCTTCGGCCGGAAGTCGTCGTGTCGTTGCCCCACTTCTACCGCGCGCGCGAGGTGGAGAGCCTCCTCGAGATCTGGCGCGGGCACGAACTAAACCTCTTCGACACCATCGCAGGCGTAATCGCGCGGAACCTCGACGCGTTCTCGACCGAGACAGTCTACCGTTGGATCGGCGAGCTGGCGCGGCTCCTCCCGGCTGCTGACGCGACCGTCGTCTTCGACTTCGTCGGCCCACGCGCCCTCACTCGCATCCCACGTCCTCGCCCTGCGTTGCCGGCGGATGATGCCGATGGCGCGACCGCGATCATCCAGGCGGTGGCGGGATGCCTCGGCCATCCGCGCGCCGAGTACCGGTTCCGAGCGCTCTACGCCGGGGTCGAGCTCGTGCTCGCGCACCCCGAAATTGCCATCCCGACATTCCTCAGCGAAGCCGCGGATGAGGCCGATCGCCGCTGGATGACGCGGCGCGAGTGGACGCTGTTCCTGTTCCACCACGTCGCACTCCGCGCGCCAGCACTCCTCACGTCGTACGCAGTCGACTTCGCGGCGCACGCGACGAGCCGGACATTTCCGCACGCGAAGTGCCGCTACCACGCACGCGAGGCGGTTCTCGCGATCGCGGCGAACGATCCGCAGGCGATCGATGCGGCGCTACTCGAGGCAGTGCGCCGCTCGCAGCAGCCAACGGCGACCGTCGAGGAGCAGTACGACGCGCCGGGGCGGAGCACCGAGTGGCCGGATGCGTACCAGCGGCCGTTTCACTTCAATACGATGGACACGATCCCCTACTGGTACGACCCGCTCGGACGGACGTTCAACCTCTCGGGGTGCGACGTCGCGAGCCGTGCGATGGAGTGGATCGTCACGAAGTGGGGCATCACAGAGGCAATGTGCGACGCCGATGAGGAAGCGGACCGGCACAGCTACGACTGGCGAGACACGAGCAACCACAAGGGCGGTGAACCGACCGTCGAGACACTCCACAGCTACGCGGAGCGCCACGGCATGTTCGTGGCAGCCGGCGAGATGATCGACAACCTCCCAGTCGCGGAAGACGAGCGCACCGACATCGACGAGTGGACCTATTGGGCGCGATACCATGTCCGCGAAGCCGATCCGGCGCTCACGAGCTTTCTCCTCACCGCGCCGCCGCTCGACCCCGAGAACTACGGAGATTTCCCTAACGGAGACGTTGCGGCGTGGCGCACGAACCGCCCGCCGGCAGAATACCTGCGTTATTTATCGGTGGCTGAGTGGTGCGTGCTGGTCGCTGATATGGATGCGACGTTCGGTCAGCACGACCAGAGCGTGTCGGTCCGCTCGTGCCTCGTGCAGGCGGAGACCGCGGACGCGCTCGAGCGCGCGATCAACGCAGCGGACGAGCCGTTTCATCCACACGCGCAGAAGCTCTCGCACGACACGATCCTGCCGGAAATGGAAGTTGACATGCAGCGCGACATCGCGCGCTACGGCGCCGATGAAGCCGATGAAGAAGGCGGCAAGCGCCTCTTCCGGCTGCGCCCCATGGTCGGCGAGCATCACCAGGAATTCGAGTTCCACAGCGATGACCCTCGCTGGAGGAGCTTCGGCCGCGTGTACCCGTTCCCGTCCACGATCCTCATTGGCCACCTCCGGCTCACGCGTCCCGATCCGCTGGCGCTCGCGTGGGTCGACGAGACTGGGACCGTGATCGTCCGTGCGGAGCTGTGGCACGACGGGCGCGCTGGCGACGACACAGAAGGTGCATCGGGCTACCGGCTCCTCATGCATAAGGAGGCCCTTCGTCGCTTGCTCGCCGCGACCCGCGAGGAGGCCGTCGTCGTTGTCACGTTGCGGCGTCGGCTCGCGTACCGCTACCGTCGCGACGACAGGCGCGACGACTACGACCCCGGCACGACGTACGCTGTGCGAGCCTCAACCCTGCTGCCCCATGACTGACGACGAAAAGCTCCTCGCGCGCGCAAAGGCGATTCACCGTGAACTCCGGCTGCGTCGGCCGACTATCCTGCAACAGTGGATGGTGCAGTACATCGCGGAGTGCATCGAGAAGCTCGAATCTGGGACGGGAACGCCTCGCCTCGCGAATCAATGCGCCGATACGATCGCACGGCTCTGGAAAACGCAGGTGCAACTGCAGAAGACCGAGGTCAAGCGGGGCGTCAACTACTACCTCAAGCGGACGCGCCTCGATGCCAAGGCAAGCGAGGCGCTGCGTGTTGTCCTCGAAACTCCAGGACGCGCGCCGCAGGAAGTCACGCCGGAATCAGCGATCACCATGTGGCAGCTTGCCGAAGTGGAGCACCTCGTCCTCCAAATTCTGTGGGCTGTGGCCCGGCGCAGGCGAGCGGACCGTGTCGACGACGAACAGGAAGGGGAGGCCGACCGGTTCGACGAGATCCGCGAGCGGGTGACGAGCGAAGCGCAGCAGCAACTCGCCAGCATCCTGCCCGCCGTCGGTACGGCACCCCTCGACGACTACGAGACGGTTCTGCGTATCGTTACGGCGGCCTTGCGTTCCATCGACCAAGTGCGTCAGCGTCTGCTCTGGAGCGATTCTTCTTCAACATCGCACGAGGCGCAGGCTGCGACCGACAGCAAAGACACACCGCCTGAGGCCGTGGACGACTAGTTCTCGACGCCCTGCCCCTCCTGCTCGTGCGATGCGTGTTTGCCTCCTCACCGGGAACGGGTGAGGGTAGGATTTTTGCGTCGCAGGTCACTCCTATTGGTAACAGCAACTGGAGGCACTTATGCGGTTATGGCTCGCCATTGCGTCGCTCTGTGTTTTCGCAGTTCTCCTTCCGTCCGAGCTCGACGCGCGGCGCATTGTGAGGCCACGCGTCGTGAAGCCGGTGAAGCCGATCGATCCGTACAGCTTCCGGCACAAACGCAGGCTCCCCGAGCTCGAGATGCGCAGCACGGAGCGTCTCGGCACGCTGCGCGAGCTGGGAGAGCTCTACCGGCTGGAAAGTCCAAACGAGCGCGCCGAACGGACGTTGCTCGAGCGCGAACTGCAGAAAAAGGAGCGCGAGCTCACCAATCAGTCGTTCCCCTGGCCAGATGTGATGCGCGACGTGCGGAACGGCAAGACGCATCTGCTGTGGACCGCGGCCGGATCGCTCGAAGCGGTCGGCGCCGCGCGCGAGCAGATCTACGCCCTCAATCATGCCTTCGCGGCGGCCATGCAGAGAACCAACTTCGACAACACGATAGACCGGATATGGCTCAGATCGGAGCTCCGGAAGCTCGACATCGATCGCCTGCTGGAGACCTACGGCGTTCAGGCGATGCGCGATCCGCTCGACGTGGTCGAATCGAAGTTGATGGTCAGCCTTTCGGAAAAGCAGCGCCTCGATGCATTCCGCGCGGTGCTCCAGCAGCCGGAGTTCCGAACGCTCTCCCCGCGCATGAAGCTCTACCTCACGCGCGTCGCCGCCGGCTACGACATGCGGCAGGCTGAGGCGTTCGCGGATCTCGTCTATGCGCGCGCGCTCCTAGAGCACGGCCGGTACAGCGAGCTGATTCAGTTGGCCGATGCGCTGCCGAGCCTTCTATTCCAACCGACGTCCTCGCACGTCAAGCAGCTTCGCGCCTCCGTCGATTGCCTCGGCTTCATCGCCAAAGGCAAGAGCGGTAGCTACGATCCACTGGCGCTCTTCGCCGATTACGTCATGCTGCACGCGAGGCAGGAGCACGCGGGCGCGGAGAAGTACTCAAACGAAGCGCTCGACCTCCTCACGAAAAACGCGGAGAAGGCAATCCGCAACCTCTCCGGCATGACGCAGTGGCAGCGCGCGGCCAAGAATCTCGGCATCGTCGGCTTTGCCGATGCACCGGAGCACACGCACGTGTTCGTGAAGCCCGCCAGCCTCCCCGGAAAGATCCAGCTGACGAAGAGGCTCGGCTTCGACGGCATCCGCTTCGACAAGAAAACGGGCAAGGTGGTGTTCCTCACCAGCGCGGGCGCCGCGCAGGCGTTCCTCGAGCACTGCTACAGGACGACGAAGGAGTACAGCACCGCCGAGTTCACACTCGCCGCGGCGTTCGGCTACGAAGGCGGCTATCGCGTGCATGCGAGTGGGAAGACCTTCCGCGTCTCCGCCGAAGAGTGGGCGATGCTGCAGGCCGGCACGCCGCTGCCGACGGAGCATCCGATCACGGCGCACATGCAGAGCCAAGCCGTGTTCGCGCTGTACTCGCATCCCCTTGCCGAAGGCGAGCCGCGCTTTCACCGCGAGATCGACGCGTTCGCGTTCGCGCTGCGCAAGGCGTATCCAGAAGCACGAATCGTCAAGGACGATCTCACCAAAGACACCGTCGCAAAAGCCGCGCAGCTCGTCGCGCACAAGGTCAAGCTGCGCGAGCTGGTCATCATCGCTGCCGACAAAGGATTCAGGGTCACCGACTGGAACGTCGTCAACAACGCCTGGGTCAGGCTGAAAGACCGCGGCATGAACCTCAAGCGGTTCGGGCCGGGCGACAAATGGACTGACGGCAGCGGCAAGGACGTCATCGTCATCACCGGTCATTCGAATGAGAAGCTCGCCGAATACGTGCGCGTCCTCGGCGAGGCGGGAGTCTTCCGTGGCAACTACGTGATCTTCAACGCGTGCGAGACGCCGCTCACCAGCCGTCTCACCGCCGAGATCAACTCGCGCTACGGCGCGATGGGCACGCATGCATACGAGGGAAAGATTCCGTACGAAGGGGTGCGCGATATGCTCCTGGCCATCGGCAGCGAGCTCGATGCGGGCAAGACCGAGCTCGAGCTCGACCGCTGGTGGCGCGAGATGGTGAGGCGGCAGCAGATGAACGGAGTCTGGATGATCTGCCGCCTTTGGGGAGGACATGCACATGCCTGAGGTGGAACTGGAGCTGGAGTCGCTGACACCCGAGCTCGAGACGAACATCGCCGCGCAGGACTATGGCACTGCGTTGGAAGGAAAGCGGTGGACGGCATCAATTGCCGACCGCCCGATGGCGCTGCGGCTGGATCGCGTCTTCGAGCGTCTCGGCAAGCCGGTGCCGGCGACGGTCGACCTCTATCGCGGCTACGATGTCTGGCTCGTGCCGAACCGCTTTTCCATGATGCGCCGCGGCGGATTCGCGGAGCCGACGTCGATCGGCATCGAGTGCAGGTATCTCACGGAAGGCGCGACCTGCTCGGTGGTGGGATTGATGCCCGCGCCGCAGTTCATCGTCCTCGGCGGAGCGAGCGGTGACGTGCGTTGCTCCGGCGCCGTCACCGCGTCGGGAGCGATCGTGCCCGACGCGGGCTTCGTGCCGGACCCCGGCGAACAGCAGTTCGCCAACGGCATGAAGTTCTCGCTCGGTGCGAGCGGCCACATCCACGTGCGCTTCTCGGTGGTCGTCGTCACGCGCCTGATCTCCGCAACCGGCCTCGGCTCGGCGCACGTGCAGTGGCACTTTGAGAAAGACAAAGAGCCGCTCGACGGGAAAGACCTCGAGACCTGGTCGACGGTGGTCGTGCCGAAAGACATGCCACGCCTCGAGTACGAGGCTCGGCTCTTTCTGACCATGCGCACAGCGTTCTTTCCCACGCGCATGGAGTCCGCATGGCAGCGGATCACCTGCGAGTTTGTGGGAAGCTAGCTCCCGCTCCCAGCGGACTAGCTCACAACCTCCGGGACAAGCAGCGGCTAAGCTAGTAGAGGCACCTTGTGGCCCTGCAGGTCATAAGCTTCGCGAAGGGCTCGTAACGTTTACTATCGCCATCGAAAGGAAAGCTTCTGAAGGTTCTCGTGTCGATCCTTCGCGAACACCTTCGTGTAGAGCAACGTCGTCTCGATGTGGCTGTGCCCTGCGAGGTCCCGCGCCACGTAGAGCGGAACGTCTGACCGCAGCAGGTGCGTGACGAAGGAGTGCCGCAGCATGTGCGGCGAGAAGTGGATGCCAGATGCTCGCGCGAGTGTCCGCACGATGAACGACAGGGTCGTCGTTCCCATCGGTCCGGTCGCGCGCGTGGAGGAGAAGAACTCCGGCGCTTCGTCCGTGACCCGCCGCCGCGCACGCTCCTTCAGGTACGTGCCGAGGAGCCCCGCAAGCTCCGCGTGAATCGGCACTAACCGCCGCTTCCCAGCCCATCGACCCTTGCCTCGTCGAACGTGGATTTCGCGCGTCTTAAAGTTCACATCGCTTACGAGCAGTGCCAACGCTTCGCTACGCCGGAGGCCGGCGTACAGCATGACGCCGATCACCGCCGCCGCACGGGCGCGCTGGAACGCGTCCCATCGGCGGTAGTTCGCGGCGGCGAGGAGGATGCGGGTGCAGTCGTCCGGCGCGAGCGCCTTCGGATCCGGTGGCTGGAAGCCGGGCGCTTTCTGCCCCTCGTAGGGGTTCGATGCTCCGGTCCGCCGCGCGCGGTCCTTGAAGAACGTGCGGAGTCCCCGCCAGTACGTGTTTGCGGCGAGCGGTGACACGCCGCGTCGAAGGTTCCACTCCGTGAACCCCTCGAGGTCCAGGACTCGCGCCTCGATGCTCTCCGCCGTTGCCCCCTCCACATCCTCAAGGTAGAGACGAAACACTGCGAACGCGTGTTCATACCAGCGGATCGTGCTCGGGCGATGCGTGACCTCGACATGGCGGAGAAAGAGCTGGAAGTCCCCTTCGAGGCCCGCCACCACACGCTGCGCGTCCGGCGGGAGCGTCGGATGCTGCGAGTGTCGAATACGTGGTGCGCGCCGCCGCGCGCAGGTCGTTCCGGCCGAATCCGATCGTTCGAAGCTGAAAAAGCCTGGAGACGCTAGATGGTAGGGGTTCGCCATGGGAGAAAATGGGAAGGGATGGCTTGGGAGAGCCTTTCTTCACCGATGGCACATGCGCGAATTCAGCGTGCCCCACGCTGATGCACTCCGGCAGGGCCGGATCTCAGCGCGGATCGAGGTTCCGTGGCGTCTGGACGCCATCGCGAGCGGGAGACGGGAATCGAACCCGCATAGTCAGCTTGGAAGGCCCCGTCAGCGCGCGATTACCGGGACATTGGCATCCACAAGACACGCCCGTGTGCTACGCCGCGTGCACACTTCGTCAGCGTGCGCGCTTCGCATCCTTGATCGGTGAAGAAGAGCCAAGGATCAACGACTACACTTGATGTAGCACCCCACGCCACGTCGCGCAAGACGCCTCCGTTCTCTCGCTCCTGTCCGGCACCGAGCAGAACGTTCCACTCGAAGAGGTGCAGCCGGGCGACACCCTCCGCATCCGTCCAAGTGAGAAGATCCCTGTTGCTGGGGTGGTCACTAAAGGAACGAGCCGAACGCGCCTGAGAGCAGACGAATTCGAGGCTGACGAAGCCCAGATCGCGTCGGCGCGGGACGAGATCCTTGTCCTCGTGAAAAAGAGTCCACACGACGCGCTGAGCAAATTCAAGCTGGGTGTCGTCAACGCGCTTCTCCTCCGCGCGAACGGGCTTCTCGCTGACGAGCGCCCGATGGACGCTTTCGACCAGTTCAACCCGGAAGCGCTTCCGAGCGTGAGCGACGTCGCGATGGTCTTCGGTCAGTACCTTGCGGCTCTGGAAAACCTGCGAGTGCGCCATGTCCAGCAGAAGTCCGGCGATTGGTATTGGGCTCCGGAGGGAGAAAATCACGAGCCGCCGCACTTACCCCCCGCGCAAGCTGGAACGATGAGCGGCCGCGGGGCGACGCAAGTAATGCTGGCTAGAGCTGCGCACCTCACGCGCAATCGCAGGATTCTGCTTCTTAGCTCCGAGTACGACGGAGGATCTCCGCCATGTGCGATGGAAGGTCTCGCGCGTCGGGCTCACGGTCTCCTGGAGGATGCGTGTAGCCCGGCGGAATCGGCACTATTGCCTGTGTCGTGAGCGCGAGCACGGGTTCCGCGAGCGCCTGCTCGAACTCCCTTGGAGCGCCCATCCCGCAATACACAGTGGTCATCGCGGAAGCCGCCCCCGCCAGGACGTCGGCGAGTTGTAGGCCCGCGAACGCCTCAGACGGAGCGAACAATGTTTCGTGAACACGAAGCGGAAACTCCGCGACGCGGCTACCGACGCCGACAAGCGCCGGGGGCACGGCTGGGTCGACGATCGGATCCCAGACGTCGCGTTGATTGGCCATGTTCGAGCTCTGGTCGTGAATGAGTTGCAGCGGTTCACGCAGATCCATCTGCCACCAGTTCGCGAGCGCGAAAGCCATTGCGATCGCAAGATCGAGTGAACCAAGTGCCTCACGTGAGATCAAGCTGTGGCCGAACATGATCTCGGGGGCTCGGATGAAGTCGAGAATCTGATCGACGATGGGGTCGGGATGCGGTGGCCGGACGAGGGCGAAGAAGGCCTCGTACGTTTCCGCGGTCGGCTCGCGGACGAAGTCAGAGAAGAGCTGAAGGAACTGCTGCAGAAACGCGTCGCTCGCCCTGGCAGGAAGGAGAAAGTACAGTGCCGTGGCAGCTGCTGCCGGGTTGCGCTCGTAGATGTTCCCCCCGAGTGCGTGCTCCGCCTTCTCGACAAGGATATCGACGACCTTCGCAGCGAGCGCGTATCGCTTGTGGGCACGTAGACCTTCACGTCTGCCGTGTGCTCGGCTGCCATGTGGCGAACGAAATCCAGCACAAGCCGCTGCTGCGCAGGGCGGCGACGTAGTTGGCTGTACTTCAGCTCCGTCGCCTGGACTCGTCCGAAGAAACGCTGCTTCAGTTCGAGGCACACGTCCTCGGGAAGATGCAGGGAGGCAAGCGCGAAGACGGGCTGCTCGGCATCGAGGAGGTGCTCACCCGTATATCCGGATTCATCGATGTAGATCGGTTCCACGCAACGTAGCCAAACGCGATCGCCGTGCGCCGTACTCCCTCGCTGCGCCGGCGTCCTCGTCGCCGCGCGGCACATGCGCGATCATTGGCTCGTGCTTCCATCCGATCTCCGTGGGCCGGGGTTGACGATCCGCTTCGCGCCTGCTGCGGCCGAGCGCTTCGTGCGAGAGAACTCCGCTCGATACCTGCATCTGGATCCCCACTTCATCTCGCAGATCTGCTTCGAGCATCCGGACCGGTTCGACGCACTTCTCCCTCGCTTCGATCCAGCCCTCCATGCAGCGCTTCGCATCCGCAAGCCGGCAGGGTGGATCATCGAGAGCACCCGCTGGGAGGACGGCTCCGTCGTGGACTTCTGGTGTTCGCGATTCGAGCGCCTCTTCCCGATAGGCGATCCCGCCGACGAAGTGCTCTCCGCCATGCTCCAGACTGGCTCGTGGCACTTCCCACCGGTTATCGTTGAATCCACGCTGGCGGCATCGCTGGGCGCACCAGCGGAGATCGGCACGCCGTACCTCCTCGTGGAAGGAACGCATCGCGTCTCCTACCTTCGAAGCATGCTCCGCCGAGGCCTATCAGAACCCACGCGCCTCCTCGACGTCATCGAGATCGTGCGCGCGGAGTAGGGTTGGAGCGAAAGCCTCGGATCGCTCACCGGTTCGTTTCATGCCAGTAACGACGCTGATTGTCGCGATTCCACGCCTCCACTTTGCGATGACGGACGAGTGCCCGGCACGCGAACGCATCGCGCGGCGCGTGCAATCTGGCCCATTCGCGTCAGCCCACTCCATGACTTAGCGTTTCCGCTTGTCGTTATCGCAGCGGCACGTCCGAAGAGTGTCTGTCGGCTCGCAGGTCTCCCGCTGGTCGGCATGCTCTGCACAGGCCTATCACTCATCGTTCATAAGTGGTTGCTCGTCGAGCTACTCTCCGAGCTGAAGTCGGTCAGCAGCGCGCCGCGGTTCTTCCGCTTCGACGTGTGAATACCGCAGCAGCATCCGCAAATCAGCATGCCCCATCAGCTCCATCGCGATCCGATCAGGAACGCCCGACTGCCGAAGAAGCGTCGCGTACGAGTGCCGGAGCATATGCGGCGCGATCTCGATTCCACTCTCACGCGAGATGATCGCGCAGAGCCGCGTGATCGCGCCGGCAGAGAGCGGCGCGTTTCGGGCCGACGTTAGCAGCTCGGGATGGCGCCGCGGCGCCATCGTGCGGAGAATCTCGAGATACTCGCCCACCACCGCGCGCAGTTGCGGCGGCATGTACGCCATCCGGGTCCGCCCGCCGTCGCGACCTTTCGCGCCGCGCAGGAGCAGCGCCCCCGTCACGATGTTCACATCGCCACACCGGAGGCGGAGCACTTCCCCGCGCCGGAGGCCCGCGAGCAGCATGAGCCCGATAACAACGCTATTGCGGGATCGCTCGAACTCGGATTGCCACAGGCGATTTCGCACGAACCGCCAGACCTCCTCCGCGGCGTCGCGCGTGAGGAACGACACATTCGGCCGTCCGGCTTTTGGTGCATCGACGAACCGGAGCGGATTCACGATGCCGCTCGAACGCGTGAGCCATCGGAAAGCGGCCGTGAGGCCGCGCCAGGTGGTGTTGATGCCGCCCCGCTGCATGCCGCGGCCTCGCATCGCGATGATCCAGTCTTCCGACACCGCCACTTGGCTCTGAAGATCCCCACGCAGGAACCGCTGCCGTGCCTCGTGCGCCGCAAGGAACGTTCGGAAACGCCGGTAGGACGCACGCGCCCATGCGGCCGTCGTAGGACTTATCGCCTGCAACTCTTCGCGTCGATCAATCGCGGCGCGAATGGCGTCGTCGAGATGTCCCAACGACGGGTACTGGAGCGGCGCGAGCGGCACGTCTCGCGCGACCGCGTACGCCGCGAGATGTGCGGTGCGCGCGTCGCCCGGTGTCAGATCCGCCGGCCCGTCGATCAACTCACGCATGTGCCTCCTCGTGAGGGGCACGAGAAGTTCGCGGCGTCGTGGGCCTGCGCACTTGAATCCTCCGCGCCTTGAACCGTCGCCGTTTCATCAGCCAGTAGCAGGCGCCGACTGGCAGGTTCGCAAGCTCCTGCGTGCGCGCCTCCAACTCTTCCGCCGGTGTGAGCAGCGGATCGCTCAAATCGTCGTACGGCCGCACCGGCTCGCGTCGGATGGTGCCGAGCGGCTCGAAGAGTTCCGGCGCGAGAGTCCGTGCTTCGCCGAACGGCATCTGGAAAAAGAACTGCCGCGCGGTATTGCCGAGGAGGTGCGGCCGGAAGCGCGGCGGGAACAGGGACAACCCCTGCGCAGCGAGCGTGAGGTAGACGCGGTACTTCCGCGCTGCGACGAGTAGCTCCTCGAGACCGCTCTCCGGCGCCGCGAGGTTGTGCGCCTCGTCGAGCAGGATCGAGAAGGGCTCACGATCGTCCGCCGGAACCCGCTCCCGACGCAGCGCCGCGAGCTGAAGGGCGTTCACCCCCACGCCCACGATGCGGCCTCCTCTGACGCATACAAGCGTTTCAGAACGCCGACGAGGAGATCCACATGCCGTGAGGTCTCGACGTCGGCGAGCGGCGCGAGCGGATTCCACGCCGGAAGGGTATCGGGGCGCGTGAAGTCGAGCACCGCCAGACGGAGCACGCCGCGCTCGGAGGCGTAGGTCGATACGCGCGTGAAGAGGTCGCCGTGCAGGTCGAGGAGTGCGACACCTTGCCCCACTTGGAAGTGGGCGCGCGCGAGTTGCTCCAACAGCGACGACTTGCCGGAGCCGGTCGCGCCAAGGACAAGCGTGTGCTGCCGGAGGTCGTCCGGCGTCAGCCAGCAGACGATCTCCGCCCCATCCGGCCCGCGGTAAGTCGCGAACGGCAGGCCGAGGCCATGTCGCCGCAGCTGCTCGTGCAGGAACCGGTCGCGCGCGAGGTAGAAGTCGCGGAGTCCGCGGAGCGTCCGTGTCCGCGTGGTGTTGTGCCGCAGCGCGATCATGGGCGCGTGGCGGTACGGGCAACGAGGAGCGTCAGTAGGAGAAGGATGGTGAACACCACGACTGCTGCCCATGCCCACCGCCATGACACGTCGCCGCGACGTCTCCTGCGGAGCCATCGCCGCGCGTTTGGCGTCAGCGGCGGCGGGTCAGAGACAACGAGGACATCATGCTCCGCATCAACGGTCAGCAGCCCGAAGCGGCGCAGCCGTCGGAGCTGCCACCGCGCATGCACCACCGTCAGGAGTGCCGCGTCGCGTTGAAGCGCCGAGAACGTCAGCGCCGCCGGGGCGGTCGTACCATCGCGGTGGAGAAGGTAGAGATACACGATGAAGCCGGTACGACCCACGCGCGGCAGGACGTGCAGGAACCAGTACGTCGGCAGTTCGTGCCGTACCGGCAGAAGCGGCGGATGCACGTCCGTCCACGTGAGCACGTCCGGTTCCGGGAGCTCGACGTCGATCGAGCCGTTCGTGCCATCGTAGACCAGCGTCCCGGCCCGCGCGAGCTGATCGAGCCACGTGCGAAGACGCGCAGGTCGTGCGCCGAGCATCCACGTGAGGTCACTCAGTTGCAGACGTCCGCCACCGCGCTGCCGGAGCGCCCGGATGGTGAGCAGGAGGAGGGCGGGATCACGACCGATCCGCCGTACGTGGTCGAAGAACTCGCCGAGGTCAGCGCGCACTGTCGTCATGCCGTCGGGCGGCGTCGCATGCTGCTGGAGGATCCGAATGGTCACGCGGTCACGCTGCGGCATGGAGAGGCGGTGAAGGGATGGAGAGCGCGAGGAGATCGCCCGACGCGGACGTCGCCGCGAGCGCCGTCACGAGCACGGGCTTCCGCACGGACGCACGTGTATCGAGAAGAGCGCGCACGGCATCCGAAGCGAAGTCCACGCGCTCCACGATGAGGAGCGGCGCGGCGATGGCCGCGTCACGCTGCGATGCGCTGATGCGCGCGTTGCCTGCAATGACGACGGACGCGACACCCTGCGCATCGAGTGCCGTGCGTACGTACACGACAACCTCGCGAAGCAGTGCCGCATCGGCGACGACGGAGAGACCGCGACCAGTCGTGAGGCTTCGGCGGAGGAACTGCGCGACGAAGCCGCGAAGCTCCCGCTGCGCCGCGGGCGGGATCTCGCGCAGCTCGTCGAACATTGCGCGCGCGGCGACGGGCGCGGCGTCCAAGCGCCCGCTGCGCGCGAGCAGCAGCTCGTGTTCGAGGAAGTGGAGCACGAGCTCACGGACGCGCGCGTGCTCACCAAACGACCGGAGGATCGCGCCGAGCACCTCGCGCGAGGGCGCGTGCGTCCCGGCGCGCAGGCGGTTCAGCATCGAGAGGCTCACGCCGAGCGCTTCGGCGAGATCGCACGCGCGCCACTTCGCGCGGCGGGCGAGCTGATCGACTTCGCGGATGATGAGCACTGGTCGCGGCACGGACGGCGGAGGAAAGCGCGGTCAATGGTGCCGAAGGAACCGCCATCGAGACGACGCTGCGAGTCCGAGGCGCGCACGGCGTGCGCGTGCATCGTGGCGTCTGGATGCCGAGGAACGTGCGCAGCGGCTGCGCGGTCGTGCATCCACGCGGGGAGGCGGCGGAGTGCGTCTGCCTAGCATGTGCTGATCGGTGTTTTCTTTCAGCCTATGTCCGCGTGCAACAATCTTCCAGAGCCGGCGCCCGACGATGCGGATAACGCGCACGCGCGACCGCGTGATCGCAGCCCGCACGTGCGCACAGATTCGCATCCCCAAGCCACGAACACCGCACTCCCGCTTTCACCTACAGCTCCGCCGCCGCGAAAGCTGTTGCGTCGTCAAACGCGACGACAGGTTTCGACGCTTTCACCCGCCGATCGCACCGTGCTGCTCGCGCTGGCGCGCTGTCGCTTCCTCTCCTTCGACCAGGTCCGGCGGGCCGCCTTCTCCCAGCTTTCGCCGCAGCGGGTGGGTCAACGGCTCCACTCACTCGCGGACGCGGGATGGATCACGACATGGGAGGATGTCTCGCGCATCGGCGGCCGGCCAAAGTACGCGCTCCCGACGCGTCGCACGCTCACGGTCGCGCATACGCTCCTCGCCGCAGGCGCGCTCCCGACCGCGGCTGCGCTGACGGCATCCCTGCTCCTGCGAAGCGCGCCGCGCCGGCCACTCGTATTCACGCAGCGGAGCACACCCGGCTTCCTTGCGCACCAGCGCGAGTGCAACGACCTACTGCTCGCGTACGGGACGATCCCGGACTTGCGCCTCCTCTGGGCAACGGCCTCCGATCGGCCGCTCCCGCTGCACGCTGGCGGAATCGCGCTCCCGCAGCCCGATTCCGTCTTGGTCGTGAAACGCGCTGGAGCCGCATCGCTCATCTTCGGCGAGCACGACCGGGGGCATGAATCGCTCGCGCACTTCCGGCGCACGAAGGCGGAGCGCTACGCCGCGCTGGCCGCACGTCCTGCGCTCGTGCGCGAGCTCTTCGGCTTCGATCACTTCATGGTGTGGGTGACGGTGCTCGATGCCCGCGCCGGAACACCCCTTCGCAGGCTTGCATCGCTCGTCGAGGTCGCACGGCGCGCGGCGGTATCTGACGTGATGGCATTCACGCTCGCGGGATGGGCCGCCTCCACGCCTGCATCGCCGATCTGGTTCTGCGAGGGCGCTGCACCGGACTCCCTCGACCTCGCGCGCGCAAAAGCCTCCCCGCTCCTTCGCGCGCTCCCTATGCATCCCCTGCGCAGCACGGATCGCATGGAGGCGTCGTTTCACCTGCGCACCACGTGCGCGAGCCCGCCACCGATGTGCGGGGCGGACGAGGTGCGCGTGGTTCACTGACGACTCCCGGCCTGCTCCTTCACATCCCGGTCCTCTCCCGCCACCGCGAGAACGCTCTCGCGCGGCCGATCCGGCCCTCGGCACGCCGTCGCATCTCTCGCTCGCTTCACGCGGAGCATCGATCGACCGTGCAGTGCTCTGCAGCGCGCCCGTGTCGGCCGCTCGAGGGTGCGCTCGCGGATGTGCGGAGAGGAAGACGTGCGCTCCCTGAAATCACGACTCGAGGTGTGTCATGTCCGAAGTTGTCGCGTTCAAGAGTGGGAAAGATCTCGCCCCGGAAGGAGATCGCGCAGTCGATGAGGACACGGTTACGTGCGTCGATTGCGGAGTCGAAGCGAGCGACGAGCGCGCGTACATCGATGGCTGGCAGTTCGATCCACCCATCTGTCCCGGCTGTCTGCGGTGGGTTGCCACCGATGCCTGCTGCCAGGCGGCGCAGGAGGTGCCCAATGCTCCGCATTGAACGCTATCCCGGCACGCGATTCTGGGGCCTCTACGAAGCCGGCCAACTGCTCTGCGTCACCGTCTACAAGAAAGGCGCGGAGTCGGTAAAAGCGCGCATCGAGCGCGGCACGCCCGCTCCTGCGCCACCGCAGCCGGCGATCGAGCCGCCACCCGGACGCCGAGCGCGTCGCCGTCCGTGATTCGCGCGCGCCTGGTGCGCGACTTCTCGATCCAACTGCCGATGAAACCCGCTACAATCGCGCCTAGGAAAAGACTAGTCAGGAGGAGGTAACCCCAGATGGCTGAAGACTTTGGCGTCAATGGGGTTCAGGTGGTCGGGGGTTCAAATCCCCCCTGCCCGACCAATCACAACCCCAGATCCCGCCAACAACTTCGCGGCACCCGCCACACCCCACCATCCCGCCGAAACGACCTGCGCACCTCGTGACATCGGGCGTTTCGACCGCATCCGTGCCCGCCGTCAGTCGGCCCGCGCAGGCCGGGAGCGAGCCGCATCGCGCCTCGACTGCAGATCAGCGCCAGCGATGCGCAGCCCAGCTCGCCGCACCACATGCATTGCCGTCGTCTTCGCCGACCTGGCGCGGCGACCCAGTGTGCAGGAAGATAGCGCTCTCCACGCCTCGCCCGAGGCGGTGCGGCAACGAGGAGATGCATGTTCATACCGGCGGCGAAGCAACTTGGACTCATCCACTGGCACTTTTTACGCGCCGTTGCTGCGGAGGAGGCGCTGCGGCCACCGCAGCCGGATGTCCTCAATTTCGCGGCCATATTGGAGGCAGGCGGGTACCGCGTATACGACATCCCGTGGTGGGTGCATACTCAGGAGACCGACCGGGCAGGACTGCTCCGGCGTGTCGCTGAGCTCCTCGTCCCTGCACGCCGGTTAGAGAAAGCCGCCGAGCAGCTCGCGCGCCGTGCAGTCACCACCTCTGACACCATCATCGAGACGGCGAACAGCTTCGGGGTCGCCCATCGCACCGACGTCGCAGCGATCCTGGGGTTCGTGCAGTGGCTTGCTGCGCAGAATGTGCTCGCACCGGGGATCCTATTCCATGGCGCCGTCTGGAGCGATTCTCGACGTGCCCACCGGATCATCGACGTACCGTCCATGCCGAACGAAGCCGCCCTACAGCGTGCAACTTCCGTGGTCTTCGGTCTGCACATCGACGGCGCCGATGTGCAGGAGCGCGCGCGTGCGTCGCTCATGGAGGAGCTCTATGACGGATACGGAGACGAAAACGAGCCGCAACTCGACAATCAAGTGGTATTCGCGCGGATGCGCGAGGAGGCTTCCGACGAGTTCCTCCATTTCTGTTTGGCGCTGCGTCGGTCACTCCTTGAGCTGTACAAGGAAACACTGCGCACGCTGCCGATCGAACTTCTGCTGCACAACCATACGTTCTGGCGCGAGGTCATCAGTCGTGCGCGTCCGTCGGTGGAGATGCGACCGTGGGACTTTAATTCTACTTTGTCACATTCACATCGCGTTTCAAGTCGTTTAGAATGAGCGGCGAAGATGTTCCGCAGCCCACCACACGAACCGTAAGAGGAGTAGATTTCATGAGCGCTGGTCGCCACACGACGTGGTCACGCGCTTTGATACGTCGTTCGACGAGTACGATCCGTTCTTC
>DASVSV010000065.1:0-11788 GCA_036387915.1 Thermoanaerobaculia bacterium
GGTCGTCGTCCTCATCGTGCTGAACGCGATCGTCCTTCTCGGCCAGCTCTGGCCGGAAGGAGCGCCTCCCTTCGCGCGGACGGTGAACATCGCCTTCCTGACCGCCAACCTGGTCTTCCTCTCGCTCGCGCTCAAGCGGTAGCAGGCGGCGTCGTCCCTCTCGAGGCCGCGATTCTCCTTCGCGCGGCTGGCCACTAAGATGCACCCCGCGTGAGACGCAACGCGCGCCAGCGAAACCTCGCGATGGAGAACCGGACGCCGTGCCACATGAAGTCAACCTCATCACCACCATCGCCGCCGGACTCGGCCTGGCGATGGTCTTCGGCTTCGTCGCGGCGCGGCTGAAACTCCCTCCGCTCGTCGGCTATCTCCTCGCTGGAATCCTGATCGGCCCCAACACGCGCGGATTCGTCGCCGACGTGGCGCTGGCCAGCCAGCTCGCCGAGATCGGCGTGATGCTGCTGATGTTCGGCGTCGGCCTGCACTTCTCGCTCGAGGACCTGGCCTCGGTTCGTGGGATCGCGTTGCCGGGCGCCGTCGTGCAGATCCTCGTCGCCACCGCCCTCGGGACCACGACCGCGATGTTCTGGGGCTGGAGCTTCGGCGCGGGACTGGTCTTCGGCCTCGCGCTCTCCGTCGCCAGCACCGTCGTGTTGTTGAAGGCACTGGAGGCGCGCGGCGTACTGGAGACGTTCAACGGCAACATCGCCGTCGGCTGGCTCATCGTCGAGGACCTGGTCATGGTGCTCGTGCTCGTGCTGCTGCCGCCGCTGGCGAACGTGCTCGGCGGAAGCGCTCCCGGCCCGGCTGGCGGCCCGGGATTGGGAGCGGCGCTGGCGATCACGTTCGCGAAAGTGGCCGCGTTCGTCGTGCTGATGCTCGTCGTCGGACGGCGGGTCTTCCCGCGCATTCTCTGGCTCGTGGCCAAGACCGGCTCGCGGGAGCTGTTCACCCTCTGCGTCGTCGCCGCCGCGGTCGGCGTCGCGTATGGCGCGGCGGCCCTGTTCGGGGTCTCCTTCGCCCTCGGCGCCTTCTTCGCCGGCATGATGATGCGCGAGTCCAGCCTCAGTCACCGCGCCGCGGACGAATCGCTGCCGCTGCGCGACGCCTTCGCCGTCCTCTTCTTCGTCTCCGTCGGCATGCTCTTCGATCCGGCCGTGATGGTGGACGAGCCGCTGGCCGTGCTCTCGGTGGTCGGCATCATCATGTTCGGCAAGACCCTCGCGGCGATCGGGCTGGTGCTGCTGCTTCGCTATCCGCTCAATACCGCACTGATCGTCGGCGCGAGCCTCGCCCAGATCGGTGAGTTCTCCTTCATCCTGGCCAACCTCGGCGTGGAGTACGGCCTGCTGCCGGAGGAAGGACGGAGCCTCGTCCTCGCCGGCGCGCTCATCTCCATCGCCCTCAACCCGGCCGTGTTCGCCGCCATCGAGCCGGCGCAGCGCTGGCTGCGCGCGCGATCCGAGCTGGCCCGCAAACTGGAGCGTCGCGCCGACCCGCTCGCGGAGCTGCCCACCAGCGTCGACTCCGCGCTCCTCACCGGACACGTGGCCATCGTCGGCTACGGACGCGTCGGAAAACGAATCGCGGCCGCGCTGCGCGAGCAGAACGTCCCCTACACCATCGCCGAACAGAACCGCGAAATCGTGGAGCAGTTGCGCGACGAGGGGGCGCACGCCGTCTCCGCCGACGCAAACGACCCGGCCGTGCTCATTCAGGCACACGTCGCCCGCGCGGCGATGCTGGTGATCGCCACGCCGGACACGATCGGCGTACGGAAGATGATCGACGTCGCCCGCAAGCTGAACCCGAAGATCCAGATCGTCCTGCGCACGCACAGCGACGAGGAAGCCACGATGCTGCGCCGCGAAAACGCCGGCGAAGTCTTCATGGGCGAGCACGAACTGGCCAGGGCCATGACGCAGCACGTGCTGTCGAAAATGAAGGCCTCGTGAAATACGCGAACCCGCCCGTCGGCTTCAACGCCCTCGGCGGCGCGCTCTCGATGCGAACGCGACCCGGCGCGCAGAGCACCTCGGCGAGCCTGCGCGGCGGCTCGTTCGGGCGCGTGGATCGATCCCGGATAATTCTGAAATGACTGGTTGTGTGATGTTCGTCGAGTTGGCGATCGTGCTTGCGGCCCTCGCCGGCGGCGCGGTCTTTCTCCATCGCGCCGTGAAGCGTCGCTCCGGCCCGAGCTGGTTCGGCGCCATCGTGCTGCTGGGTCCTCTCCTGATGCTCGCCGTCTGGTGTCATCGAACCGACGTCGACACATGGAGCCCTTCCGTCGGCAGGCACACGGTCCAAGGCCGCTGGACGCACGGCAAGTCGACCCTCGAGCTTTTCCCGGACGGCACCTTCCGCGTCGACGCCCACGGCGACGCCGCCAGGCGAGTGCTGCTCACGCGTGCGACGGGCCGCTGGGAGCTCGACGACTGGAAACTCACGCTCGATCCCGGCGACGGCTACCCTCGCCGCATGCGCGTCGTCGTCTCGAACGGCGAGTACCGCATCATCGAGCACCCCGGCGACCTCGATACCTGGCCACGCTGGACAGGCTTCAACCGCTCCCCCTCCTCCCCGGCTCCTGACCATCCATAACGCGCGGGAACGCCTTTCCTGACGGGAGAAGCTTCGAGTCCTCGTGGAAGGGTACGGGCCGGAGTTGCCGATGGAACGGCGCGTCTCGGCGCCGATCACGATCGAGGTCCAGCCTTGACGATCGCCTCCTGCACGGCCTCCCGCGCGAAGAAAATTTGTGGAGCACCGATGATTTTCCGTTCCGGCCAGCGTCTATGCCTGTATTGACGGACCACACGATGCGGCGGATCGCAGTCCAGCATCGCAATCGGCAGGTCACGTCAGCGAAAAGGAGAATCGATCATGCCCGCTTCTACGATCCGGCTTCACCGTGTGCTTACTGCCAAACCCGAGCGCGTCTATCGCGCGTTCCTCAATCCGGAGGCGATGGCAAAGTGGCTCCCGCCGCACGGCTTCACCGGCACCGTTCACGAGATGCATGCTGAAGTCGGCGGCACCTACAGGATGTCGTTCACCAATTTCAGTTCCGGGAACAGCCACTCGTTCGGCGGCCAGTACGTCGAGCTGGTGCCGTCCGAGAAGATCGTCTACACGGACCGTTTCGACGACCCGAACCTGCCGGGCGAGATGCGGACCACGGTGACGCTGAAGCCGGTCTCCTGCGGCACCGACCTCTCCATCGTGCAGGAAGGGGTGCCCGAGGTGATCCCCGCGGAGATGTGCTACCTCGGATGGCAGGAGTCGCTCGACCAGCTCGCGCAACTCGTCAATCCCGAGATCCCGGATTAGGCAGGGCTCGGGAAACCTCTGCCGGACCTTCTGCACGGCAAAGGGTCTGGAGTATGAAGAAGATCGACAGGTGAGCGCCGCCCTTGCGGGCGGCGCTCAGCATTTCGTGACGAGAGTTACTGCACCTTCAGTTTCCAGACCCCCTGACCGTGCGTGGCGGCATACAAGGCGTCATGCTCCGGTACGTAAATGAGGTCGGTAACGTCGATGTTGGGCATACCGGCTGGAGTCATCTTCCAGACGTCCGAGTTCGGCTCCTTCACGACCACGCCGTAGTCGGTGGCGACGTACAGCGTGCCGCGGTTCGTCTGGATGATTGCGTTCGCCGGGATGTCGCCGTAGCCGTTGACCTTATGGCCGTCGCGAACCGTGAAGACTCCCTGCGGCGGATCGTTGTGCGACGTCGGCGGGTGATAGAAGACTTCAAAGACATGTCCCGGCGCCTGCGGCGTCTTGGAGTTGTAGCCGCTGTACGTAATCCACGCGTGGTTCGGATTGGTGCGGTCGACGAAGATGTCGGTCGGGAAGCGCGGCGGCGCCTTCGGGTCGAGCGTGTCGAGACGGATGAACGCCACGGCCGCCGGATTCGGGTTGTCCGCATTCTTCGAGATGAAAATACGGCCGTTGGACGTGGCGGCCCATAGCGTGCCGCTGTCGTTGTGTGCGCGCTGCGTCGCGGAGACATATCCGCCCGCGCGCGTCGGGCCGTACGTCGGTGCCGTCAGCCGGCCGTTCGGCGTCGGGTCGCCGAGCGGTCTCCAATCGTCACAGGCATCAAAGGGCAGCGAGAGCACGCCATCTCCGTTCAGGTCGCCAGGATTGACTCCAGTCCAGAGATTGCACAGCGCGCGATGCTGCTCCTTGGTCGTAATGGCCGGATTGCGGCCCCAGTTCGTCGAGCGGAACACGTGCTCGCGTCCGGTCCACAGCCAGCCAGGCGTCACCGGATCGGTCTCGGCCGGCGCGATGAAGCCGACCGCCTCGAGTGCATAGGGCAGAGTGTTCAGGAGCGTGTGGGAGATGTAGTTGGCGTCGAGCTGCTGCAGCGGGTTGTAGCGGAGGAAGAAATATCCGCTTTGCGCCGAGGACAGCATGAATTGTGAGTCGGTGCCGGTGGCGTCGAAGCGGCTCGGGCCGCCGTCTGCGACGTAGACGTTCACCCAGTTGCCTTCGGCGTCCGCCGACTCCCACGAGCCGTTGTCCTGGGTTCCTGCAACGAGACGGTCGGGATTGTTGCGGTCGTAGTCGGCGGTGTACATCGCCAGCGTATTGAGACCGCGATTGATGGCGGTGAGCGTCTGCGGTACGCGGGAGAGCATGACCTTGCAGTACGCGAGGTTCGCCGGGTTGACGAATGCATGAGGAGGCGCGACACAGTCCGCGGTGTCGTCGACGAATACGCCGTCGGAGCGGTTCACGCCGCCGTCGCTGAGATCGAAGAACTGCCGCCAGTCGAGGGGATTGACGAGGAGCGCGTGGTGATCGGGATGCAGTGCACCCGGATGCGTGCTGCTCCGATTGTCCTCGGTCATATCGGTGAAGGTCACGCCGCCGTCGGTGGACAGCATTACCGCGCGACCATTCGAACGGCCCGTGCCGGTATTGTTCTCGTTGTACTGGTTGGAGCCCGAGAGGTAGACCGTGTTGTGATCGGCACCGGAGCTCGGTGCGTTGCGCGGATTCGCGGGCGCGAACACGTAATTGTCGTAACCGCACTGCGGGTCGCAGTACGCCTGGGAGAACTGCGGGAGGTTGGTCCAGGTCGCTTTCGCCGTCGCCGCGGCCGTATTGCGCACCGCGTCGTTGCGGCGGAAGAACGAGCTGACGGTGAACGTCTGCGGCGGATTCGGCGGATTGGTGACGGCGACCTGGCCGCCGCCTACTCCGACATACATGCGCGTCTCGCCATTCGGCATCAGCACGACGTCGAATTCGGCGCGCTCGCCGACGCCCACGGCTCCCATCGGCGCCATGATCTGTTCCCACGTGCCCGGGTCGCCGTTGCTGCGCGAGCGCCAGATGCCTCGCGAGAAGAACGACGCATAGACGGTGTTCGGATCGACGGGGTCGATCTTCACGCGGCGCGCGCCGCGCGGCGAGCAGGCGGTGGTGTTGCCGGCCACGGCGTCCGGCGTCGACGCGGTGCAGAGCGCGTTCGCCCCCTGATTCACGAGCAGCCACGTCTTCCCTTCGTCGGTCGAGCGATAGACGCCGAAATGCGGTGCGCCCGGAATGTTCCCGTCCGCGCCGCCGCAGCACGTGTTCGAGATGCCGCGCGTGGCGCGGCCGGTGGCGACGAAAAGCGTCTTGGAGTCGCCCGGCTTCACCGCGATCGAGCCGATGCCGCGCCCGGCGAAGACGTCAGACCCGAGGGGACCTTTCCACCCCTTGCGGCCGTCTTTCGACTGATAGAGGCCGACGCCGACTTCGCAGCCGCTGCTGCAGTTGTTCGGCTCTCCCGTTCCGGCCCAGATGGTCTTGTGATTCGGGTCGTTTGGATCGAGCTCGAGGGCCGCGGCATTCTGATTCTCAAACGTGCCGGAGACGAACTCCCACGACGGTCCCTCGTACCCGGACGTTGCCGGATCGTCGACTGCCAGCGCGTTGTCGGTCCGCCACACGCCGCCGTTCGACGCGGCGATCCACATCGTGCATTCCTCCGGTTCCGGTCTGCACGCCGGCGAGATGACGCCATGGACCGTGCGGCCGCCGAAGTTCTCCGTTCCCGGGTTGTATACCGTGCGGTCGCGGAACGGATTGGTCAGGTCATTCATCGCGTTCGTCGGTCCGTACGGCACCCATTTGCCTGTGCCGAACGCGGGACGGCCGAGCAGTCCAAACCAGTCATTCCGCGCGGTGGCGAACGCCGAGAACGGAGGTGGCCCGTTATCGCCACCGTCGACGGAGTGCTTCAGCCAGCTCTCGTCACCGTAGCTGCCGGGGCTGTCGAGTACATCAGTCGGATCGCCGGGCGAGGGCCGCAGCGGTTTCAATGGAACATTCAGGAGCCCGATCGGCGATTCCGCTTTTGCCGGCGCGATCAAAGGCAACGCTTCACTCGGCAACGCATCACTCTGTTGCTTTGTGAGGCGGGTCGTACTGCAGGACATCATCAGAGGTAGAAAAAAGACACAGAGTGCCACACGCCAGGGGACTTTCATCGAGAACCCTCCTCGGGCTGTTCACTGCAATTGACTAGATTTTTTGGAGAAGCGCGCCATGTCCTGTTTAGGGTGCTGCGTCCTGCTTGTCAATCAAGCAAGTGGTTACAAAACGCCTATAGGAAACGGTTTGCGAGCAAGTGGTTACAAAACGCGCATAGGGATGGTTTTCCGACGGTGATTGTGCAGGTCGCGGCGCGCCAGTACGCGCGCGGCAATACCGGGCACCGCACCGCATGCTCCTACAGTAGGCTGCACAGTGAAGACCTTTCTCAGCATTGGAAACGGACCAGGCATCGGCATCGCGCCGACGGAATGATTCGCGCGGCCAGGGATTCGCGGACGAAGTTCCGCCGCGAAGAACTACTGTCCGAAGATCACCGCGCAGCACGGATCCACCAACATGGGCTGCGCCGCCGGCACCGGCGCGACGATCCGTCTGTACGACTGCGCGATCAGCACACCGGTCTGGGCCCTGCGACTGCTCGACGACAGCGCGAGCATCATCGCCACCGCGTGCTCCATCGACGGACAAGTCTCGCCCGGCGTGGTGATCAACAAGATCTCCGCGCCTTCATGATCTCGACATCGCGGCAAGCGCGCGGATCACGAAGCGTGCATGCGTCAACTGTCTGACAGCACGTCGGCGGGCAGTTCGCCGGCCGCCTCCACGCTCCAGAAGCAGCGCCCTTCGGGCTCCTGGAGAACCTCACTTCCGCGCGGCGCGGCGTCGCGGGTAGTTGCGGGAGGGGGGTTCCCAGCCCAGCTGCACCACCTCGAAGTCGCTGGCGTGGAGGGCGCGGAAGGCGGGGTTGACGAGGTCGTTGTTCCAGCGGGTGTCGTAGGTGCCGCTCACGTAGAGGTCGGAGCCGTTGTCGGCGACGATCAGGCCGTAGGTCTGCATGGCGACGAAGATCTTGCGGAGCGGCTCCGGGTGGGCGGAGAGATTGATGCTGGACCTGAGGCGCAGGCGGGCTCCCATGGGGAGGGCGCCGAGGGTGTCGCCGGCGCGGTGGGAGGCGGGGTAGACGTAGCCGTTGGTGCGGCGGACGGTGACGCGAAAGGCGTGGCGGATGGGATCGGGGCCGTAGACCTCGTCGTAGCGGACGAGGCCCGGAAGGATGGCCAGGCCGGCCGCGTCGGCGCTGGTCCAGCCGTCAGGGCGGCGCGTGTTCGAGTCGAGCGGGAACGTCGCGCCGGAGCCGGCTTCCCAACGCGAGCCGGTCCAGCGCAGCGCGTACAGTTCGTAGAGGATGCGGTGATCGCGGTCGACGATGAGCATGTGGCGATCGCCCTCGGCGTTCGGATCGTTGCCGGCCAGCCCTCCTTCGATCCACTTCTGCTGCGTCTTGGCCTCCTCCGGGATCGGGTAGCCGGGCGGGCGGCCCGGGGCACCGATGTCGCTCTCGTCGTCATACTCGAACGTGACGGGGACGAGCGGCTGCGTGCCGGGGACGACGATGTAGGGCATCCCATAGATCGGCGCCGACGGGTCTCCGCTGTCGCCGCCGAAGTCGGGATGCATGCCGCGCGTCGCGCCGATGTAGTTGACGTAGGCGGCGCTGTTCGGGTCGACCGGCGCGTTGCGGATGTCGACGTTCCACCAGTTGGACGGCGGAAAGAGCGGCAGCGGCGCGGGAAGGTTGCCGTTGCGGACCGGCTGCGCCGAGGCCGCGAGCGCGAGACAGGCGATGGCGAGGAAAGCGAGACGGCGCATCGCGTCATTGTGCGTCCGCCCGTCGGCGGCGTGTGTGGCGTGAGTCACGGTGGCGTCTTTGAGGCGACGACTCGCGGAAGCAGCCGCCTCCCCACCCGCTTCAGCTGCGGCTGCCGCAAGTGAGAGCGGCAGCTCGTGCGCTGCCGCACTCCAGACGGCATCGAATGCTCGCGCGGATCGTTCCTGAGGGCAAAAGGAGGAAACGTAGGGCATGGCTTCAGCCCGCCTCCCCCCGGGGTGGGCGGGCTGAAGCCACGCCCTACGTTCAGCAGCCGTAGCGTCGCATTTCAGCGAGTCTTCGGCGGGTCGTCCCAGCGGGCGAGCCACAGCTGCAGCATGAGCACGCCCCAGAGATAAAACTTCCAGTCGCTGCGTCCGGACAGATGCTCCTCCCAGCGGAGGCGGATCGGCTCCGGATCCAGCAGGCCGTGCTGGCGGATGGCGTCCGGGTCGAGCAGCGCGCCGGCCCACGCGCGCAGCGGGCCGCGCAGCCAGGCGGCGAGCGGCACGCCGAAGCCCATCTTCGGCCGATCGGTCAGGGCCTCGGGGACGTGGCGGCGGAGGATGCGTCGAAGGATGTATTTCCCTTGTCCCCCGCGAAACTTCATCGACGGAGGCAGCCGCCATGCGAGCTCCACGATGCGGGGGTCGAGCAGCGGCTCGCGCGCTTCGAGCGAGACGGCCATCGTCGCGCGGTCGACCTTCGTCAGGATGTCGTCGGGCAGATACGAGATCTGATCGAACAACATCATGCGCTCGATCGGGTGCTGGAGCGGTGGCCACTCCGATTGCAGCATCGCCGGCACTTCGGCGCGCGGCGCATCGATCACCAGCTCGTCGTGCGAATGCGACAGCAGCTCAAAGTACGCCGCATCGTCGTCCGGAGACTGCAGGACGCGCGCGATCTTCTCGACGCGCTGCCGGTCGCGGCGGACGAACAATCGGTCCCACCCGCGCCTGCTCAGCGCCGACATCGAGCGGCCGATGAGCGGAGGCAGCCAGCGCCTGACGTTCGCGAGACGACGGCTGAGGAGATAGCGGTCATAACCGCCGAACAGCTCATCGCCGCCGTCGCCGGAGAGCGTCACGGTGACCTGCGACCTGGCCATCTTCGCGACGAGATACGTCGGAATCTGCGACACATCCGCGAATGGCTCGTCGTAGATGTCCGGCAATCGGGGGATGACTTCGAGCGCCTCCTGCTCCGAGATCAGCGCCTCGGTGTGGTTGGTGCCGAGGTGCTGCGCGACTCGCCGGGCGAAGGGGGACTCATCGAACGCGGAGTCGCGAAATCCGATCGTGAAGGTGCGTATGGGCGATGCACACTCTTCCTGCATCAGCGCGGCGACCAGAGACGAGTCGATGCCGCCGGAGAGGAACACGCCGACGGGGACGTCGGCGACCATCCGCAGGCGCACCGAGTCGCGCAGGAGGCTCTCGAGCTCGCGTTCCGCGTCGGCCTCCGATCCCGTAAACCGCGATGCCGTTCCTGCGCTGGCCGCCGTGCGCGCCGACGCGTACACGTGCGTCGAGATGGAGCGCGTGGATGGATCGAACGTGACCACCGTGCCGGGCATCGCTTTATGGATGCCCTCGAAGATGCTGAACGGCGCCGGCACATAAAGGAACCGCAGGTAAAGCCGTACCGCTCCGCGGTCGATTCGCGGAACGAACAGCGGGTGCTGCCGGATCGCTTTCAGCTCCGACGCGAAGACGAAGGCACCGCCGGCGAATCCCCCGGCGAATCCCCCCGTAAATCCATAGTAGAGAGGCTTGACTCCCATCCGGTCCCGCACCAGGTGCAGACGCCGTCTCTCGCGATCCCAGATGGCGATGCTGAACATTCCGTTGAATCGCTCGACCGCCTGCTCGACGCCCCAGGCGTCGAAGGCCGCCACCATCACTTCAGTGTCCGAGTGACCTCGATAGGAAATGGGCGGCAGCTCGCCGCGCAGCCGTTCGAAGTTGTAGATCTCGCCGTTCAGAGTGGCGACGTAACGTCCGGACGCGGAGGCCATCGGCTGATGCCCGGCCGCCGACCGGTCGATCACCGCGAGGCGCCGGAAGCCGAGTGCGACGCCGGCGGATTCGTCGACCCACTCCCCTGCATCATCCGGCCCGCGATGAGCGATCGCCTCGCACATGCGACGCACGTCGCGCTGCAGGTCGCCGGCACTGGCAGCGGCGATGACACCGGTCAGGCCGCACACGGTGCTATGGGTTCTCCGGGAGTGATCTCCCAGTGCGCTCTGCGTCGGCGACCGTCTTGCGGCGCGCCCCGGAGGCAACCCGCCGGTTCAGACGCACGGCGTCGTAGATCTCCGCGTAGCGCGCGGCCATCGACTCGATCGACCGCGCTGCCGCCATCTCGCGTGCGACGAGGTTGCGCTCCCGCCCCGACCCAGCCGACCGAAGCGTGGTCAGAATCGCCTCGGCCGCCGCGACGGCATCCTGCGCCGGCACGAACCGGGCGCCGCGCTCGTCGAGCAACTCACGATGGGCGGGGATGTCGGAGAGCACCAGCGGAGCGCCGGACGCCATGGCCTCGAGGACGAAGTTCGGACAGCCCTCCCACCGGCTGAGAGACACGGCGAGATCCGCGCGGCGCAGCAGCTCGACAATCGTCGGCTGAGTACCGATGAACGAAACCCGATGCGCGATGCCGCACGCCGTCGCGAGCCGCTGCAATTCCTCGCGGAGGGACCCGTCGCCCGCGATCAACGCGGTGAACTCCAGCTGTCCCGCGAGCCGGCCGAGGGCGTGAATCAGCGTCGCTACGTTTTTCCCCTCGTCGAGCCGCCCGGCGAAGAGAATCGTCGGCGTGTGCGGGGCCTGCTGCGGAGGACCGGCTGCGAACTCGGCGAACGGGACGCCGTTCCGGATGACGTGCCGCTTGCGCCGGGCCACGGATCGCCAGTAGTCGTCGCCGTTCTGCGAGTTCGAGACGATCGCGTCCGCGCGCCGGGCCAGGAGGCGGCGAATCCAACTCATCGGGTCGTCCGCATGCTCGGGCGCGGAGCTGGCCTCGCGGAGGATCCAGGGCGTGCGCGTGTAGAGCGCTGCCGATCCACCGGCGACGTCCATTCGGGCGAGGGTCGTCTGGACCACGTCCGCCTTCAGAGCTCTCATCAGACCAACGAGCTTCGGCACGACGCGGAAATCCTTCTTCCCGCTCCCGGCCAGGTCGTGCAGGACCACGCCCGCCTCTTCGAGCCGTTCCCGATTCTCGCCTCCACGCACGGAGGCGACGTGGACGTCGTGCCCGTGCCGCAGCATCTCGGTCGCGAGATACGACAACTGTCGCTCCGCTCCGCCGATCTCGAGGGTCGGGATGCAGTAGAGGATCTTCACGCGGTCTCCGGCTGCGGCTTCGCTCCGAATGCCCGCCGGAATTCGGGGGACACCAGTGCCGCCGCGACGAGGGTGGCCGCGCCGGATGCGCAGAGGTACGCGAACGTGGCCGCCCATCCGAGCGCGCCCGGCATGAGGAGGTAGGCACCTCCGGCGACCGCGAACGCGCCGCAGACCGGCAGGGAGACATCATGGAAGACCCAGCGCCGCAACTCACCACGCGCAAAGC
>DASVSV010000066.1:0-6452 GCA_036387915.1 Thermoanaerobaculia bacterium
CAGGCAGCATCTGCCGGATGCGAAGCTTGCGGATCCCGGCAGCTTCCTCGTTCCCGGACGCGGCGGCGGAAAGGACGAATCGCCACAACGGATCGAAGGTGACGGTGACTTCGCGAAAATCGGTAAATGGGGGCTCGAACCGTCCGATCTTCGCTCCCAGGACGATCGATGGGACTTCGACGAGTCGCCGAAGTCCCATCCGTTGATCTGTATCTAGATCGCTGATTTTTCGCATCACCGGATGAGGACCGGGACGGGAGCGCCGCCCGGCGCAAAGCCGCCAACCGGGATGATGCCGTACTTGGCGGCAGCCTTTTCCATTTCTTCGATCGCTTCGAACGCCTTCTCGGCCGCGTTCTTCTTCCTCTTCTTTTGCGCTTCGAGCTCGTAGTAGATCATGCCTCGGGCCTCCGAGACAGAGTACGCGTACATTCGGTATCCGCCATCGTCACCCGGGATGACGGTGATGAAGTCGTGCTCGAAGTGCGCCTTGTTCAACTCGCTGCCGAAACCGAGCGTCGCCTTCATCCGCAGGGCGGTCCGATATTTGAGCAACTGCGCCGCGGCCAACAGGGCTCGGCTCCCGGCGCTGTTGAATCGGCTCTTGTCGTAAGTCTCCGGCTTGAGCTCCCATAACGTGACGCTGTCGGTGTGTTCCAGGCGTGCCGCATCAGGCCGCGTGCGCTCGCAACAAAACGGCTCGATGCCAAGGTCTCCGGCGATGGTCTTGATCCAGTTGTCAGTATAGAAATTGCGACCGAGCGCCACCGCCGTCCGCCGATTCGCGCGAACCCAGATCTGCCACGCCTTATGCGCAGCCGTACCGTTCTTCCGGTTGTACGGCAGCAGCCGGCCGCGGTCGATCGTGGGATAGGTTTCGTCGATGGTGACTTCGAGCCCGTCCGGATCGCGCTTGCTCTGCCAGTTCCCGTCGAAGGCGGCGTAGAGATTCTGCGGTGCCTGTCCGAGCGGGTCTTCGCTATTGAAGCGCCCGAGATCGGGCCAGAGGACGCGGGCGCGGAAGTCATATGCGCCGAGGATCGAAACATATTCGCGGCCTTGGAAGAGCCAGCGCCATCCGTATGCCGATGCTGGAAGCTCCTGACCATCCTGACCGAACACATGGAACTTGCCATAGCCGTCGAATGCGTACCGCTCCAGCGACTCTCCTGCGGCGTCAGCGAGGAGCTCCACGTTCCCGAGTTCGTCCTGCACCGGATAGACGATCAGGTCGAGCGTGCCGTTACCCGCGGTGCTCTGCTCCGCTCGAACAATCTCGTCGACGTCGGTGCCGCGCACGTACCGCGCGTCCAGAGTACCGTTAACGTACTCTTCGAGAAGACGACCATCCTGGTGAATGTACTCGCGAGTCATCGTCCCTGCCGCCGTGCGCCGCGTCTCCTGCACCTTAACGCCGTTCGCGTCATACAGATTTTCAACCGTCCCGGAGGGGCCGGTCGCACGGACGAGCCGATTTCTGAAATCGTACTGGAGCTGCATTGCGCCGGAAGCGCGGGATATGACATTGCCGTTGCCGTCGTACCCGAGCGTTTCAGCGCCGAAGCTTGTGTACTGGTTGCGTGCATCGGTGATCGTCTTGATGGCGTCTACCGCCGTGCCAGCCGGAGTCCGGTTGTACGTCGTAATGCTGTCGTAATTGAGATTCCGATCGGGGTCGTACAACGTCACGACCTCGGGAGTGGGATCCACGATTGCGGGATCGAGCGGTGTGCGCAGTTTCTCTTCAACGATCCGTGATCTGGCGTTGTACGCAAAGGTGTCGAAGCTCCCCAGCGCGGTCCGCGTCACCTTCACCTTGTCACCGGCCGTCGACCGCTCGTATTCGCTGTGGCGCAGGGCACTGCCGCTGACACGGTCGACGAGTTCCGTCACGCGACGGTAGGGGTCGTAGGATCGTGTCTGCATCGTGCTGTTGGAGGTGGCCTTGCTCAGAATGCGTTCGCCGACATATCCATACCGGACGATTGGATCGGCCGCTGCGGTCTGCCGGATCGCGGCGATCTGCCCCACGTGGTCGCGCTCGTAGGTGAGGGCGAGGCCGGACGGGTAATCGACACCGATGACATTGCCCGTGCTGTCGAAGGACCTCCCGATTCTACGGCGCGTCCCGTTGGCGATCTCCATTTCCGTCAGCAGTTCGCGATCGAGCGAATCCCATGCGTGGAAGGTTTTCACGCCCTCGTTGGTAGCCGTCGCGATCGGACGGCCGGCGCCGTCCAGCGTCACGGTCACTGACGTCGCACCGCCGACGCCGGTACCACGCGAGATCGCGTAGCCAACCCACCGATCGTCGGCGTCGTATTCGTGCGTCGTGACGGTGCCGTTCGGATCGGTGACGGTCGTCAGGTTGTTGTTGGCATCGTACACATAAGTCCACGTAGCACCGCCAGGACGTGTCTCGGTCGCGACATTCCCGAAGGTGTCGTAGGTGTACTCGGTCCGTCCGCCGCGAGGGTCGACCACCGCCATGAGGCGGTTCGTCTCGGAATCGTATTCGAACCGCGTTTGTCCCCCGTCGGGATCGATCTGGCTGATCTTGTTGGCGCGCACGTCATACGCGAACGTCGTGACGCGGCCGGCAGGGTCGATCTCCTTCACCACGTTCCCGCGCACGTCGCGCACATATGAGCGAACAAGGCGACGGGCAGGATCGCTGTCATCGACCGCTTCGCTGAGTCGATTCTCGCGATCGTAATGGAACGCACGCTTCGTGACCTGCCGTGCGCCATTTGCTCCGACCTCGGTCATGGTCTCGCTGCCGACTTTTCCGTTGGGGAGGTAAGTGCGTTCGAGGACGTTGCCGGCCGGATCGGTGATCTTGACCGGCCGCTCCAATTCATCGTGTTCGACCACAGAACGGCCACCGCGCGGATCGATCTCCGTGACCGTGCGACGTTCGTCATCGTATTCGTAAGTCGTCACGACATCGGTTGCGCCCGACGGATCACCCGTGGGAGGGACGACCAGGGGGCCGGTGAACAGCTTTCTCACTTCCTTCAGCACGCGGCCGGCAGGGTCGTACTCGCGCGTGCTCCACCGCAGCAATTGCATCGCACCGGTCGCCGGCACTTTCATCACTCGAGTGTCGACGGACCGGCCCATCATGTCGTGTGTCTCGACG
The DNA here is from genome assembly GCA_036387915.1 of Thermoanaerobaculia bacterium. GTDB lineage: Bacteria > Acidobacteriota > Thermoanaerobaculia > Gp7-AA8 > Gp7-AA8 > QHVT01. Next base: position 3,143 of record DASVSV010000066.1, read on the forward strand.
CGGACCACACCCAGTGAGTTGGTCGCGGAAGCCTCGTCATTGAAGCCGCTGACGGAAAACGCCGTGGTATGGCCGCGAGGATCGGTCATGCTGACGATCGCGCCGCCATCGTCATGAACGTATGTCGTCACGCGTGCGGCCTCGGTAATTGTCGTCAGGCGGTTACGCGCGTCATACCCATAGGTCGTCAGCGGCTCGACCGGGCTGGTCGAACTGGTGACGTTCCCCGCGGCGTCGTAGCCGTACTGCCGTGTGACGCCATTTTTCGACGTCGTGCGAACTCGCCCCATGGCATCGACGCCATACGTAGTCGTGTTGTAGACGGGGCCTGTTGCAGGGTCGTCGGCGACGAGCTCGGAGTCTGCCACGGGATGACCTGCTGCATTGAACGTGAACGTGCGCTGCGATGCGCCCTGCTGAAAGCGCTCGATCTGATCGAGCTTATTCACCGTGTACGTCATGGCGCGACCGGTCGGGTCGACGATGGACGTCCGATTGCCGCGCGAGTCGGTGCCGTATTGCGTAACACCATCCGGTTTCGTAGCGGTTTTGAGATAGCCCGCCTTCACGCCACTGGTCTCATAACCGAACGTGCTGTTTCCCAGCCGCGGATCATTGGAAGACTTCAGCAACCCGTGCTGGTCGTAGACGGTCGTCGTGACCGTACCCGCCCCGTCAACGATCTTTTTCGGATTGCCCCGTGCATCTCGCTCGATGAGCGTCTGCGAGTTGTCGGGATGCTGAATGGACGTCGGCAGGTTCGCCGGGCCGTAGCCGATCGACGTTACGCGGGTCATGTTGGCGATGCGCTCGGGGGAGCCGGCCCGGGGGACTTCGGTGATGGTGCCGACGTTGAGCATCGAGCGGCGGCCGGCGCCGCCGGAGTAGCCGTAGCGGGTTTCATCGCCCATCGGGCGCTTAATGGACGCGGGGCGACCTTCGCCGTCGAAGCTGTAGGTGGTGATCGCGCCGCCCGGCTCGGTGAGGGCGGTGATGCGGCCGTCGTCGTCGCGGGCGTGCTTGAAGATGTGGCCGTTAGGATTGACGACGTCGGTCGACGCCGGCGTGAGTGTGAACGTCCACGTCCCGCCACCGCTGGTCAGTGTCTTGGCTGCCCAGCGGTTCGTCGGGTCGTAGCCGACGGTCCAGACCGTGCGGGAGAGTCCGTCCTTCTCGCTTTCGAGCTGGCCGGAGGCGTAGAGCTGCGCTTTCGTCGCGACCGTTGCAGCCGGGCCCCAGGTGTACGTCGTCGAAGGCATGGCGCTGGATGCGGACGCGGGGTCCGGGCCTTCGACGCGCTCGAGGCGACCGGAGGCGTCGTAGAAATACTTCACCTCGCGGGCGTCGTAGTCGCGGACCTTCGAGACGCAGCCTTTGCACGAGCCGCTGTTGTAGTACTCGAGGAAGACCGGGCGGTGGCCGGTGGGATCGACCACGGCGGCCAGGCGGCCGAAGCCGTCGTACATGAACGACATGGTGTTGCCGTCGCTGCCGTCGGTCTTCGTGGCGTTGCGGTCGATGATTCTCGAGAGACGGCCAAGACCGTCGAAGTGCATACGCGTGTTGTCGGGGTAGTGCACGGCGATGTTGCCGAAAGTGTCGCGGTGCATGTCGAGGAACACGCCTTCCGGCGGTGTCGTGCCGCCGGTGAAGATGTCGCGGCGGCCGGTGCCGTCGAAGAAGATCACGTCGCCGTTGTGCATCTGCTGCACGCGGGCGAAGAGCGGCGAGTCGAAGTTGCGGCCAAACGGGCCGATGTGTGCGATGGCGGACGAGTAGTGCCGCTGCATCACGAAGTCGAGACCGCGGCCCTGGATGGCCAGATCGACCGCGCTCTGCGTCACTTCACCGGTGTTGAGATTGACGGGACCTTCGTCCGCAGCGCCAGCGGTCGGAAGATTCTTCGCCGCGACCTTGTCCAGCGCCGAAATCCCGTCGCTGGGCCGCACCAGATCGCCGCGTACGGTGCTGATGCGGGTGGTCAGGCGGCGGTTTTCTTTCATGAAGGCGTAGCCGCCGGCGCTGCTGAATTCGGGGCGGACCCAGAGGAAGCGGCCGGCGGTGTAGATCTCGTGGGAGTCGACGCCGGTGGCGTTCAGATAGTCGGGACGGTCGCAGGAGAAGCAGCCGGCGGCGGTCTTGTCGGCGGAGCTCGGCCAGACGTATTCCTTCGACGCACGCGGATCGGCGATGGCCACGATCCAGTCGGAGGCGAAGCGGTTCCATCCCTTCTGGTAGCGGAGCTCCGGAATGGACGTCACGCCGAGGGTGCGCTTGAGCGTCACTTTGTCGCCGGTGAAGCGCGTGTCGACGTTCGCGGAGCGATCCTGGAAGCGGAGGTGTGCCGGCGGATACGGCTCGGGAGTCTGCGGCGTGTCGACGCCGGGGACGGCTTCACTCTCGACCGCGACGTCGAGTGATGCGATCGTCGACTCGTTCATCGAGCCGGGAAGACGTGCTTCGACGCGGAACACGCCGAGCGAGGCGCGGCAGTCGGACGCAACGACGCTGCACGGCAGCACACCGTCCGGCGGCTCGACGCCGAGGGGCACCACGCTGCCGATGGATTGCGGTCCACGCGGATTGCCGAGGTCGGCGGTGATCCAGAGTTGCGGGTCGATGATCGAGTGCACGCGCATCTTCCGCGTCAGCAGCTCGGCGCTGATCATGAAGCCCGTTTCGGGATCGACGATCGGCGGGATGAAGCCGGTGCCGGCGGCGATCGAATCTTCCGACGTCCAGAGGATGCGCGGGTCGGGGGCGTTCGCAGCGATGGCAGCGGCGGCCGTCGGGAAGAGGCCAACCGTCGGCGTGCCGTCGATTTCGCGCTCGTCGATGCGGGAGAGGTCGATCAGATGCGCGTAGCCGTCACGGTCGAGGATCACGGCCAGGCTCGAGCCGGGGATGGCGCGCACGGCGTAGGCGCCGCGCGGGTGCCAGATCACGTCGGCGAAGCTGGCGTCGCTGAGCGGAGTCGGCCCCGCTTCGACGACCAGCAGTCCATAGCCGAGGTTCGGCAGGAGCAGCCAGTCGCGGCCGTCCTTCGACTGGAACTGCGCGATCTGATTGAAGCGGCCGAAGGCGGCGGCGTTCACGCCGGCGACAGCGGACTTGAGCGCGGACCAGCGTGAGTCGCTGGGGAAGACGAGCTGTCCGGCCATGACCGGTGCGCCCGGAGGCGTGAACGAAAAGTCCGCTACGCCTTTGCGGCTGTCGAGCGTGTAGACGTGCAGCGAGTCGTCATTGACGCCGACGATCTCGGAATCAGGGCTGAAGGAGAGGTCGCCGATGCTGTCGGCGCTCGCCACGG
>DASVSV010000067.1:0-11857 GCA_036387915.1 Thermoanaerobaculia bacterium
CACATAGCGCGCCCCCTCCCGCCCAGGTCCCTCGACTCACGCTCGGGATGACAAACCACGACAGCCTGTCCCAGCACCCCCACCATCCGTCCCCGCATCGCGCACCCCGCGCAACGCGCGTGTTCCCATCAAGCTACTGGATTCCGATCTGATGAAAAAACTCCTCGTCGTACTGCTCCTCTCATTCACCGCATCCGCCGATGACCTTCCGCGCCGCGGCATGGCCGGCCTGATGGTGGGGATGGAAGACGACCGCGTCGTCGTCCGCAATCTCATTCCGGGACTGCCGGCGGAGAAGGCCGGCTTCCAGGCCGGCGACGTGATCGTCACGCTCGACGGCGCGCCGGTGCCGTCGACGCAGGACTTCACCTCGCGCCTCGGCAGACACAAAGGCGGCGAGACCGCGACCATCGAATCCACGCGCGGCGGCACGAAGAAGACCACCGCGCTGCAACTGCAGGAATGGCCGCGCGAGACCAGCGCCGTCTACGACGCGACGTACGGCACCGTCACCGCGGACGGCAATCGCTACCGCACCATCGTCACGACGCCGAAAGGGAAGGCGCCCATCGCGACGCTGTTCATCGTGCAGGGCGTCGGTTGCGGCTCGATCGACAATCCGCCGCCCGGCAGCGCGTATCGCGCGCTGATCGAGTCGCTCTCGCGCCGCGGCTTCGCCACATTGCGCGTCGACAAGCCGGGCATGGGCGACAGCGAAGGCGGCCCGTGCGCCACCGCGTCGTTCGCGACGGAGGTCAACGCGTATCGCGCCGCGCTCGCGTCGGTGAAGGAGCGGAAGAACGTCTTCCTCTTCGGCCACAGCATGGGCGGAATCATGGCTCCGCTCATCGTCGAAACAGCACCGCCGAGCGGTGCGGAGGCCGCACCGCTGCGCGGCATCGCCGTCTACGGCATGGCCTCGTCGACGTGGCTGCAGTACTCGCTCGAGAACCAGCGCCGCCAGGCGCGCCTGCGCGGCGAAGCGTTCGAGACCATCGACGCGGACGATCGCCTCGCGGAGAAATTCGTCTCCCTGTTTTACGTGCAGAAGCAGCCGCTGGAGAAGATCGTCGCCGAGCACGCGGAGTACCGCCAGTCCTTCGGCGACGGCAAGACGCTCGCCGCCGGCAAGAGCGGCAAGTACTTTCAGGACCTGTACGACGTCCCGCTGATGAAGTCCTGGAAGAGCACCAACGCGCCGGTGCTCGCGGTCTGGGGCGCGTCCGACTTTCTCACCGACGGCACGGAGCACGAGTGGCTCGCCGCCGCGGTGAATTCGTGGCGGCCCGGCACCGCAAAATACGTGAAGCTCGACGGCATCGACCACTGGCTGTTCAAGGCCGCCGACCAGCGCGCCAGCATGGACCGCGAGGGAAAGGATGGCGAAGGGGAGTACGACGACCGCATCGCCGACCTGCTGGCCGCGTTCATGACGGAGCACTCGAAGTGACGGCCACTTTCCATTCGACAATCGCTCGCCCGCCGGCCGCCTCGACGCAAAACGCGCCCTCACCCTCCACGGAGTCACGTGGAGCGATGAGGACGCGCCTCGCAATGAATCTGCCCGTGCGATGACCGAACCAGTACGTCAGCTCGCGGGCGCTACCGTGGCCGACTCGCGTACGACCGCGCTCTCCGCGCGCTGCAGCGTAAATCCGCCGAGGGGCAGTTCTTCGTCCGCGTTCGCGACAGCGCTCTTCAAAATGCCTTCCGCAACCGGACCGGCATTTTCGTCGGCGCTGGTGATCGCGGTACGGCAGGTGGTGCAGCACGGATCGCCACCGGCGATGCACGGCTCGCCGAATCCGCCCCAGCACCACTGATACCCCGAACCTCCCGAGTAGCAGTACTCGCCGAGCAAGCGGTCCTTCTTGCACTGCTCACATGCGAGCGCCGCGGATGCAAACAACATTGTGATTCCGAACAGCAGGGCCAACCTGAGTTTCACGAATCCTCCTGGATTACTGCGTTATTCGGCCGCGCCAGTGCGGTCCGATTCCTTCAGATCGATGCGGGCTCGCTCGCCCGGTTTCAACGTGATGTCGCGCAGCGATGGCAGCATCGCGCCGGCGCCGGTGGCGAGCGCATGCCACTCCGCGAGCGACGAAACGCGGACGAGCTTCCAGGGCTCCGCCGCAACCGCGGAGAGAGTGAGCGTTGCTGCTGTGCCGCTGCTGTGCACATATCGCGAAACATCGACGAGACGTCCGTCGCGCGCGATGAGCCAGAGGCTGGTGAGCCGGTTGAGCGGCGGGAGCGAGAGCACCTGCAAGGCGGCGGGTGACGCCGGCAGGAGCAGGTCCGCGGGCTCGCCGGCGACGACGCGGTAGCCCTGCACGCCGCTGGCGGCGGTCACGCTGCACAGCACCGCCGCGCGCGGGTTGGTCTGGCCGCTGATGCGGAACGTGCCGTCATCCGCGGTCGTCGCGTTGGCGACGTGCGGCAGTCCGTCCGCGCCGGAGAGGATGCAGGCCACCGCGGCGGCCGGAACCGGCGCGCCGAATGCCTCGAGCACACGCCCCTCGATCGAAGGCGCACCGGCCACTTCGAGCTCGACCCGCGCTGCCTCGGACGTTGAAACGGTGACGCTCTTCTCCGCGTACCGCTTCCCATCTTCCGCTTCGGCGAATACGACCCACGGACCGGGGAGGAGTCCACTGAGCCGCGCTTCACCGCGTGCGTTCGTGCTCACCGGGAAAATCTGCAGCGGCTGCACGCCGTTCGACGCGTCGCGCTGCGCCCGCGCGTACACCGGCACGTTCGCGGCGGGGCGGCCGCCGGAGCGCACCGTGGCCACGACTTCGCCTTCCGGCAGCACGATCTCGACCGACTGCGCCGGCTCGGTGAACGGCACCTCGCCGATCCAGACGATCAGGTCCGGCTCGCGCGTCCGGACGTCGACGTAATACGTGTCGCGACGCGGCAGGATGGCCGTGAACTCACCGGTCTCTGAGAGTGGCACCGAGGGGAGGAGGTCGGTGCGTTGCGAGCCGCGGATGTCGATGTTGCCGCGCACACCCTTGCCGCGCCAGGTTGCGCGTCCGCGGAAGACGAGCGGCTTGATCGTCGGCGCGATCCGCTCAGACTGGCCCGCCGAGAGCTCCACCTGTTGCACGCGCAATGGCTGCATGCTGGTGCCGGTGGAGAGCAACGCGGTGAGCTCCCAGCGGCCGGGCTGCAAACGGTCGAACGTGACGCGCCCGCCCTCGCCCGGCTCCGCGCGACGCTGCTCGACGCTCGTCGAACCGACGGCATCGATGACCAGCATCTCGATGTGGCTCTGCGGGAACTGCTGGACGAACAGCGGATCGAGCTTCGGCTCGACGATCAGTGTGGCCGGCGTCGGAATGCGCAACGGATCGACGATCGCTTCGGCGGCGGGCTGGACGCGGAACGGCTCGCCCGCCGACCGGTCGCCTTGCGCGTTCTCCGCGACGACGATCAGTTCGCGTCCCGCGGGCAGGCGCTCGAAGTACGTCCAGCCGTCCGCCTGCGATTGTTTCGTCGTCACCGGCACGACCGTCGATTTGCCCGCTTCGGTCTTCGCGTAGACGTCGACCTTCGCGTCCGCCACCGGCGTGTCGTTCTCGCGGACCACGCGGATCGCCGCGCGCCCCGATGCGTACAACGTGAACTCGCCGAGCCACTCCGGCAGGCCGGCAGGAAGCGATCGCGCGAATGCGAGCGGTCCGAACGGCTCCACTTCGAGCAGGAAGCTCTTGCACGTGGCCGGCGCGGGGAAGGACATGCTCCCGTCCTTCCGGATCTCCACCGGCACGGTGACGCTCTTCGCCGTCTGACAATCGTGGAACGTGGCCGTGCCGGCGGGTGGCAGCTCGAGCGTCCGATCGGCGGTATGGACGAACAGGCTCGCGCCGCCGCGATCGACCGCGAGCGCCATCGGCGGCATGTGGCCGTACGAGTCGGCGTGATCCGCGCGCGCGGCGATGAAGCGGTCGCGCGTGGTGGCGAAGAACGGAGGCCGTGCACCGTCCGCGTTCAGGTAGAGCAACGTGCCGCCGCTGGCCTGGTCGAGCGCGTGCGCGATTCGTTTCGGCACGCCGGCCGTGTCCCGGCCATACGTCTCGAGCTGCGCCAGCTCGTCCGGTGCGATTTGTTCCAGGAAGAGCGTCCGCACCGTTGCCGCCGGGGTTTTGGCCGCCGGCAGCTGCACGCGCAGCTCGCGTTGCGCGCCGCGTTCGACCGACACCGTGGCCAGCCGGGTCGCGCCGGAGAATGAGCGCGGATCGAGTCGCTGCGCGAACACGTCGTATTGGCCCGCCGGGAGTGAGTCCCATTCGAGCAGCGGCGTCGTCGCGCGGCGGCCCCAGAGCTGCGCCTGCCATCCCGCGGGCACGGCGGAGTCGCTGGCGTTGTGCGCGAGCGTGACCACGAGCTCGGGGTCGGCGCGATCGAGCGTCACGCGGAGCTTTCCGCCGCGCTGCAGCACGAAGGCGGCCGCTGCGTCGCCGGCCGTTTTCGGCGAGCGCCACGCCACCGCGTAACCGGGCGCCGTGGCCACGATCGGATTGCGGGCGCCAGCGGGAAGGGGCAGCGACCACGTTCCGTCGGCGGCGGACTCGGTCTTCCACGTTGTGCCGAACTGCCGCGCGGCAAGCTCGCTCAATCGGCCGAGGGGCGCTTCGACGAGTGCGTTCACGTCGGCGATGGTCGCGTTCGGCACCGGGTTGCCTTCGGCGTCACGAACGGTACCGGTGACGGCGGCGAGCGCCGGCAGCCGCACCGTCAATTCGTTCTTCTCGTCAGCCGCGATCAGCACCTGCCGGATGGCGACGCCGTTGCCGGGCGCGCCCGCGACGAGGCGGTACGCACCGGCCGGAACGTGCAGCGAAGCCGTGGCCGCGGTCGTCACACTTTCGGCGAGGGGACGGTTCCACGGCCGGTACGGCGGCAGCAGCGCGACGTACGCCTTCTCCACCGGGCCGTCGTCCGCGGAGCGAACGAGGATGCGCACCGGCACGTCCGCCTGCGCCGGCGGACCGGCGCTTTGTGCGGATACGACTGCACCCCAGGCGATCGCAAAGAAGAGGCCGCAGCGCGTCCGATAGGTCACGCGTCCACCGATGCATCAGGAATGCCTGACGTATGTCTCTTTTGGTACGCGCCTCACTCGCGATAGAGCAGGAACTCGTCGCGTCGCCGGGCGAACTCGCGGAGCGGCTCTTCCCACTCCGCGGCCCAGTCGTCGACGTTGCCGCCGGCTTCGACGAGCTCGCGGTAGCGCGAGCTGCCGGCCAGGAGGTCGATGGCCAGGCGGTCGGAGACGAACTCGTACGTCTCCGTCCGCCACTTGAACTCCTCGGGGTTCATGTCGCGGGCGACCTTCACGCACCAGAGGCCCGTGCGGTACGGCTCGAACGTGGCCCGGTTGGTCACGTGCATCTCCACGCCGCCGCACACCTTCCCCTCGTGCTTGTGGAACATGGGGATGAAGTAGTGCGGGCGGAAGCGGACGCCGGGCAGGTCGAGCTTGTTCAGCTTCTCCGCGAACTTGAAAGACTCCAGCCACGGCGCGCCGAAGAACTCGAACGGATGCGTCGTGCCGCGCCCTTCGCTGAGGTTCGTCCCTTCGACGAGGCACATGCCGGGATAGACCGTCGACGTGTAGACGGTGGGCATGTTCGGCGAGGGGATGACCCACGGCAGTCCCGTGTCGCCCCACCACATCGAGCGCCGCCATCCTTTCATCGGCACCACCACCAGGTTGCAATCGAGGTTGTGCACCTCGGCGTAGTAGCGCTTGAACCACTGGGCCAGCTCGCCGGCGGTCATGCCGTGCCGCGCCGGCAGCGGGAACATGCCCACGAACGACGAGTACTGGTCCTCGCGGATGTTCCCCTCGAGATGCACGCCGTCGATCGGATTGGGGCGGTCGAGCACGATCACCTGCACGCCCAGCGGCGCCGCCTCGCGCATGCAGAGGGCCATCGTGTAGATGAAGGTGTAGTAGCGCGAGCCGATGTCCTGGAGGTCGATCACCAGCGCGTCGAGCCCGCGCAGCACCTCGCGCCGCGGCGCGAGGTCGGATTCGTTCTTGCCGTACAGCGAGTAGACCGGCAGGCCGGTCAGCGGGTCGGTCGAATGATCGACGTGGGCCATGTCCTGCGCCTCGCCCCAGATGCCGTGCTCGGGGCCGAACAGCGCCGTCAGCTTCCACCCGCGCCCCTTCTGCAACAGGGTCACGGCGTGCCGCAGGTCTCGCGTGACCGCGCTCTGGTTGGTCACGAGGCCGATGCGTTTTCCCTGGATGCGCCAGGGCTCGTCGTCGATCAGTACTTCAAGGCCGGGGAGGACCGTCGTCATGCTTTGTCTTTCCTTCGAGCAGCTCGAGCGCGTGCGGAATGAGGTGCAGCACCGCTGCTAAGTTTTCCGTCGCACCGGCGACGCTACCGGGCAAATTCACGACCAGTGCCGTCTCTCTCGTGGCCGCCTGCGCTCTCGACAAAGAAGCCATCGGCGTTTTCTGAAGGGAGGCCGCGCGCATCAGCTCGCCGAACCCCGGAATGAGCTTCTCGCAGACCCGCATGGTGGCCTCCGGCGTGACGTCGCGCTCCGCGATCCCGGTGCCGCCGGTCGTCACGACGAGCCGGTTGCCGGCGTTCACCGCGTCGACGATGGCCGTGGCGATGTACTCGATGTTGTCCGCGACGACGACCACCGCGTCGACGGCATAGCCGTTCGCGGTCAACAACTCGCGGAGGGCAGGGCCGGAACGGTCCTCGCGGTCGCCCGCGGAAGCGGCGTCGGAGCAGGTGATGACACGGGCGGGATGCATGGCGGGCATTGTAGGGGGCGGCGCATCACGCGGAGCGTTATGGAGTGCGGCGGCCGTCGCCGCCGCTTTCGAATTCGGGAGCCGACGGCCACGAGCTTGCCATCCAACACTTCATGCGACTCACGGGGAAGTTCTGGCGTTCGCCACGAACGACGTTCCGCGCCGTCTCCGCAGCTCAAACGCGCTGACGTTCTGCGACGTGCAGCGCGTTGGAAAGCGGCGGCTGGGGCCGCCGCACTCCCATAGCAGCCGGATATCATGCGCCGCGCGTGCGGCGGACTGACTTTTCGTATGACCTCCCCGAGGAACTGATCGCGCAGGAGCCGCGGGAGCGGGGGCGTTCGCGGATGATGGTGGTCACGCCGCCCGATCGGGTCGAGCACGACAACTTTGCGAGCTTTCCGTCGCGTCTGAACGAAGGCGACGTGCTCGTGTTGAACGACACGCGCGTCATCCCGGCGCGGTTGTACGCGCGGCCGAAAGGGCAGATGAAGAACCCGATCGAGTTCCTGCTGACGCGGGAGCGCGATCCGGTGACGTGGGAGACGTGGTGCCGTCCGGCCAAGCGGGTCAAGCCGGGCGACGTGGTCACGTTCTCCGACGCGCTCTCCGCGGAGATCGTGGAGAAAGAAGAAGGTACCGTCGTCATCCGTTTCATCGGCGACCTGCGCGAGATCGAGCGCCTCGGCATCCCGCCGCTGCCGCCGTACATCCAGCGCGCCGAGCCGCGCGACAGCGATCGCGAGGCGTACCAGACTGTGTATGCCGCGGCGCGAGGCGCGGTCGCCGCACCGACCGCGGGGCTGCACTTCACGCGGGAGATCCTGGACGAGGTCGCGAGCCGCGGCGTGGAGATCGTGCGCGTGACGCTGCACGTCGGCATCGGCACGTTCAAACCGGTGAAAGTGGACGACATCGCCGAGCACCGGATGGACACGGAGCGGTACGACATTACGGCCGAGGCCGCGGACCGGCTCGATGCGGCGCGGGGGGCGCGCCGGCGAATCGTGGCGGTGGGGACGACCAGCGTGCGCACTCTCGAGAGCGCGATCCGCGCCGGCCGCGGGCAATTCATCGCCGGCCACGCGGAGACGTCGATCTTCATCACGCCCGGTTACGAATTTCAGGCCGTCGACGCCCTGCTGACGAACTTTCACCTGCCCGAATCGACGTTACTGATGCTCGTCTCCGCCTTCGCGGGGATGCAAACAATCCGCAACGCGTATGCGGAAGCGATCCGCAACCGCTACCTCTTCTACAGCTACGGTGATTCGATGTTCATCACCAACCGGGAGGAAAGGTGAAAGAGGAAAGAGGTACCGGCGTTCCGCCGGCGAAGCCGGCCCCTCCTCTTTTCTCTTTCCTCTTTCCTCCTTCCTCTAAAACCGAAAGGAACTCGATGAAGCGACTTCTCGCATTGCTCTTGATCGCAACACTCCTCGCGCCGGCGACGCTCGCCCAGACCCCGCCTCCCACTCCTCCGACCGACAAGAAAGCCGATCCGAAGGATCCGGAGAAGGCCGAGCAGGAGCCGCGTCCGGTGGAGCAGGAGCTTCAGAAAAAAGAATCGCAGGCGAAGGACGCTCCGGCGCCCGTGCCGAACGCCGGCCAGCAGCCGCTCCCGGCCGGCGCCGTCGCTCCGGCCACCGAGCCGGAGAAGAAGGAAGAGAAGAAGTGGGACGTGCAGAATCCCCCCGGCCCGGCGTACGACGTCAACATCGACACGACCACCGGCACCTGGCTCAGCCTCGACGTGTCGCCCGACGGCCGTGAGATCGTCTTCGACCTGCTCGGCGATCTCTACACCATCCCCATCGGCGGCGGCGACGCGAAGCCGCTCAGCACCGGCATCGCCTGGGACATGCAGCCGCGCTACTCGCCGAACGGCAGGTGGATCGCCTTCACCAGCGACCGCAGCGGCGGCGACAACATCTGGATCGTGAACCGCGACGGCTCCGAGCCGAAGCAGGTCACGAAGGAAACGTTCCGCCTCCTCAACCAGCCGGCCTGGTCGCCCGACAGCGAGTTCATCGTGGCCCGCAAGCACTTCACCTCCGAGCGCTCCCTCGGCGCCGGCGAGATGTGGCTCTACCACCGCACCGGCGGCGACGGCCTGCAGATGACCAAGAAGCGCACCGACCAGAAGGACACCGGCGAGCCGGTCTTCTCGCCGGACGGTCAACATCTTTACTTCAGCGACGACGTCACGCCCGGCCCGATCTTCGAGTACAGCAAGGACGTCAACGGGCAGATCTACGTCATCCAGCGTCTCGACCGCCAGACCGGCGAGACCGAGCGCTTCGTCACCGGCCCGGGCGGCTCGATCCGTCCCACGCCGTCGCCGGACGGCAAGTCGCTGGCGTTCGTCCGGCGCGTCCGCTACAAGTCGACGCTCTTCGTCCGCGACCTCGCCTCCGGCCGCGAGCTGGCGCTGTACGACGGCCTCGACCGCGACATGCAGGAGACCTGGGCCGTCCACGGCGTCTACCCGAGCATGGCCTGGACGCCCGACTCGAAGTCGATCGTCTTCTGGGCCGGCGGCAAGATCCATCGTCTCGACATGGCGTCGAAGCAGGTCGCGAACATTCCGTTCCGCGTCCGCGGCACGCGCCGCATGCAGGAGGCGGTGCGCTTCCCGATCGAGGTCGCCCCGCAGAACTTCGACGTGAAGATGCTGCGCTGGGTGGAAGTCTCCCCCCGCGGCAATCAGGTCCTCTACCAGGCCCTCGGCTACGTCTACGTCAAAGACCTGCCGAATGGCACGCCGCGCCGCCTGACGAAGCAGAACGAGCACTTCGAGTTCTACCCGTCCTGGTCGCGCGACGGCCGCTCGATCGTGTACGTGACATGGGACGACGAGAAGCTGGGCACGATCCGCGTCGCGCCGGCAGCGGGCGGTGACGGACGCACGATCACCTCCGCGCCCGGCCACTACATCGAGCCCGCCTTCTCGCCCGACGGCTCGAAGATCGTCTACCGCACCACCAGCGACGGCTTCCTCCGTCCGAACATCCACGCCACCGAGTCGGCGATGTACGTGATCCCCGCCACGGGCGGCAAAGCGACGCGCGTCTCGAAGCGCGGCGCGCTGCCGCAGTTCGGCGCGTCGAACGACCGCATTTTCTTCGTCACCTTCGAGGCGGAAGGGAAGCGCGCACTGCGCTCGATCGACCTCGACGGCAGCGACGAGCGCCAGCACGCGATGTCGGCGTTCGCCACCGAGTTCGCGATCTCACCCGACGAGAAGTGGCTGGCCTGGACGGAGAAGTTCAACGCCCACATCATTCCGTTCGTCCGCACCGGCCAGAGCATCGATATCAGTCCCGAGATGAAGGCGGTCCCAGTGGCCACCGTTTCGAAGGATGCCGGCGAGTACCTGCACTGGTCCGGCGACGGTACGCGCCTGCACTGGTCCCTCGGCCCGGAGCTCTTCACGCGCGAGCTGAAGGAGTCGTTCACGTTCGTCGAGGGCGCGGCGGCGAAGCTGCCCGCGGTGCCGGAGAAGGGCACGCACATCGGCTTCTCCCGTCCGTACGACACGCCGTCCGGCAAGCTCGCCTTCACCGGCGCGCGCATCATCACCATGAAGGGCGATGAGGTCATCGAGAACGGCACGGTGATCATCGACCGCAACCGCATCGTCGCCGTCGGCGCGAATCTGAGCGTGCCGTCCGACGCGAAGGTCATCGACGTCGCCGGCAAGACCATCATGCCCGGCATCATCGACGTGCACTGGCACGGCTCGATGGGCTCGGACCAGATCATCCCCGAGCAGAGCTGGATCAACTACGCCTCCCTCGCCTTCGGCGTGACCACGCTGCACGACCCGTCGAACGACACCGGCGAGATCTTCGCCTCGAGCGAGATGGCCAAGGCCGGACAGATCGTCGCGCCGCGCATCTTCTCGACCGGGACGATTCTCTACGGCGCCAAGTCGCCGTACCGCGCCGAGATCAACTCGCTCGACGAGGCCATGTCGCACCTGCGGCGCATGAAGGCCGTCGGCGCGTTCAGCGTGAAGAGCTACAACCAGCCGCGCCGCGACCAGCGCCAGCAGGTCATCGAGGCCGCGCGCAAGCTGAACATGATGGTCGTCCCGGAAGGCGGCTCGCTCTTCCAGCACAACATGAGCATGATCGTCGACGGCCACACCGGCATCGAGCATTCGATCCCGGTGGCGCGCATCTACGACGACGTCATCCAGTTGTGGGGCAAGTCGCGCACCGGCTACACGCCGACGCTCATCGTCGGCTACGGTGGCACGTTCGGCGAGAACTACTGGTATCAGAAGACGAACGTCTGGGAAGACGAGCGGCTGTCGAAGTTCGTGCCGCGCCGCATTCTCGACGCGCGCTCGCGCCGCCGGGTCATGATCCCCGAGGATGAGCACAACTGGATGAACAACGCGCGGATCTCGAAGGAGCTGCGCGACGCCGGCGTCACGGTGCAGGTCGGCGCGCACGGTCAGCGTGAAGGTCTGGCCGCGCATTGGGAGATGTGGATGCTCGGCGCCGGCGGCATGACGCCGCTGCAGGTGCTGCGCGCCTCCACGCTCGACGGCGCGAAGTACCTCGGCCTGGACGGCGAGATCGGCTCGCTCGAGGCCGGCAAGCTGGCGGACCTGATCGTCCTCGACCGCAACCCGCTCGAGAACGTGCAGAACACGCACTCGGTCCGCTACACGATGGTCAACGGCCGCCTCTTCGACGCCGCGACGATGAACGAGCTCGGCAACCACCCGCGCACCCGCAAGCCACTCTTCTTCGAGCTCGAAGGCAACGAGACCTGGGGACCCGCCGCCACGGAGGCGATCTCGCACACCGACGACTAATTTGCCAAACGTAGGGCGTGGCTTCAGCACGCCCCCCGGGCGGGGTGGGCGGGCTGAACCCCATCACGCGCGAACGTCAGGTGAGGACAACCCCTCATCCGCCCGTTGGGCACCTTCTCCCCTCACGAGGGGAGAAGGGCAACAAACACAGATCTCGCCCAGAAATGAAGTTTGTTGCCCTTCGCCCCGCGAGGCGGGGAGAAGGTGCCGAAGGCGGATGAGGGGCCGGC
>DASVSV010000068.1:0-23780 GCA_036387915.1 Thermoanaerobaculia bacterium
GTGGTGCGCGCGCGGCGACCGGTCGAGGAGCAAGACGGACGAGCGATGAATTTTCTCAGGAGGGTGTCGACAGTTTTTCGAGGCGCTCGCGAATATCGTCACGCCAGGAGTCCGATCGCTCGCGCGCCAACGCGTTGCGGAATGAGGTCGCCGCCTCCGCAGGCCGGTCGAGATGCACGAGTGCCACGGCGCGATTGAAGTGCGCGGCCGCGGATTCCGGCGAGAGCTCGAGGGCGCGATCCGCGGCACGAAGTGCCGACTGGGCAGCGGTACGGTCGCCGAGACCCGCGCGGGCGAGCTGGGCCACCGCGAGATCGTTCCAGACCGCCGCGTCCTCTGTCGCTCCGGCGGCCGCCGCCAACCATTGCACCGCCTGCGTTGTCTCGCCCGTCAATAACGCTGCGACGCCCCGCGCGTGCAGGACCGCCGCACTGTCGTCTTTCCGGGCAAGCCGCTGAGCCTCGTGGCGCAAGCGCACGTCCACCAGAGGCTTTTCATCCGAGCGCGGCGCTGCGAACGGTGCATGCGCGAAACGATGAAGATGGCCCTCGACGGGACGGACTGATTGTGCCGCACTGATCGAACGCAGCCGTCCGAGGGCGTCGCGTGCGACGACGATGCGCCACGCGGCCGCGGCGATGCACAGAGAAACAGCGGCGGCGGCGATCCATCGCCTCGAGCCGTAATACGACCTGCCGTCGTCCGACGACGATGCCTCTGCGAGATAGCGCACGGTGGCGCCGATGACCGCCGGACATTCCGGGCAGGTGGCGGCGTGCCGCTCCACTCGTACGCGCTCGGCCTCCGGCAGCGAGCCTTCAGCGAACGCCGCCAGAATCACGGCTTCGGGACAAGAGCTGAGACCCTGCTCCGTCACGACTCCTCCTGATCGTTCGATGGACGCGAAGTCGCGGTTCCGCGCCCGAACCCAAAATCGAAATCAACATTTCTCGACGAAAGGAGATCTTCTGCTTCTTCCGCTCCGATCCCCTTGCGCTCGAGCCGTGCACGGATTTGCGCCAGTGCGCGCTGCAACCGCCGGTAGAGCGGTTTTTGGTCGGTCTTCAGTGTCCGGGCAATGTCCGCGACACTCATCTCTCCCTCGTATTTCAAACGGAGGATGAGCCGGTCGCGCTCCTCCAGATCCTCCATCGCGGAGCGCACCGTCGCGTCCACCTCACGCGACATTTTCATGCGATCGGCTGCGAAGGCGGTCTCGAAAACCGTCGCGACGTCACCGCCGACCTCGTCGGCCGCCGCTTCCAGGTCGACGGCGCGCGGCCGGCCGATCCTTCGTGGTAGCGCGCCGGCGATTTCCTCGATTCTTTGTCGCGTGAGCTCCGGCCATCGACGCTGCAGGAGCGGGATCACTTCTTCGATTGACCGGCCATCGCGGCACAGCATCGCTTCGATCGTGACGCCGCAATCGCCGTGGCGCTTTGCTTCGGCGGAGGCGTGCCACTTCCCCCACTGCGTGATGCGGTAGTCGAGGAAAAGGTGCTGCACCACGACGGAGATGAATCCCTCGAAACTGGCGCGCTGGTCATGTTTCCGGAGGATCGCGTACTCCTTCTCGATCAGCTTCAGTTTCACGTACGAGGCGAAGTCCTGCGCCTCATCTTCCCGCAGCGAGGCGCGACGGCAGGTGAACCGGATGGCGCGCTCGATCGAGCCGAGATGCTCCAGAAACAGGCTCTCCGGGTTATCGGCGTCGCTCATGACACTGGCGTGTTCACTTGAGAAGGAGGTGCCCTTATGCCGGAACTCCGCCCTTCTTCGCAAGTTGTGAGTGCGATGACACCGGTCAGCCGTACGCGAAAGCCGTTTGCGGCGGAGGGGATATGTCGGCGCGCAGCCTTGAGTGGACAAGGGTGCCGTGTCTCGAGAGCCGCCCTCCGCCTTCAGTTCACCTCGAACGGCCCGCTGAGCTCCGATCCGGTGTACGTGGGGAAGTCGTCGCC
Organism: Thermoanaerobaculia bacterium; assembly: GCA_036387915.1. Classification (GTDB taxonomy): domain Bacteria; phylum Acidobacteriota; class Thermoanaerobaculia; order Gp7-AA8; family Gp7-AA8; genus QHVT01. The sequence continues at coordinate 1,962 of DASVSV010000068.1, forward strand.
GATGCCGACGCCGGTGACGGCGGTGAGCGTGCGGCCGCGGAGGTCGGAGCGGACCACGACCTTCCATTCGTAAATACCCGGCGAAGGGACGTAGATTGAGAACATGTCGCTCATCCCTTCCCACCGTTCCGCCTCCGCGCGGCCGGGCGCGTTCGAGTAGATGCCGACCTCGTAACGCTCGCCCAGCACGGTCCTGACGTCCAGCGTGCCGCGAATGGTCGTGAAGCCGGTCTCCGGATCGAACGTCGCGCTCCGGACGACCGGTGCGGCGGCGCCTCCGGCGGATTCCTGGAGCGTCGGTCCGTCGAGGCCCCAGTCGATCGGGGAGCCGCCGTTCGAATGGATTTCGTTGTGGTGCACGATGCCCATGTTCGCGCCGGGGACGACGGAGATGCCCCAGTGCCTGTTCCGGGTGATCGTATTTCTGACGCCCTGGAGCCAGCCGCGGCGGGCGAAGATGCCGCTGGCCCCGTTGCCGACGATCGAGTTTTCGGCGATCCAGGCGCGCCGCGCGTCCCAGATGTAGATGCCGCTGCGCGCGTTCATGCTGATGACGGACCCGCTGACGGTCAGGCTCGCGACCGGTGACACGACGGCGATGCCGCGGGAGCCGTTCGGACGCGGCTGCGTGCCGGTCCGGTCGGTGCCGATACGCATGTCGTAGAGGACGACCGCATACTCGGCACCCGCTGGAAGGATGCGCATGCCGTCCTCGGGGAAGTCGTTGATGGTCAGACCGTCGACGAACAACATCCGCGAACCGTCCTCACACTGCGAGCGGATTTCGAGACCGCTGCCGGTCCCGACTCTCGCGCCGGAGAGCTCGTACTGATTGTCACGCGTGCTCGTACGCGTGTCGACCGAGATGACGCCGCACGCGGTGATGGGCGGGAGCGGCGTCAGCGGCTCGAATTTCGCCGGCGTGGCGACGTCGAACCTGATGCTGCACTGCTCCGTGCCGTTGCAGACCTGGTTGGCGCGCTCCAGGACGTCGCGCAGCGATCCCGGTCCGGAGTCGCCGGTGCTCGTGACGGTGAGCATGCGCCAGACGAGGAACTGGAGGGTCTGTTCCTCGCGCGGCGCGTTCGCGGAGGTGACGGTGTAGTGCAGGCCGACGTTGCCGGTGGCCTCTCCGCCGACGATGGCCGCGAATTCGCCGTAGACGTCCACCTCGCGTCCGCGCGCCGGGATCGACGCGATGCGGCAGGTCATCGTGCTCCGGTCGGCGACGCAGTGCCAGTCGGACGGCGTCATCTCCCGCGTGAACTTCGATCCCGGCGGCAACGTGAAGGTCAGGACGACGTCCCGCGCCGCTTCGTCGCCGACGTTCCAGATGTGCGGAAGGATGAGCAGCTCGTCGCCGGGCGACGCGGACCACGTTGGATAGTGCAGCAGGGACACCAGCAACTTCGTGTCGGCAGCAACAGAAAAAGCACCAGCCAGGGAGAGCACGATCGCGGCGAGCAGTCTGTTCATCATGGACAAGATACGGCCATGGGACGGGGTTCGTCACCGGCCGTCTATACTCCGCCGCTCATGCGCAGACTCCTGCTGGCCGTGCTGGTTGCGGTTGCGTTCGCCGCGACGGCGGACGACCTGCAGCGCGCCGATGAGCTGGCGTGGGCGAAGGAGTTCGCGGCGGCGGAGGCGCTTTACCGGCAGATTCTCGCGAAACAGCCGCAGTCGGGAGCGGCGAAGCTGGGGCTGGCGCGGGTGGTGATGTGGCAGGGGAGGTATCCGGAGGCCATCCGGCTCTTCGCGCAGCTCGACAGTGTCGATGCGCTCGAGGGACGGGCCACGGCGCTCTACTGGAGCGGCGATCTGCGCGGCGCGGCGCGCGGATTCCGCGAGGTGCTGGAGCGGGATGCGAGTCGCGACTTTGCGCGTACGTCGCTCGCGGAGATCGCGTCGACCGCGTTGCCCTCGCAGCGGGTGAGCGTCGAAGGCTCGACGGACGATCAGCCGCTGGATGCCATTCGATCCGAAATCGCCGCGACGTTTTTCTCCGATCCGCAGAGCCGCTGGACGGCGACCGTCGGCGCCTGGCGGGCCGGCCCCCGGCCGGCCGTCCCGCCGGCCCCCGGCCGGCCGGGAGGCGGCGACAGGAGCGGCGAATACGCGAGCGTGAGCAACGAGACGACGTGGCGCGGACTCACCGCCGGCGGCTCGCTGGGCGTGTTCACCTGGCCCAACGGCGTGCGCCGTCCCATCGGCAGCGCGAGCGTGCGCTACCGGCAGGTCACGGTCAGCATCGTGCGGCGGCCGGAGCTCGCCACCGCGACCTCATTGCGCACCCATCCGGCATCGACGACGACCAGCCTCCGCTGGGATTACAGCCGCAACGTCATCGCGGCGGCGGAGGTCAGTCACCGGCGCTACTTCGACGGCAACGAGGGAAGCGGCGCGTACGCGTACGCAATCGTGCCGCTGCGCCGAAATGCCTGGACCTTCTGGAGCGGCGCCTCGGTCGCGGCGCGCGACACCGACGAATCGCGGTTCACCGAGGCGGGCGTTTACGATCCGTACTGGACGCCGGACAATCTCGTCGAGGCGCGCGCGGTGTTCGCGCTGGAGCGGCGTTTCCTGAAAGTGCACGCCGACGCCGGGAGGGCGCGCGACCGCGGACTCTCCTATCATCCATGGCGCGCGGGGCTCACCGCGAACGTCGATCTGGCGCGCGGCTTCCGCATCGAGGCGGGCATCGAGCGCAGCAGCACCGTAGACTATCGCTCGACTTCCTTTCATGCCGCCCTGGTACGAAGACGCTGACCTGTTCGTGCACCGCCGCGCCGCGCCCGTGCGCGGCTGGGAGCGCTGGGTGCTCGGCATCCTGCTGTTCCTCGGCGTGCAGAGCGTGGTCTGGTTCGCGCTCTGGTGGTTCGCCGCGCGGCACGTCAACAACCTGGCGCTCTTCATCCTGCTCTCGTTCGCGACGTGGTACGGCGTCTTCCGGATCATGGTCGGCTGGTACAACATCTTTCACATCGACGCGCCGCCCGAGCGTCCGCCGCGCGAGGGGCTGCGCGTCGCGGTCTTCACCACGTCCGCGCCGGGCGAGCCGTACGAGATGTTCGTGCGCACGCTGGCCGCACTGCGCGACGTGCGCTATCCGCACACGACGTATCTCCTCGACGACACGCGCGATCCACGCATGGCCGCGCTCTGCGCCGAAATGGGCGCGGTGCATCTCGAGCTGCTCGACGTCGCCGGCGCAAAAGCGGGAAAGATCAACGCCGCGCTCGCGCGCACGGACGAAGAGTTCGTCCTCGTCCTCGATCCCGACCACATCCCCTTCCCGAACATCCTCGACCGCGTCCTCGGGCACTTCGACGACGAGCAGGTCGGCTTCGTGCAGGTCGCGCAGGCGTACGGCAACGCGCACGAGTCGTTCGTCGCGCGCGGCGCGGCGGAGCAGACGTACGCGTTCTACGGCCCGATCATGCAGGGGATGAACGGCACCGGCACCGCGGTGGCGATCGGCGCGAACTGCACGTTCCGGCGCGAGGCGCTCGAGTCCATCGGCGGTCACGGCCTCGGGCTCGCGGAAGACCTGGTGACGTCGATCCGCCTGCACGCGAAGGGCTGGCAATCGGTATATATCCCCGAGGTCCTCTCGCGCGGCCTCGTTCCCTCCGACCTCGATTCCTATCTGAAGCAGCAGCTCAAGTGGTCGCGCGGCGTGTACGAAGTGCTGTTCCGCGAGTATCCGCGCGCGTTCCGTTCGCTGACCGCGTATCAGAAGATCTCGTACTTCATGATCGGCAGCTATTACCTGGTCGGGGTGACGTCGCTCATCTTCCTGACCGTGCCGCTGATCTATCTGCTCTTCGGAAAACAGCCCGCGGTGTTCCTGCTGAGCGAGTACGTGACCCACGCGCTGCCGGTCGGGTTCTTCGGCGCGGCGGTCTACTTTTTCTCGCAGCGCTGGCTGAGCGACCGGCGCCGCGAGCGGGGCCTGCACTGGCGCGGCACGCTCCTCAAGATCGGTTCCTGGAGCGTCTATCTCCGCGGCCTCGGACTGGCGCTGCTGAACATCGCCGTGCCGTACGTCCCGACCGCGAAAGAGCGGCGCCGGGCCCGGTTCGTGAAGCTGGCCCGCCCGCCGCTGGCCGTGCTGGTCATCTCTTTGCTGGCCGTCGTCTGGACGGGGTACCTGCAGTTGTATGTCCTGCCGGAATCGGAAGTGCTGATCACGACCGAGGTGACGTTGGGAATGGTGTCGTTTGCGGTGATCAACATCGTGCTCATGAGCGGTCGTCTGTACGCTGCCTGGCTGGATCGTGAGAAATGATGGATCGCGTGAAATGACGGATCGGGAGAAATGAAGCAGCAGAAAAGCAGGTACAAGCTCGCCTTCTTCGCGCTGGGATGGCTCGTCGCCGCGGGCGTGGTCTTCCAGCTCCTCATCGGCGCCGGCTTCCAGAAAATGTTCGCAGCGGTCGACGTTCAGCTGAGCCGCGTCGCCCAGTTCTTCTCCGACCGGCAGGGGAAAGCCATGCGCACCGCGCGGCAGACCTCGCGCAGCGAGTACCTCCAGCCGCTGCACACCACGCTCAATTCCGTGACCGCGCTGCGCAATCCGTCCACGATGCTGTTCGGCGTCTACGACGGCGGCTTCCCGAACACGTTCGGGGGGATGGAGCAGCTCGAGACGAAGCTCGGGTACAAGTTCCCGATCGTCTCCTTCTACTCGGCCTGGGGCGACAAACCGACGCAGCAGTTTCCGCTGCGCATGGTCGAGACCATTCACCAGATGGGCTCCGTGCCGATGATCACGTGGGAGCCGTGGATCGTCGATTTCGACGAGCGCATCCGCAAGAACCTCCCGCCGCTGGCCGAGCGCGAATACGCCACGCTGGCCGCGATCGCGAAAGGGGATTACGACTTCTACATCGTGCCGTGGGCCAAGGCGGCGGCGTCGACGAAGCGTCCGCTGTTCCTCCGCTTCGCGCACGAGATGAACGATCCGTACCGCTATCCGTGGGGGCCGCAGCACGGCAACCGCCCCGAGGACTTCATCGCCGCGTGGAAGCACGTGCATCTCATCTTCCAGAAGATGGGCGCGACGAACGTGCTCTGGGTCTGGTCGCCGCACATCTCCATGCCGTGGGTCGAGTTCTATTACCCGGGTCCGCAGTACGTCGACTGGATCGGCACGGGCGTGCTGAATTACGGGACCATCGCCTCGTGGTCGCGCTGGTGGAGCTTCCACCAGATCCTGGAGAAGGCCTATCCCGACCTGCGGCGCATGGGCAAGCCGATCATGATCTGCGAGTTCGGCACGCTGGCGCAGGGGGGCGACATGAGCGAGTGGTACCGGCAGGCGTTCTATCACCTGACCCACACCTACTCGGCCGGCGTGCGGGCGATCGTGTTCTTCAACCAGACCCGCGACGTCACCATCTCGCCGCAGTACCCGCTCAACTGGAGCGTGCTCCAGAACCCGCGCGCGGCCGAGGTGGTGGGGGCGGAAATCGCGAAGAAGAGCGCGATGTAGGGGAGCCGATGCGTGCGGCGGTGACGCCGCCGAGGAAGCCGAAGAGATGGCCGCTCCACGACACGCCCTGGGCCGGCATGAGCGACGAGAGCATCGTCGCGCCGTAGAGCGCGGCCACGAGGAGCGTGACCAGCGCGGACGTCAGACGCCGGTCGAAGATCGTCCGCACCAGCAGGTAGCCGAAGAACCCGAATACGACGCCGCTCGCGCCGACATGCTGCGCGTTCCCGGTCCCGAACAGCCACGTCCCGACCCCCGCGATCAGCGCCGAGATCGTCGCCACATACGCGAACGTGCGCGCACCGCGCAGCACGACCAGCCCGCCGAGGATCAGGAACGGGATCGTGTTCGCGACGAGGTGCTGCAGGCTGGCATGGATGAACGGCGCCACCACGATCCCCCGCATCCCGAACGACGTCCGCGGCACGATGCCGTATCCGAGGATCGAGACGCTGCCCGGCCACACCAGGTCCGCGGCCCAGACCAGCCAGAGAAACGCGGTGGCGACGGTGACGGTGAGGAGGCGAGGGGTCATGTTCGCTGTGAAACGTAGGGACGGGCTTCAGCCCGTCCAGAGCGTGCAGGTTACGCGAAGCGCACCGGCGCACGAGGGGGGCGGGCTGAAGCCGCGCCCTACGTTTTTTACCAGAACCGCCACCAAGGCTTCGCCTTCGCGAACATCGACGGCGGCACGCCGGGTAAGGCCAGCGCGGCGGGCGCCTCGTGTGCTGCGCCGACTTCCGCGCTGCGGGCGGCGATGCGGTCGTAGGCCGCGCGCTCGATGGTGCCGCGATGGCGCGCGGTGACGGCGAGCCGTGTCGCTTCCTCGAAGGCCGGCTGCTCGCCGAGCTCGAAGGCGATCCACTTGCCGTCCTCGTCGAGCACGTAAAACGCGCCGCTCAGGCGTGTGATGCCGCGCTCGGACAGCAGCACTCGTCCGAACGCCACGGGGACGAACGTCGCCGCGATGCGCGCCTCCGCTTCGCTGAGCCCGCGCTCTTCGAGCCGCGCCACGACGTCGTCGTCTTCGAGCCCCGGCTCGCCGATCAGAATCTCACTCGCATCACGAACTGCCTGCGCCCAGTCAGTCATGGTCGCATCCTACACGGTGCTACTCCATCCTGAGCGCAGCGAAGGATCAAGGGAGCCCTCACGATGAACGAGCTTCGCACGCTGGTCCTGAGGGCTCCGTTGATCCTTCGCTACGCTCAGGATGAAAGCATCGCCGCGCGAGGCTGCCGCTCGGGGCGGCTCTCCAGATAGCGCGCCGCGAACGCGGCCGGGTCGAGGGCCTTGTCGATCAGCCAGCCTTGAATCTCGCGGCAATCGTGTCCCTCGAGGAACTGGCACTGCACTTCCGTCTCGACCCCTTCGGCGACCGTGCGCAGGCCGAGGTGATTGGCCAGCATCAACACGGCCGTGATGATCCACTCGTCGTTGTCGCCGCTGATCAGGTCGTGCACGAAACTCTTGTCGATCTTTACCGTGTCGACGGGGAAGCGCTTCAGATAGCTGAGCGACGACTGGCCGGTGCCGAAATCGTCGACGGCGATGGCGATGCCCATGGCGCGGAAGTGCGTCAGGACCTGCAGCGCGCGATCCGAGGTCTGCATCGCCACCGTCTCCGTGATCTCCAGCTCCAGCCGCATCGGCGCGAGCCCCGTCTCCGAGAGCACGCGTTCCACCATCCCTACGAAATCGCGCTGATAGAACTGGCGCGCCGAGACGTTCACCCCCATGCGCGGCGGGGCGGTGCCGGCGCGTTGCCACTCCACCATCTGCAGGCAGGCCTTGCGCAGGACCGACTCGCCGAGGGCCGTGATCAGGCCGCTCTGCTCGCAGACCGGCATGAAGCCGCTCGGCATGACGATGGTCCCGTCCGGCCGCTGCCACCGCACCAGCGCCTCGGCGCCGGAGAGCGCCCGGGTGGTGATGTGCACCTGCGGCTGGTAGTAGAGCACGAACTCGTCGCGCTCGATGCCGGTGCGGATCTGATCCTCCAGCGACAGGCGGCCCACGTTCGGTTTGCCGCCGCGGCTGGAGAGCTCGAGCTCGTGTCCGCCCGCTTCCTTCACGCGATACATCGCGGCGTCGGCATTGCGGATCAGCGTCTCCGCGCTGTCGCCGTCGGCGGGGTAGAGCGCGACGCCGATGCTGGTCGTCAGATAGAGCTCGTCGAGATCGACCATGAGCGGATCGGAGATGCGCGTCAGGATCTTCCGCGCCGTCGCCTCCGCCTCCACCGCGCCGTTGTCGGAGAGCAGGATCAGGAACTCGTCGCCGCCGACGCGCGCGATCGTGTCGTCCGCGCGCACCGAGTGCACGAGCCGCTGCCCGATGGCCTGCAGTACGTGATCGCCCGTGGCGTGGCCGAACGTGTCGTTGATCGACTTCATGTTGTCGAGATCGAGGAACAGCACGGCCAGCGTCGACTGCGCGCGGCGGGCGTGGGCGAGTGCGACCTCGAGCCGGTCGAGGAACAGCGCGCGGTTCGGAAGGCCGGTCAGCGGATCGTGATAGGCCTTGAACGCGATCTCCTGCTCGGCGCGTTTGCGGTCGCTGATGTCGAGGAGGATGCCCTCGAGGACGGCCGGGCGGTCTTCGCTCGGCGGAATGCGGCGGACGTTCTCGAGCGCCCAGACCGAGGCGCCGTGGCGGTCGCGGAGCTCCACTTCCTCGTTGATGACCGTGCCGTGCTCGCGCAGGCGGCGCACGATCGAATCTCGCTCGTGCGGGTGCATGTACTCGATGCGCGCGGCGCGCAGCAGCTCGTCGCTGGTGGCGTATCCGAAGAGCTGCGCGCAGGCGTCGTTGCAGTCGAACACGACCCCTTCCTCGGTGGCCATGTAGACGCCCGCGAGATTGCGGCGGAACAGCAGCCGATACCGCTCCTCGGAGGCCGCGACCTCGCGCGTGCGCTCCTCGACGCGCGCTTCCAGCGTGTGATTCCATTCCTCGACCCGCTCGGCCATGCGGTTGAACGAGCGGGCCAGGTGGCCCACCTCGTCGCCGCTCGTCACCGCCGCGCGCTTGGTGAAATCACCCCCGGCGATGTCCTCCGTCGTCTCCACGATGCGCTGCAGCGGACCGGTGATGACCGTGCTCAGCGCGATGACGGCGATCGTGCCGACGAGGAACGCGGCCAGGGTCACGAGTGCGATCGTGGCGCGACTGCGCGCGGCGCTCGCCTTCGCGCCGTCCAGCGACATGCCGGTGTAGAGCCGGCCGATCGGGCGTCCGCGGTGCTGCACCGTGGCCACGGTCTGGTAGATGGTCATGTCCGCGGTCATGCCGCCGGAGACGAGCCGCGACATCGAGCGCATCTGCTGCCCCGCCTGCAGCACGTGCTGCGGCGTGTCGATGGTCTCCATCGGCAGACGCTCGTAGTGCGCTTCGCGCGCGATCCGGTCGTTGAAGCTGTAGAACACTTCGCCGCGCTGGTCGAGGAGGACGAGGTAGACCAGATCGGGATTGCTGCGGATGCCGGCCAGCGCCGCGGCCACCGCGGGCTGATTGCGCTGCTGCAATCCCGCCCCGACGCTGGACGCGGCCATGCCGGTCAGCGCGGCCGCTTTCTGCGTCACCGCGTCGACCGCCTGGCGGTGCAGGTGGGCCGGGAAGAAGAGATACACCGCCAGTGAGACGATCGCGAGAAGCGAAGTCATCACGACGGCGATCTTCGTCCGGATGGAAAGACGTGTAAGAATCATTGCGATTGCTGCGAGCACGATAGCAGGCAAGAACGAAACCCATGTCCCCAGGCTCCCGCGCGAAGCTCGTCTTTTTTCTGCTGTCCCTCGTCGCGCTGGGTGCCGAAGCGGCGGCCGTGACCGGCCGCGTCAGCTCGCCGGCCGGGGCGCCGCTGTCGGGCAAAACCGTCGCCGCGTACGGCACGAATGGCCTCGAAGCCCGCAGGCAGTTGACGGACGCGGCCGGCATGTACACGCTGACGATTCCGGCGGGCCGCTACCGCCTGCTGGCGTATGACGAGCTGGGCGCGTACGCGACGGAGTTCTTCGCGGGCGCGGACTCGTTCGAGTCGACGGTGCTCGTGCAGGTGACGGAGTCCGTCGCCTTCACGGCCAATTTCACGCTGCGCGACGGCGCCGTCGTCAGCGGCGTGGTGCTGACGGCGAACGGGCCGCTGGCCAGTGCGCCGGTCGAGGCGTACAACCTCTCCGGCACGCGGCGCGGCTCGACGACGACGAACGCGGCGGGGGAGTACTCGCTGGTCCTGCCGGCCGGCGACTACAAAATCTTTGCGTACGACGCAAACGGGTTCTTCGCGGGCGAGTTCCATGTCGACACGCGCGCGTTCTCCGACGCGGTGCCGGTTCGCGTGACGCCGCCCGCGGCAGTCAACCTCACGTTCTCGCTCGAGCGCGCGGCGCGCGTCAGCGGCAGGATCTCCGACGCGGCGACCGGCACGCGGCTCGACACGCTCTCCGTCTACGCATACACGGCCGCGGGCGCGCTCGTGGCACAAACCGTCACCGATGCCGCCGGCGTCTTCCGCTTCAACCTCGGGCCGGGGCAGTACCGCTTCGTCGCCGCCGATCCCGACCTGCTGTACGGGCCGGCGTTCTTCGCGACCGGGCGCTCGTTCGAGCGCGCGGAGATCGTCACGCTGGACGCGGGACAGGAGCGCTCCGACCTGAACATCCTTGCCGAACGCGGCACTGTCGTCACCGGCCGCGCCAGCGGTGCTCCGAACGGGATCGTGATCGCGTACAACCTCGACGGGACGGTGCACACTTCGACGAACGTCGAAGAAGGGCAGTACCGCTTCGTGCTCGCACCCGGCGTCTACAAGATCGCCCTCGTCGATCCCTCGGGCGCGAGCGCAACGCGCTTCCATCGCGACGCCACGACGTTCGCGGCCGCATCCGAGATCCGCGTCGCCGGCGGCGAGCTGCTGACCGGCGTCGACCTGACGACGACCGTGGCCGGCCGCTTCACCGGCACGGTGGCCGACGCGGTGACGCAGGCCCCTCTGTCCGGAATGACGGTCGCGGCATACGACGCGACGGGTGCCCTGGCCGCGCAGACGACGACTTCCGCAACCGGCGCGTTTTCCCTCAGCGTCGCCGCGGGCTCGTATCGCGTGCTCGTGTACGACACACGATTCGACTACGCGACGGCCTATGCGAACGGCGCGACGTCGTACGAGACCACCGCGCCGCGGACCATCGGCGCGGGCGAGGTCGTGCCGCTCGACCTGCGCATGCGCCGCGGCACGCGCGTCACCGGCACGGTTCGCGCGAACGGCGTGGCCGTCGACGGCGTGGAGGTCTTCGCGCTCGACGCTGCCGGCAATCGCGTGGCCGGCACGACGACGAGCAACGGCGCCTTCACGATCCCGATCGCGCCCGGCACGTACCGTTTCACCGTCGTCGATCGGCGCGGCCGCTATCTGCCGCCGGCGAATCCGGTCACGGTGACGGTCGGCAACGCGTCTCCCGCGCCGCTCTCGTTCACGCTGACCACCGCGTCCCGTCGCCGCGCCGCGCGCCACTGAGCGCGACTCTTGCTCCATCGGAGCCCATGACTGCTCGCACCACCGCCCGCGGCATCGGCCTCCGCGCCCTCGTGCTCATCATCGGCGTCATCCTCCTCGGCGTCTGGATGGTCTCGCTCGCCTTCAAGATCGCCAGCGCCGCCATCCACCTCGTCTTCTGGCTCGCCCTCGCGCTGATCGTGATCGGCGCGGTGATGTGGCTGCGACACCGGTGGCGGAACAGGTAACTGGAGTCACTCGCCGACGGGACCGAGCTCGTGCACTCGCGCCGCAACTTCGGTTGTGACGCGCAGCAACGCCGCGACGAGCTGTTCGTCCACATCGAGCAGTCCTTCGTACTCGATGAAGTTTCGTTTCCGGTGTGCCGCGTCGAGCACGCGCCACTGCTCTGCCGCGAGACCGACCGTGTGCGCCAACACCTGGAAGACGACGTACCGGTTCTCGGACCGGTAGCCGTGCCAGCGTAGCGCGGCAAGTGCGAGCGCGTGAGCGGCGTTGTAGGCGAGATCGAAGCGGCTCTCCAACGCGAGCTCCGGTCGTTGCGCGTCGCGGAGACGCGCTTCTCCGGAGCGGATCAGCCCCTCGATTTCGCTGGACGCCGGCGACTCGCGTTTGAGCTGTCCCGTCGCGACGAGGTTATCGAGTTGCCGGTGTGTCATCGATGCTTCCCATCAACACCAAATGTTCGCCGGCGAGCACCTTGTCGAGGAACGGACTGCGTGACGTTCGGCGCCGGCGATATTCGTCGCGAGTGTAAAGCGTGACGTTGACCTTGCGGCCGATCTCGCGCTCGGCGGGCGCGATGTACTTGAAGGCCTGTTCGAGCGTCAGCTTGTCAGCTACGAGCAGGAGATCGACGTCACTGGCGGCGTGGGCCGTGCCCTTCGCTATGGATCCGAAAAGCACGGCCAGTTCGACCCGTCTCGCCAGCGGCTTCAGTGCATCCCGAATCGGGTCCGCCAATCCGCTTGTCTTCATGACGATTCCGCGGAGCTCTTCGAAGATGGGCGAGTGGGGATTGGCGCGGTAATGCCGCTGATTGCCGACGCGGGTCACGGTGATCAGGCCGCTCTCGGTCAGACGCGCGAGCTCTCGTTGCACGCCGCCGCGTCCGGCCGCCGCCCGGGCGATGACTTCGGTGGTCAGGAAGCTGCGTTCCGGCCAGCCGAAGATCACCCCCAGGACGCGCTGCTGTGTCCGGGTGAAGAGAGCGTCGCTGATGGATATACCCACTCCGGGTATCAGCGTACCCAATCCAGGGCTGTGTTACAACCCGGAGTCAAAGGCTACCGCTTCGAATACGGTCAGGCGTGCGGCCGGGCCACGATCGGCTACGTCACGGCCACCGCGTGCACCTGGCATTACGATCCGGAACGCCAGCGCCCGTCGAGCTCGGACTACGCGGCGTGCAGGGGGGCGACGTGACGTACTACAGCAACGAATGATCGCGCTGGTTCAACCCCGACACCCCCACGTACGAGGACTGGACGTACAACTACCAGAGCACCTACGGTTCGCAGGAACGCCCCGGCTCGAACGTCGTGCCGGATTTCGTCCTCACCGACGGCACGCGCACGCTCTTCGCGCACCCGGGCATCACGCTGCAGCCATTCGAGAACCACTACCACCGTAAACCGCTCCCCGCGTGTGAGCGCGGGGAGCGGGAGTGAGTGAGTTACTGCTTGGCCGGCGGGTTGGCCGGGGCATCGGTGCTCGTCGCGGTGGCGTCGGTGGCCGTGGCGCCGTCGGTCGTCGTGACCGTGGCGTCGGTCGTGGTCGGCAGCGGAGCATCGACCGTCGCCGTGGTCTCGGTCGTCGTGGCCGTCGCCGAAGCGTCGGTGGACGTCTCGCTCGTCACGGTGGCCGCGGGGTCGGTGGTGACGGGGTCGGCGTCCTTTTCCTTGCAGGCCAGGCTTCCCAGGACCAGCATTGCGATTGCAGCGAATTTCGTGATGTTCTTCATGTCTCGAATCTCCTTGGTGTGCAGGATCGGTCCGAAGACGGCCGGAGTCTTGAAGTCGCTCTGCGAGAGTTCTGGGAAAATTCTGGGATGCGGCTTCTGTTCGGCGACTGCGCGTTCGACTCCGAGGCCCGTACGCTGGTGCGGGGGACGGAGAGCGTGCGCCTGTCCGGCAAGGCCTTCCAGCTCCTCGAGCTGCTGCTCGCCGCGCGGCCGAACCCGGTCGCCAAAACCGACCTCTTCGCCAAGCTCTGGCCCGAGACCTTCGTCTCCGAGGCCAATCTCGCCAGCCTGGTGAAAGAGATCCGCGCCGCGATCGGCGACGACGCACGGGCGCCGCGCTTCGTCCGCACCGTGCATCGCTTCGGCTACGCGTTCAGCGGTCCGGTCACGGAGACGCCGGAGCGCAGCGGCATCGAGTCGATCGCGGTGCTGCCGTTCGCGAACCGCTCCGGCCACGCCGACCTCGACTACCTCACCGACGGCATCGCCGAGTCGTTGATCAACACGTTGACCAATATCGAAGGACTGCGCGTCGCGCCGCGAGCGTCGTCGTTCCGCTATCGCGAGGCCGATCTCGCCAACTTGCGCCGCGAGCTGAACGTCCGCGCCGCGCTGACCGGCCGCATCCGCGTCATCGGCGACGCGGTGAACCTGCAGGTCGAGCTGATCGACCTGGCGAAGGACGCGCAGTTGTGGGGGAGGCAGTTCCAGGCGCCGCTGCGTGGCATCTTCGCGCTGGAGGAAGAACTGTCGCGCGACGTCGTCACCGCGCTGCGCCTGCGGATCACCGGCGAGACCGATCGCCGTCTGCGCAAGCGATACACCGAGAGCGCGGCCGCGTATCAGCTCTATCTGAAGGGCCGGCATCACTGGAATCGCCGGACGGCCGAGGGGATCGAGCGGGCCATCTTCTTCTTCGAGTCGGCCATTGACGCGGACTCCACGTATGCGCCGGCGTATTCGGGACTGGCCGACTCGTACATCGCGCTGGCCAGCCGCGACCTCTATCCCTCGCTGCAGCTCATGCCGAAGGCCGAGACCGCGGCGCTGCGCGCGCTGGAGCTCGACGCCGAGCTGGCCGAGGCGCATGCGTCGATGGGCGCGATCCACGAGATTTTCCACTGGAGCTGGGAGCGCGCGCAGGAGGAGTACCTGACCGCGCTGCGGCTCAATCCGGGCTACGTGACGGCGCGGCAGTGGTACGCGCTCGCGCTCGCGCACCGCGGACGCTTCGCCGACGCGCTGTCGCAGATGGGCGTCGCGGCGGAGAGCGATCCGCTGTCGTTTCACGTCAACGCGAACACGGCCGTCGTGCACTACCTGGCGCGCGCGTACGACCAGGCAGAAGAGTTCTGCCACCGCGCGCTGGAGATCAACCCGCACCACGAGCCGGCGCACTTTACGCTCGGCCTGGCGCACCAGCAGCGCGGTCGCGTCGACGAGGCGCGCGCGGAGCTGGAGCGCGCGTTGACGATCTCCCGCGGCGAGCCGCACGTCGTGGCCGCCCTCGGCGCACTCGAGCAATCGCGCGAACGCCTCGACGCGCTGGCCGAGCTCTCGCTCACGCGCGACGTTTCGCCGGTGCACTTCGCCACCGTGCACATCGCCCTCGGCGAGCACGATCGCGCGATCGAATGCCTGGAGCGGGCGGTGGAGGGGCGGTCGGGCTGGCTGGTTTATCTGGCGACGGAGCCGCGCTTCGACGCCTTGCGTGAAGACCGACGCTTCCGCGAGATTCTCGCGACGTTGCATCTGCCATAATCCCGCGCCCGATGAAGCCGACCTTCCAGCCCGCCATCCTCGCGCCGTGCCCGCCCGTCGGGCGCTCGCTCACGTTCCGCATCGCGCCGGAGGCCGACGTGCCCGAGGCCCTCGGCAAACTGCGCGACGGCTATCCGACCGAGTGCGGCGTCTTCGGCATCGGCGAGCCGACCACGATCGCCCTCGGGCGCGAGATCCCCGGCCTGCGCACGTTTCCGGCGATGTCCGGTGCCGGCGTGAGCATCCCCTCGACGCAGGACGCGCTCTGCTTCCTGCTCCGCGGTCCCGACCGCGGCGTCGTGTTCGACTGGACGCAGCAGATCCGGGAGCTGATCGCCGACGCGTTCCTGCTGGTCGAGGTCAACGACACGTTCATCTACCACGGCAACAAAGACCTGACGCGCTTCGAGGACGGCACCGAGAATCCGAAGGACGACGCGGCCGTGGCAGCGGCCATCCGCGACGACGGCTCGAGCTTCCTGGTCGTGCAGCGCTGGGTGCACGACCTGGTGCGCTTCCGCGCCTTCGAAGAAGAGCGTCGCGAGATGCTCATCGGCCGCCGCGCCGAGTCGAACGAAGAGATCGAAGACGCGCCGGAATCGGCGCACGTGAAGCGCGCCGCGCAGGAGGACTACGATCCCCCCGCGTTCATGGTGCGCCGCTCCATGCCGTGGGCCAGCGCCACGCAGGAGGGGCTCGAGTTCATCGCGCACGTCGAATCGCTCGACCGCTACGAGCGCGTGCTGCACCGCATGGTCGGCCACGACGACGGCATCGTCGACGGCCTCTTCTCCTTCTCCCGCCCCGTCACCGGCGGCTACTTCTGGTGCCCGCCCGTCAAAGGCGAAAAGCTCGACCTCTCCGCGCTTCTAACGTAGGGCGTGGCTTCAGCCCGCCCCTCGGACGGGGTGGGCGGGGCTGCCTTCGGCGAGAACAACCCCTCATCCGCCCTCCGGGCACCTTCTCCCCTCACGAGGGGAGAAGGGCAACAAATGAAGCGTCTCGCGAGAAAGGAAGTTTGTTGCCCTTCGCCCCGCGAGGCGGGGAGAAGGTGCCGAAGGCGGATGAGGGGCCGGCTCTCGCCTGAAGTTGGCCCACCCATCCCCGGAGGGGCGGGCTGAAGCCACGCCCTACGTTTGGCTCACTTCGTCTTTTCGTTGCCGAGGTGCGACGACACCACCTGCCACTTGCCGTCGCGGCGTACCCACGTATCCGTGTAGCGCGACACCTCGCGCGAGTCGCCCTGCTGCGAGATCACCCGTCCGGTGAGCACGACCGTGTCGCCGTAAACGCGGGCCTCGCTCTCCTCGGTCCAGAACTTGCCGCCGG
The DNA here is from genome assembly GCA_036387915.1 of Thermoanaerobaculia bacterium. Lineage (GTDB taxonomy): Bacteria > Acidobacteriota > Thermoanaerobaculia > Gp7-AA8 > Gp7-AA8 > QHVT01. The sequence continues at coordinate 18,030 of DASVSV010000068.1, forward strand.
GACGTCCCGCTGCTTTCCCGCGTTCCATCATCCGCACGATGTCGGCTTTCTTCTGCAGGTTGCCGTTGCCGAAGTAGATGACGAAATCGTCGGCGATGATTCGTTTCATGGCCTCGGCATCGCGGTTCTCGTAAGCATCGAGCCACTCGCGCTCCACCTTCTTCACCTCGGCGGCAACGTCGGGAACCGGACCGCCGATGGCGGCGCGCGCGGCGTCGAGGGCGCGGTCCGCGGTCGAGACGACGTCGGGCTGCACGCCGACGCCCTGCCACCCTTTGCCCGTCTTCGGATGACTGACGCTGCCGACGGATACGGAGAAGCTCAGGCCATGGCCCAGCGGGATCAGCGCGTTGTTATATCCGCCGCCGCCGGTCGTCGCGCCGACCACTTTCGCGCGGCCGTGCTGCTGCAGCGAGAACGCGAACGACTCGCATGCCGAGCCGGTGTTGGGGCTGGTGAGGATGTAGAGCGGCACGTCCGGCATGCGCTGCCCTTTCACGTCGACGGTGGTGCTCTGCATGGAGCGGCCGCTGGGGCGGTGATAGCGGTTCGCCAGCACGACCGGCTCGCTGCCGCCGAAAAAGTAGCTGGCCAGATAGGCAACCTGTTGACCACTGCCGCCGGGGCAGCGGCGCACGTCGACGATCACGGCGTCGGTGCCGCGCACGAATGCCATGGCCGCGTCGGTGAGCGCCTGCGCGTCCGCGCTCTCGACGAACATGCCCACGTCGATGTAGCCGACGTTCGGCTCGAGGCGCTGTACCGCGCGGTAGCCGTGGTTCTTCGGCGCGGGCGGCGGGCCGGGCTTCGCGCCGGCGGCATAGCGCACGTAAAGATGACGGTCGTTCGCCGACGCAAACTCCTTCGTGATCGCCTCGGCCAGGGCGGGCGCGGTGACGCTCGCGTCGTACTTGCCGGACGCAAAGTCGGCACGCACCTTGGCGGCCAGCGTCTTCCCCGTCTCCGGGACGACGTACATGTTCTCCAGCGCGTCGGCGATCTTCGCGCCGATCTCCTTGCGGGCATTTGCGTCGACGGGTGCGGCGATGGGTGTTTCCTGCCCGAAGGCGGTGCATGCGAACAGCAACAGTGCGGCGATACCGAGTCTCATGAGGTTCTCCTCAATCCACGAATGAGCGGGTTGGCGGTGCTGGTGATTTTCGCCCGTCCGTCAGGAATGACGCGCGCGCGAGAGAAAGGTTCCCGCGACGTTTTCCGGCGGCAGCCGGCGGCCGAAGAAATACCCCTGCGCGTAACTGATCCCGAGCTCGCGCATCCGCTTCACGTGCTCCGCGGTCTCCAGCCCTTCTACCGTCACGTCCATCCCCAGCGCGCGCCGGTCCGGGGACCTGACGGTCTCAGAACAGGCGCTGCCACCACGGCTTCGGCGCGGCGCGGCGCATCTTTTCGGCGCGCAGACGCACCGCGCCGGCCCACATCCGCTCTTCTTCTGCGTCGAGTGCGCGCACGGAGCCGCTGTTCTCGACGAAGCACTTGGGACCGGGCCGGTCGATGAACGTCAACGACTGGGCGAGGGTGCGGTGGACGCTGCGCACGACCGCGAATCGGACCGTGGGGTCGCTGAGGAATTCGAGCTTGTGCGCGACCCACACTTCTCCGTAGCAAACGGCGTAACGCCCTCTGCGCAGCTCCGCGAGCACCGGCCGCGGATCGAATGCTCCCGGCCAGTTGCTGTACTGCTCCGAGCGCCCCGCCGCGACGGCGCGCGCTTCGCGGTAACGCGGCAGATAGAGGCCTGCCGCGATGACCGCGGTCAAGCCGACGGCCAGTGCGCCGCGTGCACCTGCCGCCTGGCGCCAGACCGTGACGCCGTACGCGGCGAACCCGTACACGAGCGGCACGACCGGCGAGATGTACCGGACCGCCCCCGGATACGGATACGTGGTGAAGAGGTAGAACGCGGCGCTGAACGCGAGCGTGAGGATGGCAATCGTCTTGGCGCGGGATGATGGCGACGCGCGCAGTCCGATGGTAGCCAGGAACAGCAGACAGAGCGTTGTGGCGATGCCAACGATGCTGCTGTCCGCGAACAGCAGCCAGAGGTCGCTGCGTGCGGTCTCGACCAGGTTGTCGAGAATGTGCGCGACGCTCCAGCCGGCGGTCGTGCGTGTGTAGAGCAGTGGATCGTTGCGCAGCAGCGACAACAGCGTGGGAAGGTATCCGATCGCGGCGCCGGCAACGGCCAATGCCACATTCCGGATGGTGAGGCGGCGCTCGACGATCAGCGCAACGGCGGTCGCTGCGATCAGGAAGACGGCGCCCTGATGCAGCCACATGGCCACTCCGCACAGCAATCCGGCGACGAACCACTCGCCGCGCCGCAGGAACGTTGCGCGCGTAAAGTACCAGAGCATCACGGCCGCGATGACGAACAGCTCGTTGCCGATGGCAGCGGTGGTGAAGAAGAAGACGAACGACGGTCCGGCCACCAGCCCTGCCGCCGCGACCATGGCCGGCGTAGGGCCGAACATCCGTCGCAACGCCAGCCAGTAGAACGCGATCGCTGTCGCCAATTCCACGGCGGCGGCGAGCCGCACCGCGAGCGGCCCGATCTCTTGCGCGGGCAGCACCACGGATACGGCCGCGGCGAGCATGGAGGTCAGCGTGCCGAGGTAGAACTGTCCCCAGAAGAAGAGTGGAAAGTCAGTACCGCTGCGCATGGCCCGCGCCATCAGTCCGAAGAGCGCCGCGTCGCTGTTCCAGCCGAGGAGCAGGCCGGGGGCCGTGAAGAGCGGCACGCGCAGGCCGGCGAACAGCACCGCCACAATTGCGAGCGACAGCCACTCCCACCGCCCGACCGGCGTTTCAGTCATGAACGACACGCCCGCGTGAGAGCGGTTTCAGCGACGTTTTCCGACGGCAACGCGCGCCCAGATCTCCGCGGTCTGTACATCCGGCGCAGAGGAACATCCCCGCGAAAGCGGTCCGCCAATTCGCGGCCAGCACGATCATTTCGCAGAAAAAGCCGCGCCACCCACGCCCGCTGGCGCGAGTAGATGACGAGAGCCCGGCGAAGGGCGTACGCGTTCCGGCGGAGCATGTGCCGCCGGATTGTAGTGCGAGAGAGAGACGCGGGGCGCGGTACCAGTCGCAGCAGGACGAGCGTGGCGTGGTCGGCTTCGCTCGGACAACAACCAGCAAGCACTAACTCCGCCGCGTGTGCTCGATCAGCCGGAACTGCGGGATCGAGTTGGTCGTCTTCGACGTGCAGGTGAGCATGGCCATGTCGTGGGCGATGTATTGCTCGATGACCACGTCGTGGCGCGTGCCGTCGTCCTGCCGGAGGACGATACGCGTACGGTGGTCCGGGAGGTCTTCGCGTGAGACGAAGCGCAGCGCGTCGCGGCGGGTGAGGCCGGTGGCGCGGCGGACGAAGATGTCCGCGGCCTGCGCGGGACGCGACAGCGACGAGCGGCCGCGGTAGGCGGGGAGGAGGATGTCGTCCGTGGCGATCGTGTCGGCCAGCGCCTCCGCGTCGCGCGGCTCGACGGGGCCGTAGTAGAGCCCCCACGGCAGCACCACCGCGTTCGCCGCGAAACGGTCGCCGCCGATGTGCGAGCACTGCCAGACCTCGAGCTCCTCGCGTTTGCGCAGCGCGTCGAAGAGCGGGTAGCCGCGGCGTCCGCAACACGAGTCGTGCTGCCCGTGCGTGCAGACCAGGACCAGCGGCGTGAATTCCGGCGAGAGATGTTTGAGGATCAGCGGGAAATCGAGCTCCGTCACCGCGTCGATGCTGGCCAGGTCGAGTGCGGCCATGCCGAGGGTCGGGGCGCTGCGAACGATGTAGACCTTGGTGGGTCCGAGGTATTCGACGCGCTTGCGGATGAAGACCACGCGGCAGCGCGGGATGGCGTGCGACGCGTGGTGCAGCGTTTCGACGACGGGCGGCGGAATGGGCGCGTCGGAGATCGGCTCGCGGCCCCACGTCACCGGCAGCTCGATGAGGATCCAGACGTCGATGCGCGAGGCCGAGCCGGCGTTGTCGTCACCGCGCAGCCGGGCCGCGTCGGAGCAGTAGACGCGGCTCACGCGTCCGGCTCGATCTTGACCAGACCCTGGCGGGCGAGCTCGGTCACGAGCTCCTGCACGGCCGGCGGGTCGATCGCGCCCGCCGCGACGTCGCACAACTCACCGACCGTGGCCGGTCCGCGTGCGAGCGTGCGCAGCAGCGGCTCGGCGTTGGAGGCGAAGCGCCAGGCGCGCCCGTTCGCGTCGAAGGTGATGGACTCGTCGCCGCGGACGATGTTCAGCTCGCGCGGTGCGGCGAGAGCGACGCGCGTCGCCATCGGCGGCGGCGTCTCGCTGGCCACGGTCCACGGCAGGCTGGCCCACCCGCGCGACCGCGCCCGCGCGTTCTGATGCGCGTAGTAGCGCGCCAGCAGATCGCCGTCGAGTGCGTCGAGGAGTTGCCGCTTCAGCTCCGCGAGCTGCGCCTGCTGTTCTTCGGCCGAGGCGAAGCGGAGGAGCGGCGCGCGGAACTCGGTCGACGCGCGCAGTTGCTCGGCCACCCACTTCACGAGATCGACGCCGGTCCGCTGATGGATGCCGAAGGTCAGGTGCAGCGTGACTTCGCCGACGCCGGACGCCTCGTGCCACCAGCCGCGGGGGATGTAGAGGACGTCGCCGTCCTCGAGCAATCCTTCCCAGACCACTTTGTCCGGCGCGTCGGCATTCGGCGCGATGTCGTCTTTCAGCGGATGCGGGCGGCCGCCCTCGTACACGCGCCAGTACTTTTTCCCGTACACCTGCAGCACGACCACGTCGTGCGTGTCGCAGTGGCGGTTGAAGCCCTGCTGCTCCCGCCACCCCGCGTACATGTTGACCTGCACGGACTCGTGCAGCACGCGCTCGAAGTCTTCCGCGAGCCGCATCACACCGTCGACCATGTCGTCGACCGCGTCGATGATCAGCGTGTAGCCGTCGCGCAGTTGCTCGGAGAGTTTTTCGGGGACGACGAACGGGACGCGGTTGCCTTCGTAGCGGAGGTAGGCGTTCTTCGGCGCGAACGAGCCGCCGCGCACGAGGCGCAGGCGCGGCGGCTCCAGCCGGTGTTTCTGCAGCATCCCGTTGACCTCGGACCACGAGAGCAGTCCGTGGAAACGCCCCGGCGTTCCGGGGAGATGGGCGAAGCCCTTCCCCCAGAAACGCGTCAGGAAGTCGGGGACGCCGACCGTGCCGGCGAACGACAGGTCAGGCGTTGTCGGTGCCGTCGGAGTCTCCGCCGCCGTCCGTGCCATCCGCGTCACTGCTGTCCGTCGCGTCGGTGTCACCGGCGTTGTCGGTGCCGTCGCCGGTCTTGCCAACATTGTCGGTGCCGTCGGCGTCGCCGCCCGCATCCGTGCCGTCCGTGTCCTGCCCGTCCGTTCCGTCCTGGTCACCGGTCTCGCGCGGACCACCCGCTTCGAGCTCACGCACTTCCTCGAGAAAACTGGGGTTCATCTCATCCATTTACAAACACCTCCGGAGCAGAACGGGCTCTGCATGATGCGGGCCCGCGCTTGTTGCATGAGGGGACGACGGGAGGCCTCCGGCGGGCCGGTGCGACCGGCAGCGCGACCAGTCCCCTCTCCCCGCGCACGGGGAGAGGGTTAGGGTCAATGGCCTTAACTTAGCGCGAGCGAAAACCCCTCATCCGCCTTCGGCACCTTCTCCCCTCACGAGGGGAGAAGGGCAACAAATGGAGCGTCTGGCGAGAGCCATGTTTGTTGCCCCTCTCCCCGCGGTGAGCGG
>DASVSV010000069.1:0-11436 GCA_036387915.1 Thermoanaerobaculia bacterium
GCGGCACCGGCCGCACGTTCGACTGGTCGCTGCTCGCGAATTACCCGCGCACCAAACCCTTCTTCCTCGCCGGCGGCATCACGCCCGACAACGTCGCGGAAGCCATCGCCAGAACGCAGCCTTTCGCCATCGACGTCGCCAGCGGCGTCGAGTCGCGTCCCGGCATCAAGGACGCGGTCAAACTCAAACGACTCTTCGAGGCAATTCAACGATGACTGCACTTCCCGATCGCCGCGGCTTCTTCGGCCAGTTTGGCGGCAAGTTCGTTCCCGAGACTCTCATGGCCGCCCTCGACGAGCTCGAGTCGGCGTACAAGAAACTGAAGCGCGACCGCGAGTTCCGCGCGGAGCTCGGCGACGTGCTGAGCGAGTTCGTGGGACGTCCGACGCCGCTGACCGAGGCGAAGAAATTCGCGGAGCTGAGCGGGGGAGGGTTCCGGCTCTTCCTCAAGCGCGAAGACCTCAATCACACCGGCGCGCACAAGATCAACAACGCCATCGGACAGGCGCTGATCGCCAAGCGGATGGGCAAGCAGCGCATCATCGCGGAGACCGGCGCCGGCCAGCACGGCGTCGCCACCGCCACCGCGTGTGCCCTCCTCGGCCTGCAATGCGTGGTCTACATGGGCGAAGTGGACATGGCCCGCCAGGAGCTCAACGTCTACCGCATGCGCCTCCTCGGCGCGGAAGTGGTCCCGGTCACCAGCGGCTCGCGCACGCTGAAAGACGCCATCAACGAAGCGATCCGCGACTGGGTCACCAACGTCCGCACCACGCACTACATCATCGGCTCCGTCCTTGGGCCCCATCCGTATCCGATGATCGTCCGCGATTTCCAGTCGGTCATCGGCCGCGAAGCGCTCGTGCAGTTGAAGAAGAAAACCGGCGGCCTGCCCGACCTGGCCGTGGCCTGCGTCGGCGGCGGCTCCAACGCCATCGGCCTCTTCTACGAAATGCTGAAGCACACGTCCATCCGCATGGTCGGCGTCGAAGCGGGCGGCCGCGGTCCGCAACTCGGCGAGCACGCCGCGCGCTTCTCCGGCGGCGCGCTGGGCGTGCTGCACGGCACGCGCTCGATGGTCCTGCAGGACGACTTCGGCCAGATCGCCGAAACGCATTCGATTTCCGCGGGCCTCGATTACCCATCCATCGGACCGGAGCACGCGCACCTGCAGGAGAGCGGCCGCGTCGAGTATCACGACTGCAGCGACGCGCTGGCGCTCGAAGCGTTCCACACGCTCAGCCAGAGCGAGGGCATCATCCCCGCGCTCGAGTCGTCGCACGCGCTGGGATGGCTGCTGCGCAACGGCGGGCAGGGGATCACGGTCGTGAACCTCTCCGGCCGCGGCGACAAAGACGTGCCGCAGGTGGCCGCGCTGTGAATCGTGTCGACGCACTCTTCAAGCGTCTGAAGCGCGAGCAGCGCTGCGGCCTGATCGCCTACGTCACCTGCGGCGACGGTGAAACGGTCAGCCTCGTCGAAGAGCTGGAAAACGCCGGCGCCGACGCCATCGAGCTCGGCATCCCGTTCTCCGATCCCATCGCCGACGGTCCCGTGATCCAGGCCGCCGCGCAGCGCGCGCTCGCCAAAGGCACCACCACGACGCACGTCTTCGAGATCGCGAAAGCGATCCGCACGCGCAGCGAGATCCCGCTGATCGCCTTCTCGTATCTCAACCCGATCCTGCGCTACGGCGCCGAGCGATTCGCGGCCGACGCGAAGGCCGCGGGCATCGACTCGCTGCTGCTGACCGACCTCCCTCCGGAAGACTCGAAGGAGCTCCGCAACGCCATGCGCGCACAGGGACTGGGCTGCGTCTTTCTGCTCGCCCCCACGTCCACCGACGCGCGCATCCGCACGGTCGACAAAGCCAGCGACGGCTTCGTCTACTACGTCTCCACCACCGGAGTCACAGGCACGCGCAACGAGCTCGATCCCTCACTCCTCGGCCGCACCGACGAAGTGCGCGCGCAACTGCGCAAGCCGATCGCCGTCGGCTTCGGCATCTCCCGCCACGAACACTTCGAGCTGTTGCGCGACCACTGCGACGCCATCGTCGTCGGCAGCGCTATTGTGCGGGCGGTGGCAGAGGGACGTCCCGTGGGAGCGGTGGTGTCGCAGATTCTGCGCGGATAGCGCGCCGGCACATTTTTGCGCGTTCTAGTCGCTCTAAGTAGCGACGGCATTCCGAAATGCTGTATTGACATACGGCCGGACGTCGGTGAAACTCGCCAATACAGAGCGTTTCGGACCAGAGCTTTTCCTAACAAGACGGCGTATCCCTTCGCGACCTCTCCATTGAGGCCGCTCGGAAGTGGTGCGTCTTACCGGGCAGGCCCCTGCGGGGGAGAGGGAGGTCGTGTGCGCTCACCACCGCATTTGCCGCTCCATTGATTTTGCGAGCGGCCATACCGCCTCTCACTTTTCCCCGCCGATCGATAGAAGGAGAATTCGTATGCGCGTAATGTCCAGAGTGTTCGTCATTGCACTGGTGATCGTTTCCTCAATGTCTGTCAGCGCCGACTGGACCAGCACCCCTGGGCAGACGGTTACGACCGACAAGATCGGCGTCGGTACAACGACGCCCGAATCGAATCTGCATGTCGCTACTGAGGCGATGACCGGGCGGCGCGGAGTGCTGGTCCAGCAGTCGAGCGACTCGGTCAACAGTGCGTTCGTGATCTTCCGCAAGGGGAGGGGCACGATCACCGCGCCGCTCGCCGTACAGAGCTTCGACGGTCTCGGCACCATCTATAGCGAAGCACACGACGGGTCGGGGTTCAAGCGTACCGGCGCATTCATCAAATTCACTGCCGAGGGGACGATCGCAACCGACTTCATTCCGACTTCCCTGTCGTTCGGCACGGGGGACTCGGGAGTCGGCAATGAGCGGATGCGCATTACGTCCGCCGGCGCGGTGGGCATTGGAACGCAGACGCCGCTCTCGGAGCTCCACCTCGCGACGTCCACCCCGTCGACGCTGCGCAACCTCACCGTCGATTACTTCACGAACGACGCGAACTCGACCCTCCTGACGGCGCGCAAAGCGCGCGGCACGCAGTCGGCGCCGCAGGCACTGCAGAACGGCGACAACATCGTCAACCTTTATCCAATGGGACATGACGGCACGCAGTTCATCAACTCGGCGCGCATCCGTTTTCAAGTCGACGGCGCCGTTTCGCCCGGCAGTGTCCCGACCGCATTCCAGATCCTCACCGGCGCCTCCGGCAGCGGCGTGGAGCGCGTGCGCGTGACGTCGGCCGGCGACGTCGGCATCGGCATCGGCGGCAGCGCGCCGGTCGCCCGGCTCCACGTCGGGGGCAACGCGCATTTCGACGGGACCGTCACCGGCACGTACATCAAGGCGCACTATCAGGACGTCGCCGAATGGGTCCCGGCGAACGCCGACCTCGCGCCCGGTACAGTGGTCGTGCTCGACGCCGCGGTCGGCAACGGCGTCATGGCCTCGCACCGGCCGTATGACACCAGCGTTGCCGGTGTCGTTTCGGAGCAGCCCGGCATCATTCTGGGTGAAGAAGGGACGTCCAAAGAGCAGGTGGCTACGACCGGACGCGTGCGCGTGAAGGTCGACGCCTCGCGCGGCCCCATTGCCGTCGGCGACCTCCTCGTCACGAGCGACAAGCCCGGTTATGCCATGCGCTCGACGCCGATCGACATCGGCGCCGCCCTCATTCACCGGCCGGGCACGATCGTCGGCAAGGCCCTCGAGCCGCTCGCGCGTGGCGAGGGAGAAATTCTCGTTCTGCTGTCGCTGCAATAGGCAGGGAGGCCCCCATGAAAATGCGAATTGCAAGCGCCCTGCTGGCGCTGCTGGCGGCGATCCCTCTGTCTGCAGGGATCTTCCGCGAAGCGCCGAAGAACGGACTGCCCGATGTGTACGTCGTCGTATTGAACGAAGGGGTGGCCAGTCATCCCCGCTCGCCACGCGCGGATCTCCCGACCGCAGCGCAGGTAGCGCAGACGCTCGGCCGCATCCACGGCGGCACGATCGAGGAGGTTTGGGAGCACGCACTGCGCGGCTTCATCATCCGGATGCCGGAAGCGCGGGCGCGGAAGCTCGCAGACGACGCGCGTGTGAAATCGGTCGAGCAGAACTTCACCCTCTCGGCCGCGGTGCCGAGGTGCAACGCGTTCTGGGACGACATCCGCACGTCCGTTCCACCTGCCACTTCGCCGCAATCGATCGACTGCGTCGATCCCGATCCGGCCAGCGATACCGCTCCCGGCACGCCTCAATGCAAGGACAACTGGGGACTCGATCGCGTTGACATGCAGACCGGCCGGAACGGTCAGTACACGTTCGCCACTCAAACCGCGGTCAACGTGTACGTCCTCGACTCGGCGATTCTCCGCACGCACCGTGAGTTCACGGGCCGGATCGCGACGGGCTACGACGCGGCAGCGGCCGAGATGGGCGATCCGAATCCACCGCCTCCGGACGACTGCTACGGTCACGGAACGCACGTCGCGGGCATCATCGCCGGCCGCACGTTCGGCATCGCCAAGAACGCGATCCTGCATCCCGTCCAGACGGAACGCTACGGCACCACCTGTAGCAGGGTTCCGTACTCGACGGGGCTGTCGGTGCTGGTCCGGGCCGTCGACTGGATCGTCGCCGACGTCGCTTCGAAGCGCACGACGGCCAATCCTTACCCCGCGATCCTGAACTGGAGCGGCGGGAACGACACGACCATTCCCACCGTCGTGGCACTGCAGGACGCGGTGCGCTCCGCCGTCGACAGCCGCATCATCGTCGTCCAGTCCGCGGGAAATCACGAGGGCGATTACAACCAGGCCGCGACACTGAAGAGCGCCTGCGACTACACCTTCGGCGGCGGGATTCCCGACGTCATCGTGGCCGGCGGCGTCGACCACTTCGACCGGCGCTGGACGAACGGGTGTACGGGCAATGAATGCGGATCGATCACCGGCTCGTGCGTCGACATCTGGGCTCCTGCAGCCAACATCCTTTCCGCGGCGCGCGGCGGCACGATCGGTCAGCCGTCCACGAGCACGAAGGGGGCGTGCTCGCTCACCGGCACGTCGATGGCGGCGCCACATGTCTCAGGTGTCGTGGCGATGTACCTCGGTGCCAACCCGCTGGCGACGCCCGCCGAAGTGGAGGCGGCGCTGCGTAGCCGCGGCAACTGGGACGTGCTGGAAAGCAATCCCACCCATCCCAAGTTCATTGGGCCGCTGTCCGACAACGTGCTGCTGTCGTCGAATACGTTGTCCATGGGCGCCAATCGCGCTCCCATCGCCAGGTTCACGGCCAGCTGTCCGGGGCGCCAGTGCTCATTCGACGCGGCCACCTCCTCGGACGACACCGGCATCACCGGCTACACATGGCTTTTCGGCGATGGCTCGCCGAATGGCAGCGGTGCGCAGGTCAAGCACGTCTTCCCCGCGAGCTCCACGAGTACGGTCACTCTGAAGGTGACGGACGGCAGCCGCACGGATCACTACAGCATGAAGGTCACGGTCAACGCCGATGCCCCGCCGGCCGCGTCGTTCACCTACTCGTGTGCGGCCGCGACCTGTACGTTCGACTCGAGCGCCTCGACTGACGACCAGAACGTCACTTCGCGCTCCTGGAACTTCGGCGACAACACCTCCGGCTCCGGCACCACCGTCACGCGGACGTACACTGGCAGCGGCACGTATCAGGTGCAGTTGACCGTCGGCGACAACGTCGGGCAGACGGCGACGCAGACGCAGTCCGTCGCTGTGACGGTTTCTGTCGATCCACCCACGAACGTCGCGGCCTTTGCGTCAGGGAGCACGGTCACGGTCACCTGGTCGCCCGTCTCCGGCGTGGACGGCTACCAGGTCGAGCGCAAAGTCTCGGCGGCTGCGTGGCAGGTTGCGCAGGTCGTGACCGGCGGCGCGCAGGCCTCGGCCACCGACGTGCCGGCAGCGCCGAACGGCGTCGTCTTATACCGGGTCCTGGCGCGGATCGGTACGACCTATTCGCAGCCGAGCAATCGCGACGTCGCCTACGCGGCGTCGTTCACGGATGATCCCGTCGCGGTCGCCGCGCCCGTTCGCGCGGAGCACGTCACCGAGTTGCGGCGAGCGATCAACACGCTCCGCGAGATCGCTGAGCACGCGGCCATTTACTCGCCTGACGCTCTCAATCCGAACCTGCTGCGCGCGCAGCCGGTCGACGACGCGGAGTTTCAGACGCTGATGTCCAACCTCAACACGGCCCGCGCTCTCGCGTCGCTGCCGGCGGTCGGTTTCCAGGCCGGCCCGACGCAGGCGGGCCCGGTCATCACGACACAGACCCGGGACCTTCGTTCCGGTGTGAAGTAACTCAGCGGTTTTGCGCGCGGTGCGTGATGGACGTTCATCCGCGCCGCGCGTTTTCGCTAGCCCGGGGGCATCGGCACATCGGATGTGAGGGCCTCCGGCGCCGGCATCTCCGCCCGCGCCGCGCGCCCCTGCGCGCGACGCACCGCCGCGCAGACTGTTCCGTAGACGTCGCGCGCGCGTTGCTTGCGGAACACGCCGAATCGCAGCGAGGCCTTCGAGCGACGGCCGAAGATCGTGACCACCTCGCGCCCCAATGCGAGCCGCAGCAGGAAGCCGATCACCGCCGGAGCGCCGAGGGCGAGGAAGACCAGCGCGGCCTCCCAGGCGTCCGTGTCGATGGCCACGATGAAGATGGCGATGGCCGTCCAGAGCAGGCCCCACGCACCGGCGAGGACCATGAACACCATACCGCGCTCGCGATGCAGCGTCACGAGCTGCACGTCGTCGAAGAACACGCGCCGCCGCACCACCTCGTAGTTCACGCTCTGATCGAGGTCGATGCCGTCGTTCGTCATATACGCGGTGTCGCTGCCGACCAGCGTCCGCGAGCGGCAGAGTTTCGTGCGCTCGTTCACGACTTCGCTCCCTCGGCCATGCCGACGGCCATGAGGATGATCGCGCCGAAGAACGCCACCGTTTCGAGGATGCCGAAGATCATCGCCACGATCGGACCGGCCGCGCCACGTCCTTCGCGGCGCCGCTGCTGGATGCCTCTGTACGCCCAGTAGACGGTGAACGGTCCGATGGGGATGAACGTGCAGAGCAACCCCACCACCGCCGCCGAGACCGACATCGTCGCGTAGTCGCGGTAGCGCGCCGTCAGGGCGCCTTCGTTGCTGATGCGGTCGAAGCACGACGGACAGTACGAGCCGTCGCCGGTGTTGATGTCGCACAACGCACAGATGAACAATCCGCAGCGCTGGCAGCTCGTCACCGACGCGTTGCGCGCGTGATTCGCGCACGCCGCCGCGACGCCGTCCGGTGTCTCCGTGACCACCTGCACCGGCGCATGCGTCCGCTCCACCGGCTGAAACGGCGTGGCCTCGAACGCGCGCGTGCACGCGGGGCACGCCATCGGACCCGAGCGCAGCGCGGCCAGGTCGAGCGCGGCGGTGCAGTGCGGGCATTGCGGCCCCGTGTAGATGGCGCTCACGGTCAGTAGGTGTCGACCACGCGCGTGCCCGCGATCATGTCGTGCAGCGTCGTCTTTTCTTCGGTGAAGAAGACCGGGACGTAGTCGAGGATGATCAGGCAGCCGAGCACGAGGCGCAGCAGCGTGCGGCCCCAGGCCTGGCCGTTCGTGATCGGCGAGCCGTCCGGCCGGACCACGCGGATCTGCAGCGCGATCTTGCCCAGCGTCTGCCCTCGCTTCTTGATCAGCATGATCGCCTCGTACAGGACGGGGATCAGCAGGCCGGGGATGTACGCGACCACGAACCACGGACTCGGGTCTTGCCCCTTCATGGCCGCGGTGAAGACGCCGGTGAAGTAGAAGATCGGCAGCATGAACACCCAGCTCGCTAGAACGATCAGCATGTAGTCGATGAGGTACGCGCCGAGGCGTTTCCAGCGGCTGGCGTAGGCGATCTGCGTGTGGCTCACGCCGGCGCGGAGATCGAGGACCTGCTCGTCCTTGCACCCGGCGCAGTACGGCCGGTCGGCGATCGTGACCAGGCAGTCGGTGCAGTACGTGCCGCCGCACCGCGAGCAGCGGCGCACGCCTTCCGACACGTCGACGTGATTGCGACAGATCATTCCGGTAGCTCCTTGGACCGAAGAACTCCGCCCATCCTACCGTACGTCCTCACGCGGATTGAAGAGGACGGCGGTCAGGTCGCGCACGAAGTTCTCGCCGCTGATCGACTCCGCTTCCACGTCGAGCTTCCCGCGATAAACCCCCGCCACTTCCTCCATCAGGTCGTACCGCGCCTCGGGTGACATGCGGTCCGCGCGGATGCAGAGCGTGAGCAGGAACTCGCGCTCCTCGAGCCCGATCTTGTGGCGGATCAGCCGCAGCACGCGCGGCGTGCGCAAGCTGTTGTGGCGGCGGTCCGATGCGAGCTGCCCTTTGTACGTCAGCGGCTGCGTGTCGCGCACGACCAGCGTGTCCGCGACGACGTCGCCGATGCGCCGCCGCGCCGGCGTCAGCATGACCGCGATCGCGCCGATGCCGTAGAACGCCGGCGCAAAATCGAGCGCGCGGGTGATGTTCCGCACCAGCGACTGATAGAGCGACACCGGCAGCCCGCGCGCGTCGATCACGCGCAGCTTCAGCGCCCGCTTCCCCGGCGTGCGCCCCTGCCTGCGCGTCTCGAAGTAGACGTGCCATCCCCACGTCAGCACGAAGTTGAGCGTGATCGTCAACGCCAGCGCGATGCCCCGCGGCAACGCCATCGCCATCAACCTCCCCGCCATCGAGCTGATGGCCAGCACCAGCACGGCGTCGATCAGCGTCGCCAGAAAACGGCTCCCCGCCCCCGCCGGCTCGAGCCGGATCGGGACATGTTCGGGGGTCGTGATCGTCACTTCATTCATCAGTCTTTAGAGGAAAGAGGAAGGAGGAAAGAGGAAAGAGAGGCGGCGGGACATTCTCTGCCCGATGCATGGATGTGCGAGGAGCGAGGGATGAGGGATGAGGGATGAGGGATGAGGGATGAGGGATGAGGCATGAGGCAGAGGTGCGTGATGCTCGGCAGGTTCATCCTCTTTCCTCCTTCCTCTTTCCTCTTTCCTCTCCCCCCACCCTTCTCATAAACAGGTAAGCCAGAAGTCCCACGAACAGCAGTCCCGCGACGGCGATCTTGAGTGAGTACGGAATCGTCTTTGCCGAGAACTGGGAGAAGGAGCCTTCGATGAGGCCGGCCAGGACGAGGGTGAGCGCGGCGCCGATGATCATGCGCCAGACGTTGGGGAGCACGCGCCGCAGCGACGCGCCGCGCGAGAGATCGCCGGGCAGGAGCAGCGCGCGGCCGACCACCAGTCCGGCCGCGCCGGCGAAGACGATCGACGGCAGCTCCAGCGCGCCGTGCGGCCCGACCCAGGCGAAGAAGAACACCGTCACGTCGTCGAGGACGTACATCGTCCCCACCGCGCCGAGGATCACGCCGTTGTAGAAGAGGATCAGGATGCCGAGCAGGATCGTCAGCGCGCCGAGACTGAAGGCCAGGAACGAGACCTTGATGTTGTGCGTGTAGAGCGACGCGCCAAACAGCAGCGCCTTTTCCATGTTGTCGATCCGCTCGTCCTCTTTTTCGATCTTCTCCACGCGCTCGCGCGGGCTCTCGCTGAAAAAGTCCGGCGGGATGAGCCGCTCGGCGTTGCCGGGATCGACCAGCACCGCCAGCGCGCCGAACAACACTCCCGCCAGAAAAGCGCACGTCGCCACCAGCACCGCCACCCGCTCCCGCCGGAACGCCGACGGAATCTCGCGCGTGACCAGCGTGACGAACGTGGCCCAGATCGGCGTCCGCTGCGCCGCGCGATAGATGAAGCGATACGCACGTCCGGTAAGCTGATTAAGAGGGCCGAGCACCTCCGGGTTCGCGGTATACGACCGCGCGCGATTCAGATCCGAGCACGTGCGCCGATACAGCTCCACCAGCTCGTGCATCTCCTCACGCGACAACTCCACGTCCTCCGCCCGCGCCAGCAACGCGTCGAGGTCGTTCCAGATCGGTCGCCGTTCTGCAAGGAAGCGTTCGATGTTCACAACATCTGCCTCCGCTTCACTTCTATGTACGCGTTCACCGCGTCGACTCCCCAATCGACGGCCGTCGACTCGACCACCATCGCGCCGCGGGCGCGGAGCTCGCGTGTCAGCTCGGCGCGGCCGAGCCAGAGGTCGCGGGCGACGAGCGTGCGTTGCAGCTCTTCGTGGTTCGACGGCAGCAGCTCGGCCTGCGCGCGGAGGTCGCGGTCGGTGAGCGTGACGAAGAGCGGGAGGTGCTGCGGCGCGAGCATGTCCACCGCGCGCAGGAGGTCGAAGCGCTCCTCGCGCTCGGGGAGTACGGTCAGGATCAGGATCAGCGTGCGATGGTGCAGGCGGCGGCGCAGGCTCGCCGCCAGGGCGAGGTAATCCGTGTGCCGGTACGCGGCCTCGAGCTGCGTCACGTAGGCGGTGATCATCCGCAGATGCGCGGCGCCGCGGCCGGAATTCAGCCCCTTGTCGACGGCCGTGTCGAAGGCGACGATGCCGGTCTTGTCCTCCATGCGATTGCAGATGTAGCTGATCAGCACCGAGGCGTTGACGGCGTGGTCGAGGCGCGTGATCTGTTCGACGCGCGCGGCCATGCGGTGCCCGCGGTCGAGGCAGAGCAGGATGTCCTGACTGCGCTCCATGCGGAACTCGCGCACGATCAGCCGCCCGTGCCGCGCGGAGGCTTTCCAGGCGATGTCGCGATAGTCGTCGTCGCGTACGTAGTCGCGCAGGCGGTCGAACTCGCGCCCCTTGCCGATGCGCGGCGACTGGCGCGCGCCAAGGGAGCGCAGGGCGTAGACGTTGAGCTTCTTGTGCATGCGCGAGACGGCGTGCAGGTTCGGCAGCACGTGCACGAGCGACGGCTCCCCCGCGGGCACGATCCGCTCGACCAGTCCGCGCATCGTCGCCGCGATCCAGAGCGGCTCCACGACCGCCGTCCCCCGCGAGATCCCGCGCGGCTGCAGCTCGACGCCCAGCACTTCGCCCGCACGGACCATCGCCTCGACGACACTCGACCGCGGCTCGACCAGATCGGGCCAGCGCTGCCGGATCAGCAATCGCAGCGGACGCCGCGCCGTGGTCGTGATGCGCACCGTGGTGGTCTCCCGTTCATCCAGCGGCACCGCCAGCTTCGCCTGCCGCTCCACCCGGAACACCACCCGCCGCAACGCAAACGTCTCCAGCACCACCGCGATCGACAACACCCCCGCCGCCGCCACCAGCGCCCACACGAGCACCGGCAGCACTGTGATCAACAGTGACGCGGCCGCGAGCAGCACGGCGAGACGGATGAGTAGCGGTCCTGGGCGCATGTCTTCTTTTCTAGTTACACATCCCGTTCACCTGTGCTGGAGCCAAACGTAGGGCGTGGCTTCAGCCCGCCCACCCCCGGGGAGGGCGGG
>DASVSV010000070.1:0-10303 GCA_036387915.1 Thermoanaerobaculia bacterium
AGAACAAGTTCATGTGCAGTGGAGCATGACCCTCGATCAGGCACGCACCAAACTCCACAAGGTCTACCCAAAGCTACAAAGCTGATGGTGCACTAGCCCTCTCCCCGCTCTTCGCGGGGAGAGGGGACTGGTTGTCCCGAGACGCACGCGCTTTCTCGGGTGGCGGCCACTTTCCTCTTTCCTCGTTCCTCTTTCCTCTTTCCTCTTTCCTCTTTCCTGTACCCTCCCCCCGTGACCGACGAGCACTTCATGTCTGCCGCGCTGGCTCTCGCCGAGCGCGGTCGTTTCTCCGTTTCGCCGAATCCGATGGTGGGTTGCGTGATCGTGCGCGATGGGGTGGTGATCGCGGAGGGGTGGCATGAGCGGGCGGGGGAGGCGCATGCGGAGGTGGTGGCGCTGCGGCAGTGCGAGGAGGCGCGCGGGGCGACGATGTATGTGACGCTCGAGCCGTGCTCCCATCATGGACGGACGCCGCCGTGCGTCGACGCGGTCATCGCGTCGGGCGTGGCGCGGGTCGTGATCGCGATGAGCGATCCGCATGACGTCGTGGACGGGCGCGGCATCGCGGCATTGCGTGAGGCGGGCGTGCAGGTGTCGGTCGGCGTGCTGGAGGCCGAGGCGCGGCGGCTGAATGAGAAATTCGCGTGGTCGATCGCGCAGAAGTTGCCGTTCGTGCTGGTGAAAGCGGCCATGACGCTGGACGGAAAGCTGGCCACTGTCGATCGCGACTCGCAGTGGATCACGGCCGAGGCGGCGCGGGAGCGGAGCCTGGCGTTGCGTGAGGAGTACGACGCCATCGTCGTCGGCAGCGGCACCGTGGGCGCCGACAATCCGCGGCTCACGCGGCGTCTCGGACTGTCGTCGACGCCGTGGACGCGGGTCGTGCTCGACGGTGACGGCACCGCGTCGCCGCACGCGCAGCTCTTCACCGACGGCGGGCGCACGATCGTCTTCACCACGCAGAGCCTCGACCTCCCGAACGTCGAAGTGGTGCGCGTCGACGGCCGCGTCGACCTGCAGCGCGTGTTCGGCGAGCTGTACGCGCGCGGCATTCACTCGGTGATCGTCGAGGGCGGCTCGGTGGTGCACTCGGAAGTCATCCGCCGCGGGCTGTGGCAGAAGATGATCCTCTTCGTCGCCCCGATGATCGTCGGCGGCGCCGACGCCCCGTCGATCTTCGGCGGCGAGGGAGTGAAGCGGTTGACAGAGGCGCACCGCTTTCGGTTTGATCGCGTCGAGGTGGTGGGGAGGGATTTGATGGTTACGGCGTACCCAATGACTTTATCCCGCGCGTAGACGCGGGATCTCTGGTGCATCCTGGACGAGCCGTGTTCGTCGCACGAGCGTGCAGAGTGCACCGGAGATCCCGCGTCTACGCGCGGGATAAACTACACCCCGATGTTCACCGGCATCATCCTCCACACCGCCACCATCGAATCGTTCGAGCGACTGTCGAACGGCGCGCGCGTGCGCATCCGCACGACGGACCCGGAGCCGTTCACGCGCGGCGAGAGCCTGGCGGTCAACGGCGTCTGCCTGACGGTGCTCCCCGAGCATGACGGCTCGCTCCTCGCCGATCTCTCCGACGAGACCCTCTCCCGCACCACCCTCGGCAGTCTCGGCGCCGGCGCCGGCGTGAACGTCGAGCGCGCGCTGGCACTCGGGGATCGCATGGGCGGCCACATCGTGCAGGGGCACGTCGACACCGTCGGCTCCCTGATGTCGACGACGAGCGAGGGTGACTTTGCCGTCTATCGCTGGAGCTGTCCGGACGAATACTCGGACCTCCTCGTCTCGAAAGGCTCGGTGGCGGTGGACGGGATCTCGCTGACCGTCGTCGACCCGGAGCCCGGCTCGTTCGGCGCGGCGCTGATCCCGGAGACCCTGCGCCGCACGAGCCTCGGCACGGCCCGGGCCGGCGATCGCGTGAACCTCGAGTTCGACATGATTGCCAAGTACGTGCGGGCGCTGGTCCTCCCCTACCTCCCGAAGTGATCCTCTATCGCAAAGCGTCGCAGCTCCGCCTGCGCCGGTCGGCGGCGCCCGCGGCCCCGTTCTGGGCGGCGACGGCGATCGCGCCGTACGCGCCGCGCCGGGCGACGCCGGTGGCGATCGACTACGTGGCCCTGCGCGCCAGCGGCGCGGAGAAGCTCGAGGTCACGGTGACGGAGAACGTGCGCGATGAGCTGGAGCGCGCGCGCAACGTCCGCGGACCCGTGTTCATCGACGCGGCGGAGAACGCGGAGGCCGTGTTCCGCCGCGGCGCGGAGGCGGCGGCGTGGTGTCAGGAAAATGACATCGCCGCGCTGCAGCTCGTGTCGCGGCCGGCGGAGGGAGAGTTCGTGCTGGCGGCGTGGCCTCCCCGTCCGGAGTCGATCGTTGCCGCTCGCGGGTCGAAGTTCGGCGTGGCGGTGCCGGTGGTCTTTCCGGTGACGACGGACCTCGCCCTGCTCGAAGCACTCGCCGATGCGGCGAAGGAAAGCGGCGCGGCGTTCTTCGCGGCGATCGCTATCGACGTCGAGCCGACGGCGAAGCAGGCCATCGCGCAGCAACTGGAGCTGACCGGAGACGACGATCTCTACGCGATGCTGTTCCACGCCGACATTGCGCCAATCCAGCTCGCCACCGAGCGCCACATCGCCGCGCTGGCGGCGGAGCGCGGCATGGGGGACTTTGTCCTCCCGCCGCGGTGGGAGGAGCGCTCGAACTGGAACGCGGCGGTGCTGCTCACGCTCACCGCCTCGCGCATGATCGCCATGGAGCTCGACCTCGACCTGGCCGGCACCATCGCCCGCTCCGCCCGCACGATCGCGGACCTCGACAAACCGCTGACGCGCATCGCCGAGTCGGCCAGCCTCTCGATCGTCGGCGGCATGGACGAGACGAGCGTGGAGATGCTGACGGAGTGGATCGGCGGTGGGACGGCTTCGTTCGCCGAGTATGTGAACGAGCAGTGGAGACTGCGACGGGCGTGAGAAGTCTCACAGGCTCACAGGCGCATAGGCTCATAGCTATGAGACTGTGAGCCTATGCGCCTATGAACCTTTGCGATGCTCGACCTTCACCTTCGTCGAGATCCCGCCGCGCACGTAAAAATCACCTTCCACCATGAGGAAGCGCGGGTCGAGGGCGGCGATGAGGTCGTCGGCGATGCGGTTGGTGACGGCTTCGTGGAACGTGCCTTCGTCGCGGTAGGACCAGAGGTAGAGCTTGAGCGACTTGAGCTCGACGCATTTCGCGTCCGGCGTGTAGCGGATGCGGATGGTGGCGAAATCGGGCTGCCCGGTCATCGGGCACAGGCAGGTGAACTCGGGCGCCTCGAAGGCGATCTCGTAATCGCGCTGCGGGTTGGGATTGGGGAAGGTCTCGAGTTGTTTCGTCGGCTTGGTAGTCATGATGGGTTGCTGGTTTCCAGTTGCTGGTGCCTCAGCGGCTAAAGGCACTAGCAACTAGTAACTAGCAACCAGTAACCCGTACTTGAAAACGAACGCGCTACCTCTTCACCGGACTCGCGGCCATCAGCTTCTGATTCAGCTCCTTGATGCGCTCCTGGAGCTGGGTGATCTTGGCCTGGGCGTCGGCGCGGAGGCGTTCGGCTTCGCCGCGGAGGCGGGCGATCTCCTCGTCCTTCTGCTTGTCGCCGCCGGTGTTCTGGGCCACCTGGGCCCGGAGGAATTCGACGTCGTGGCGCAGGCCTTCGAGCTCTTCGTCTTTGTCGGAGAGACGGGAGCGCCACTGCACTTCCTGCTCTTCGTACAGGCGCTTGATGTCCATCAGCTCGGTGATCTGCGAGAAATCGGAGTAACTGGGGGCCATGTCTCCTCCCTGGCGGACGCGCTCTTCGATCTGCGGGAAGAGCTTGCGGAGTTTGAGTGACAGGTCGTCGGGGTCGCTCGAGAGCGCCATCGCGTCCTGGTAGCTGATCTTCTGGTGCACGAGCAGCGCGATCAGCGACTGATTCATGGACTGCATGCGATAGAGGCCGACCGACCCCTCGATCTCGTCGTGGATGTCCTTGGTGTGCCCTTCCTCGATCAGCTTGGCGATGCGCGGCGAGTTGCGCAGCACCTCGACGGCCGCGGTCATCTTGCCGCCGATCGTCTTCACCAGCTTGAGGGAGATGACGCCGCGCAGGACCAGCGAGAGCTGCGAGCGGATCTGCTTGTGCTGGTCGGGCGGAAAGGCGTCGATGATGCGGTCCAGCGTCTGCGCGGCGTTGTTGGTGTGCAGCGTGGAGAAGACCAGGTGGCCGGTCTCCGCGGCGGTGAGCACGGTCTGCATCGTCTCCACGTCGCGCATCTCGCCGACCATGATCACGTCCGGATCCTGGCGCATCGAGTTGCGCAGCGCTTCCTTGAAGGTCGGCGTGTCGGTGCCGACCTCGCGCTGCGAGATGGCCGCGACCTTGTCCTGGAAGAGGAACTCGATCGGGTCTTCGATGGTGACGATGTGCAGCGGCTCGTGGTCGCAGATCTCGACCAGCATCGCCGCCAGCGTGGTCGACTTGCCGGAGCCGGTGGGGCCGGTGACGAGCACCAGGCCGTCCGGGATCTGGGTCATGTCGCGCACGGACGTCGGCAGCTCCAGCGCGTCGATGGACTGCACCTGGATGGGGATGCGGCGGAACACCGCGCCGACCGTGCCGCGCTGCATGTACATGTTGGCGCGGAAGCGGGCCACGCCCGGGACGCCGTAGCCGAAATCGACGGACTGGGTCTGGTCGAACTTTTCCTTCTGCGCGCGATTGAGGATCGGCAGCAGCATCCGCTCCAGGTCGGCCGGCTTGAGCGGCTCGGTCTTGACCGCGATCAGCTTCCCCTGCACCCGCACCAGCGGCGGCCGCATCGGCTTCAGATGAAGGTCCGACGCCTGCTGCTTGCTCATGTAAACGAGCAGGTCGTTCAGGGAGAACGCGGGAGCCTGATGCTGAGGTTCGGGGACGACGGTCACGGGGCGATTATAGATAAGAGGAAAGAGAAAAGAGGAAAGTGGAAAGAGGTCCCCCACCCGGGGGTGTGCGGCGGGAGCCTTTTCTCTTTCCTCTTTCCTCTTTCCTCTTTCCTCTCCTCCGCGTCAGCGCCGTACGATCGAATCCAGGATCATCAAAAACGCTTCTTGTTGCTTCGGCTCGGTCTTGTTGATGACGGCGATGGTCTCGCCGATGCGGAAGCGTTGGTGGAGGACGTCGGCGGAGTGGGAGGAGGTCACGACGATGCGTCGCGGCGACAGGCCTTTGGCACGGGCGTATTCGACGAACTTCTTGCCGTCCATGCCCGGCATCTCCAGGTCGACGATCAGCAGGTCGATGGAGTCGTCGATCTTCGGTAGCGCGTCGTACGGATGCGTGTAGGTCTCGATTGCCGCGATGTCCCGGTAGCGGTCGAGGATGAAGTTCGACCAGAGGTCGCAGTAGGAAGAGGAGTCGTCGACGATGACGATGCGTTTCATTTGCGTTTGCGCTGCGGCTGCGGCTTGGCCTGCGCCTCGCGCACGTCGTGCTTGACGGCGCCGGCGACGATGGTCGTCACTGCGCGGCCCTGCAGCGTCCGGCCGGTGAACGGCGAGTTCGAGGCCTTGGAGACGAAGCTGCCGCGCGTGAATTCCTGGCGGGCGTCGAGGTCGAGCAGAGTCACGTCACCGAGAGACCCTGCTCGGAGCGTGCCGCCCGGCAGATTGAAGACGCGAGCCGGTCCGGAAGTGAACAACTCGATGAGCCGAGGCAGCTCGATCGCGCCGGCGAGCACCAGCTGTTCGTAGCAGACCGCGAAGGCCGTCTCCAAGCCGATGATCCCGAACGGGGCCAGGTCGAACTCGACGTTCTTCTCGTCAAAGTGATGCGGCGCGTGGTCGGTGGCGATGGCGTCGACGGTGCCGTCGACGATGCCTTCGACGATGGCGCGGCGATGCGCTTCGCTGCGCAGCGGCGGGTTCATCTTCAGATTGGTAGAAAAGGACTGCACCGTCTCGTCGCCGAGGGCGAGGTGGTGCGGGGTGACCTCGCACGTGACCTTCACGCCTTCCGCGCGGGCGCGGCGAACCGCGTCGACGGCGCCCGCGGTCGAGAGATGGGCGATGTGGACGTGCGCGCCGGTGAGGCGGGCCAGGATCACGTCGCGGGCGACGAGCGTCTCTTCAGACGCCGCCGGCATGCCCTTCATGCCGAGCAGCGTCGAGTAGAAGCCCTCGTGCATCACGCCGCCCTCGACGAGATTCGCGTCTTCTTCGTGCGCGACGACGGGGATGCCGAGCATGGAGCAGTACTCGAGCGCGCGGCGCATGAGCTGCGCGTTCCAGACCGGCTTGCCGTCGTCGCTGACGGCGACGCAGCCCGCGGCCCGGAGCTCCGCCAGCTCCGCCAGCTCTTCGCCTTTCAGTCCGCGGCTCACCGCCCCGATCGGATAGACGCGGCACGCCCCATTGCGCGCCGCCTCGGCGAGCATCATCTCCGTGACCGCGCGCTCGTCGTTCGGCGGCACGGTGTTGGCCATCGCGCAGACGGCCGTGTAGCCGCCGGCAACCGCGGCGCGCGTGCCGGTGGCGATCGTTTCCTTGTGCTCCTGCCCCGGCTCGCGGAGGTGCGTGTGCAGGTCGACGAAACCGGGAGTGGCGATCAGGCCCGAGGCGTCGATGGTCTCGACGTTCGCGGCCTTGATGCGCTTGTCGACTTTGGCGATGGTGCCGTCCTCGATGAGGATGTCGAGCGTGGCGTCGAGCTCCTGGCTCGGGTCGAGGACGCGGGCGCCGGTAATGAGCAGTGTGGTCATTCGGTCGTGTGTGCTCCGCCGAGGAGGTACAGCACCGCCATGCGCACGGCGACGCCGTTGGTGACCTGTTCGAGGATCACGGAGTAATTGGGATCGTCGGCGACGTCGGACGCGATCTCGACGCCGCGGTTCATCGGGCCGGGATGCATCACCAAAACGCCCTTCTTCGCGCGGCGCAGGCGCTCGCGGGTCAGGCCGAAGGTGTTGTAGTACTCGCGCAGCGACGGGAAGCTGAGCTTCCCCTGCCGCTCGAGCTGGATGCGCAGCATCATGATCACGTCCGCGCCCTCGATGGCTTCGTCGAGCGAGTGCACGACGCGCACGCCGAGCTTGTCTATCTCGGTCGGGATCAGCGTCGGCGGCGCGGCCAGCGTGACGTTGGCCTTCATCTTCGTGAGGAGATGGATGTTGGAGCGGACCACGCGGGAGTACTTGATGTCGCCGACGATGGCCACGTTGACGCCCTGCAGGCGGCCGAGCCGCTCGCGGATGGTGAAGGCGTCGAGGAGAGCCTGGGTCGGATGCTCGTGCGCGCCGTCGCCGGCGTTGATGACCGAGATGGTCGGATAGCGGTCGGCCAGCATCTGCGGCGATCCGGGATGCTTGTGCCGGATCACGATCATGTTCGGATGCATGGCCACGAGGTTGTCGGCCGTGTCGATGAGGGTCTCCCCTTTTTCGACGGCTGATCCCGACGCGGAGAAGTTGAGGGTGTCGGCGGAGAGGCGCTTCTCGGCGATCTCGAAGGAGACGCGCGTGCGCGTCGACGCTTCCATGAAGAGATTGATGACCAGCTGGCCGCGCAGGGCCGGCACTTTCTTCACCGGCCGCTCACTGACTTCCTTGAACCCCTCGGCCGTGTCGAGGATCAGCGTGATCTCTTCGGGAGTGAGAGGCTCGATGCCGAGGAGGTCTTTACTGTGGAGCGAGGAGCTTGCGGTCCGCATTCGTCGGGTCTCAGAGTCTCAAAGTCTCACAGGCGCAGAGGGGTGGCGGTCGGCACTATGAGACTCTGCGCCTTCACGGCTTTGCGACTTCATTTCTCCATCAGCAGGACTTCATCCTCGCCGTCGTCCGTCTCGGCCAGCTTCACCTTGATCACTTCGTCGGCGTCAGTGGGAACGGTCTTGCCGATCACGTCGGCGTGGATGGGGAGCTCGCGGTGACCGCGGTCGATGAGCACCGCCAGCATGACCTGCTTGGGGCGGCCGAAGTCGATGAGGGCATCGAGCGCGGCGCGGACCGTGCGGCCGGTGTAGAGCACGTCGTCGACGAGCACGATGATCTTGTCGTTGATCGGTTCGGGGAACTTGGTCGGCTTGACGACCGGATTCGGGGCGATGGTGGTGAGGTCGTCGCGGTAGAGCGTGATGTCGAGGATGCCGAAGGGCACGGGATGCCCTTCCATCTGCTCGATCTCGGCGACCATCCGCTCGGCGATGGGCACGCCGCGGCTGCGGATGCCGACGATCATCAACTGCTCGAGGCCGCGGTTCTTTTCCACGACTTCGATGGCCATACGGCGGATCGCGCGGTTCATCCGCGCGCCATCGAGCAAACGTTTTTTAACATTCATAGCGGAGGTGCCGGAGAGGCGCGCGGAGGATAGCACGAGAGTGAGGGCGCAGGGGGCAGGGCGCGGGGGGCAGGAGCGGAGGCAGGGCCGGGCTTCCGCTCCTGCCCCTGCGCCCTCCGCCCTGCCCCTCCGAGCGTCGCGCCTGGTCGTGGTGCGACCGTTGGTAGGCTTTCTGCACCTTGGGGCCTTCCATGGGTGGCAAGCCGAAGGTTCTGCTGGTGGAAGACAACGCAGATGTACGGAGGCTGTACGCGATCGGACTCAATCAGAGGGGGTTCGAGGTCAAATTGGCAGCCAACGGCGCGGAAGCGGTCGACCGCGTGGCCTCCGAGCGGCCCGATTACATCCTCCTCGACTGGATGATGCCGCTCATGGACGGCAGGGAGGTCGTGGAGCGCCTGGAGGGGCAGGACGGCGCACGCGACATCGAGATCATCGTCATCAGCGGCCAGCCGGCCCCGAACGCGCTCCCGCGCCGGGTGCGCACGTGGCTGACCAAGCCGCTGACCGTGGACGAGCTGGTCTCGGAGATGAACCGGAGCCACGCCATCGCGGAGTGACCGGGCCCTGCCGATTCGCCAAGGTCGCCAAAGCCGCTTACAATCCGCGCACGAAATGGCGAAGATCTTCTTCGTAGGCCTCGACGGCGCGGAGAAAAGTTACCGGCTCCAGACGCATCGCCCGTTCACTCTCGGGCGCGATCCGGGCAACGACATCATCCTTCGCGACCCGAAGGTGTCGCGGCACCACGCCGAGATCGTCTTCGAGCGCGGGTTCTTCGTCCTGCACGACCTCGCCTCGGCGAACGGTACGTACGTGAACGGCAAGCGCATCCGCGTGGCCCCGCTCACCCACGGCGCGCGGCTGCGGATGGGCAACACGTACGGACGCTTCTCCGAGGAGCTGCCGACCGAGAATGACGCCGCGCCGCTCGCGGCCGCGCCCGAGCAGCTGGACGATCCGCTGATGCCGTCGACCGAGGACCTGGGCGCGCTGGAGATGATGCCGACGTCGAGCATCGAGCGCGTGAACCTCCAGACCGTGCCGCACGACAAAGTCGACCCCGCCGCGATAAAAAAAAAGTAGCTGAGTTGGAACGGGCAAGCGAACCGGCCGCCACTTCGGACACGAGTCCCGTCATCGCCGCACCGCCTGCGCCTCCGCCTCCGCCGAAGAAGCCGACGCTGGAAGCAGCGATGGGACCGTTCGCGCACACGCAGTTCCTCTTCACGACGGGACTGCGCGCCGGCGAGACCGCGCAGGTGCGCGGCGCGAGCGGCGAGGTGCTCCTCACCTATCGCAGCTTTGCCAGCATCGTCAGCGTGGTGGCGACGCTCGTCTCCGCGATCGTGGCCGTGGCCGGACTGGCGGCGGCGCTGCTGCTGGTCGCGGAAAAGTCGCCGGTGCGGGCGGCGGTGACGCTGGCGCTGACGATCGCGTTCACGTTCATCATCGGCCTGCTCACGCCGCGCGCGAACGTGACGCTGTACGACGGCGACCAGCCGGCGCTGACGATCTCGCAACGCGCGTCGTTCCCGTCGTCGCGTTTCGTCGTGGCCGCGCCGAACGGCGCGCACCTCGCGGAGCTCCGCAAGTCATTCCTGGCCCGCCTCGGCCGCAACCGCTGGACGATCCAGCACGACGGCCGCCACCTCGGCGAGGCCGCGGAGGAGTCGTTCTTCGGCGCGCTGCTGCGCAAGCTCTACGGAAAGTTCAGCCGCCGCTTCGAGACCAACGTGCGCGTCACGCACGGCGGCGTCGAAGCGGGCCGCGTCATCCGCCGCCCCGACGCCGCCGGCCGCATGGACGTGCTCGACGTGACCAGCGACGCCCTGGACCGGCGGGTGGTGGTGGCGTTGGCGACGCTGATCTTGGGGAGCGAGCCGTAGCGATATGGAGTGCGGCGGCCGTGGCCGCCGCTTTCTATTCGCGTGCGACGGTCCGAGACGCACCCATCTCGCAC
>DASVSV010000071.1:0-7203 GCA_036387915.1 Thermoanaerobaculia bacterium
GGTGTAGCTGCGCGGCATAGGCTTTCGACCTCTGTCGCCCGCTACACGGGCTGGCATCAAGGGCACACTTGTTCCCCCGGCTGGAAGCCGGGGGCTATTTTCTTTCAGCGTGCTACGCACGCGATCCAGTCACCCGACAAGTCGTCAACGTAGGCCATCGCTCCCAAAAAGCCTCGCCGCTCCGGGGTACGTTTTAGGAGTGCGGCAGCGAACGAGCTGCCGCTTTGGAGTCCCCGCCCAACGGGCGCGGCAGCCGCATCTCGCGCGGTGTCCGAAAGCGGCAGCTACGCCGCCGCCGCACTCCTAAAAAAGCGTCGCCAGTTCCGCGAGTGATGATGGGGGGGCGTCGCGGCGTTCGATGAGGGTGGTGGGGCCGAGGTGGGCGAGGAGGGAGAGCTCGTGGGTGCGGAGGGAGCGGTCGCAGCGGCATTCGTTTTCGGGGGTGACGTAGTTGGCGATCAGGCCCCCGACGGGGATCGCGCGGGAGGCGAGGTTTTCGAGGAGGCGTTGGGTTTCGGCGACGACTTCGGTCTCGGGACGGGTGACGACGATGACGGCGGTGCGGTCGGAGCGCAGGGTGGCGTCGAGCTCTTTGAGCGCGCGGGAGGCGCGCACGAGCTCTTCGCCCAGCTCGCCCGGCGGGATCAGCTCTTTGTAGCGGAGCAGGAGGCGCATGAACTCGCGCACCCATTCGCCGGCGGTCTTCGGCAGGTCGAGCAGGCGCAGGAAGTGGCCGGTCGGGGCGGTGTCGACGATGACGCCGGCCAGCGACTCGTCGGAGGTCAGGTCGGCGAGCCGCGTGATCGCGAACAGCTCGTCCGCCCCCGGCGGCGCGATCTCGATCAGGTTCTGCATGGCCTCGGAATCGTGGGCGATGGTCATGCCGCGCGGCGTGAGCGCGTCGAAGGCGTGCTCGATCTCGCGTCCGAGGGAGTCGCGGAAGCGGCGCCATTTGGCTTTGGTGTCGATGGTTTCGACGCGCAGGTTCGGCGGAGGGGGCTCGGTGGCGAAGACGTCGCGGAGGGAGTGGGCGGGGTCGACGGAGATGATTACGTACCGTTGATCGGGGTTGCGCTGCGCGAGTTGGAGCGCCATCGATGACGCGCAGGTGGTCTTGCCGACTCCGCCTTTGCCGGCGAAGAAGGTGACGTGCGCAGCCGCAGGGCGTGGCTGTAGCCCGCCCTCCCCCGGGGGGGGCGGGCTGAAGCCGCGCCCTACGTTGCCGCAATCGCGCGGGTAATCGACGACGCGCGGGAAGCGTGCGCGGGCGGCGTTGTCGCGTGCGACGCGGACTTTGTCGAGTGCGCAATCGGGATCGAGCACGGCGCGGTTGAGTACGACGAACGGGACGTCGATCTCGATCTCAGCGATCAGGCGCGCGGTCTGCTCGACCACCAGCGGTTCCGACAACATCACCGGCACGAATGCAGTGCGCGCGGCATCGAGGAGCAATGCACGCCGCCGCGCGGCGCGGGCGTCGAACTCTTCGATGAACGCGTCCACGGCGTCGCGAGGATCGCGGCGCGTGAACTGGCGCACCATGGCCCGGTGCTTCTCGGCCATGGCGTCGAGCGCCAGCGCGAGCTGGTGAAAGTGCTCGGACGACGACAGCATGCGCAGCGTGTGGCCGGTGGGCGCGGTGTCGACGACGAGGGTGGAGCCGGGATGTGATTCGGCCAGCTCGCCGATGTGCATCCACGTCATCAGCTCGTCGACGCCGGGTATGGCCAGCTCGAAGAGGCGGCGCAGCTCCTCGCGATCGAGATACGTGCCGCGATCGCCGATCTCGAGAAACGACTCCAGGTTCTCGTCGAGGAACTGTCGATACAACGCGTCCGAATCGAGCGTCTCGACGCGCAGCAGTGTCGCGTTCAGATGCTCGGCCGCGGCCCTGGCCAGCGTGGTCTTGCCGACCCCGCCCTTGCCGCCGAAGAGGATCACCCGGCGGCCGGAAAGCTCGGACAGAGCAGTGTTGAACGACGACCGATGAGCGATCAGCGATGAACCGGCAGCACGTTCATCGCTCATCGTTCATCTCTCATCGCTCATCGATCCCCATAACCCGTGTACATCCCGATGCCGCCCTCTTCCTCGTCACGCTCGGCGGCGAGCTGGCGGGCCAGTTCCTCGCGGCGCGCGCGGATGTCGCGCAGCGCCTGGAACACGATGGCCTCTTCGACCACGTAATCCTCTTCGCTGATGTCGCCGACCTCGAGCATCATCTGCAGCTCGATGAGCCGCTCCTTCCACGGCTGATCGTTCATCAGCTCCTCGTCGGCCATCTTCTGGATCGTGCGCATCACCCACTTGATGCCGGCGATCGGCCCCTTGAGGGGGAGCATGAGGACGTCGTCGAGGAGGAAGGCCATTCGAGGTTCACAGTCTCATAGCCTCACAGGCTCAGAGACTCACAGCCGCTCGATGAGACTGTGAGCCTATGCACCTGTGAGACTGCGTTAACTACCGCTCCGCCCGCTCCAGCTTCAACCGAATGTTCACGAAGTTGTACGGCGGCCACGGCCCCGTGTAGAGGAACGAGAGCTTGTTCTCGTATTTCTTCGCGATCTCGGAGATCTGGTCATCGAACGCGCGGGTCTTGTCGCGCTCCACGAGGAAGGCGGCGTTCATGATCATCTTGTCGCCGATGGGCTTGTTCGAGCGCGAGGCGATGGCGGCGTCGCGCAGGGCCTCGTAGATCTCCGTCACGTACGCGTCGGCCTTGGCCTGCAGCGCCGACTCGACCACGCGGCCGAGCTGCATGCGCGAGAAGTAGGTCGAGGTCGAAGTGTTCGACTGGATCTCGTCCTTGAGGCGGCGGATCTCTTCGTTCTCGTTCTCGATCTCGCCGATGACCTGGTCCTTGTTCCAGTTCACCTTCAGGCCGAACTCGATCTTCCCTTCCATCTTCTGGAGCACGTCGCTGAGCGCCTCGTAGGTCCCTTTGAGGAACTCCTTGATGTCGTTCTCGGTGCGGAAGACGGTGCCGAACGACATCGGCAGCACGGTGAAGTCTTTCATCACCAGCTCGTTCACGTGCTCGTGCGCGAGCGCGTTCTCGCGGGTCGGGTCGAAGACGATCAGCGGGCAGTTCGAGACCACCGCGGCGAACTCGCGATAGGGCACGGTGTGCACGCGGTCGCCGCGCCCGCCAATCCCGACGGCGCCGAAGTCGCGGGGCGTGTCGGTTTTGATGATGCAGTAAACGTATTTACCCTGCTCGGTATCCGGCATGCCCACCTGCTCGCTCATTCCCGCGAAGAATACAATACGCGACGCGTTGGAATCCCGGAACCCAGCCCCCCTCCTGCATAAAATCGTCCGCAAAATCGAGCGATGGTTCGCGGTTCACAAACGCGCTCTGCCGTGGCGCGACCGGTATGAGCCGTATCGGGTCTGGGTATCCGAGGTCATGTTGCAGCAGACGCGGATGGAAGTGGTGCTGCCTTACTTCGAGCGCTTCCTGACGCGCTTTCCCGATCTGCAGGCATTGGCCGCGGCGACGGACGACGAGGTGATGTCGGCGTGGTCGGGACTCGGCTACTACCGCCGCGCGAAGATGCTCCGCGACGGCGCACGAGCGGTGGTGGAGCGTGTCGGCGGCGCGATTCCGTCGAGCGTCGACGAGCTGCTGACCATCCCCGGCATTGGACGCTACACCGCCGGCGCCATCGCCTCGGTCGCATTCGAGCAGCGCGCGCCGATCGTCGACGGCAACGTCGCGCGCGTGCTCTCGCGCGTTTTCGCCGATGGCGGCGACGCGTGGCCGCGGGCGACGAATCTCGTCAACGCCTGCAAGTCGCCGCGCGAGCTGAATCAGGGACTGATGGAGCTCGGCGCGCTGATCTGCAAGCCGCGCAATCCCACCTGCCCCATCTGCCCGCTGCGCAAGGACTGCGCTGCGCTGGCGATGGGACGAGTCGACGACTTCCCGCCGGCCAAGCCGAAGAAGGCCACGCGCGAGCTGCGCATCCCGCTCTACCTCGTGCGCGACCGCCGCGGCCGCGTGCTGATGCGGCGCGCGTCAGGACCGCTGATGGACTCGATGTACCACCTGCCGCACGGCGACACGTCCCTGCTCGACGGCGAGCCGCTGGCGGCGACCCCGGGCGCATTACTGGGCACCTTCCGCCACACCGTGACCACGCGCAAGATCGAGTTCGTGCTCTACGCCGCCGAGCTGCAGGGGCGCGCGCGCGGCTTCGAATGGATCGACCTCGCCACCATCGCCGACGTGCCCCATCCGTCGTACGTCACCAAGGCTTTGAAACTGATCTCGTAGAATGGCCGCATGCGCGGGCGTGTGAAAGCGATCCTCTTCCTCCTTCTCCTCTCCTCCTTTCCGGTGTTCGGGCAGTGCGTCTGGACGCCGCAGGCCAGCTCGCCGTTCCGCGCGACGGCGTACGACGTCGCCATCGACGGTGTGAATCTCTGGCTGGCTACCGGTTACGGGGTGGAGCTGCTCGCCGACAACGGCACGCGCATCCTCGACGTGCAGGCACTCCCCGGTTCGACGCGCGTCGTGCGCGCGCTGACGGACGGACGCGGTTACGCGTACGCCGGCAGCGGCTCGCGGCTCTACGTCGTCCAGCGCAACGCCTCGGCCATCGGCGTGATCCGCTATGTCGACGCCGGCGCCACGATCAACGACATCCTGATCGCGGGCTCGTATCTCTTCGTGGCCACGGCCAGCGGCCTGGTGCATTTCGACGCCTTCGAGCCGGCGAACCCGGTCAAGCGGAGCGTCCTGCTCCCGACCTCCTCCCCGAACGTCACCTCGCTGGCCGCGGCCGGCACGAAGCTCTACGCCGCCGACGGCGACGACACGATCGAAGTCTTCTCGATCAGCATCCCCTCCATTCCGCAGCACACGGCCGAGCTGAAGTCGGTGCAGCGCGCCACCGCCGTACACGCGCAAGGCGACACGATCCTCGTCTCCGACGCCTTCGGCCAGAACACCGACGTCTTCTCCGGCACGACCCCCCTCGGACGTCTGCCGGTCGGCGCGAACGCGTTCGCGGCCAGCACCAACGGCGTGCACTTCGTGGCCGGTCCCGACCGCACGCTGCGCGCGATCGACTTCACTTCCACCAACACGCTGCGCGAGCTTTTCGAGCACCAGCTCGCGCCGACCGGCGGCACCGACAACGTCATCCATGCCATGGCCCGTTCCGGGAACACGCTGTATGTGGCGGCGGGCGACATTGGCCTAGCCATCTTCGACATCACCGGGCTGGCGCCGCCATATCCGATGGCGAGCTACACCAGCACCGCCCGAACGAGCGTCGTGATGGGCGGCGACGCGGCCTACTTCGCCGACGCCTCCGGCTCGATCAGCGAGCACCAGATCCAGCCCTCGGGGATCGCGCTCAAGCCGCTACGGACCTGGAACGGCGGCACGCTGGTCCACGACCTCGACAGCCCCAGCCTCCTCACCTCGTCCGGCGACACGACGACGCGCTGGTCGCTCCTGTCGTACAACGCGCACTCCAGCACGAAGTTCTCGGCGGAGGTGAAACAAGCCGCGTTCCGCGTGCTGGACGTCGTGGCGCTGCTCGCCGACGGCACCGTTTGGCTGAGCGGCACGACGCTGCAGAAGGTCGCGCTGCCGCCGATTGCCCACATGGCCCGCGCCGGCAGCAACTACCTCTTCGTGGAAGTGCGGAACGAGGGGAAGACGGTCCTGCACATCTACACCTCCAACGATCTCACTGCCGAGCCGCGCCGCGTGACCATCGACGGCGTGGCCATCGGCAGACCTGCGTTCGACGGGAGTCGGGCCGCCGTCTTCACGTTCACCGGAGTGAACGTCGTGGACGTCGCCACGGGCACGGTGCACGTCGTGACGGACTCGAACCGCGTCATCCCGCAGCAGCTCGCCTTCTCCGGAGACGACCTGCTCGTGCTCGACAAGCGCGTGCTCTACGTCTACGGCGACGCGCGCACGCTGATCCGCGAGCAGTTCCTCCCCGCCGACGCGGTGATGCT
Organism: Thermoanaerobaculia bacterium; assembly: GCA_036387915.1. GTDB lineage: Bacteria > Acidobacteriota > Thermoanaerobaculia > Gp7-AA8 > Gp7-AA8 > QHVT01. The sequence goes on from DASVSV010000071.1 coordinate 5,986, forward strand.
CGACGCGGAGAACAGCGTCGCCGTCCTGGCGACGAGCGACGGCACGATGATCGTCTCGTATCTAGCCGCGCAACCAACAGCGACGATTCCGTTCGAGAACAGCTTCTACACGAAGCTCGCTGCCGGCGGCGGCCGCGTCTACCTCCTCAGCGGCGACGGCATCGACATCCATACGCCGACGCTCGATTACATCAACGGGGTGCAGGTCCGCGGCATCGTCGACCTCGCCGCGGGCGCAAACGGCTTCTTCACCCTGGCCGCGAACGGCGTCGTCACGGCGTACTCGCGGCAGGGCATCGCCATCGCGAAGATGACCCTCAACGAAGGCGCCGACGCGCAGCCGCTGGCCATCGACACGGCCGGCAACGCGGTCTGGGTCTCGCTGTCGCGGGGCTGCCTCACCGGTGGCTGTCAGAAGAAGACGCTCGTCCTCGACCCAACGTCGCTGGCCAGCACCGCCTCGATGAACGGCGGCGTGACGGACGTGGTCACCAGCGGCACGCGCGCATACGCGTTGTTCGACCTGCCGGCCGAGGTCCGCGTGCTGAACATCGCCGACCCGCTGCATCCGGCGCAGCTCATCGCCACCACCGCCCCCGCATCCGCAACCTCCATCGCCGCCCACTCCGGCCGCGTCCTGGTCCTCGGCGACAAGCTCTACGAGTACACGGAGAGCACGCTGCTGCAGAAGGCGACGCACTTCACCGCGATCGCGAATCCGGACAAGGCGCAGCAGGTCCGCGTCGACGGCAACTGCCTCATCCTCACCGCGCGCGGCGCGAACCCGGAGACGTTCAACGCCGCGACGCTGGCCCCGGTCGCCGGAGCATTCGAGGTGCCGGCGAACGTACGCTCGATCGCGATCGACGGCGGAACCGCGTTCCTCCTCACGACCCACTCGATCGAGATCTGGGGCGCGGCGGCGCCACGGCCGGGCAAGCGGCGCTCGGCGCGCTGACCGACAGGGAACGACCGGGAGGCCTCCGGCGGGCCGGTGCGACCGGCAGCGCTTGTCGGCCTAGCCTGAACGCACGCCTGTCTACGAAACACGTGTTGCCGCGAAGAGTGGGCCTGCTAAGCGCTGCCGGTCGTACCGGCCCGCCTATAGCTGTTCCTGCCGTTTCCCCGCTTCTCCCTCAGCCCCAAGAGAAATGTCCGAGGGGTGCCGATCAGGAGAAAAGGGTTCGTGCGGCGCGATACTAAGAAGAAGGATTCGTC
>DASVSV010000072.1:0-25873 GCA_036387915.1 Thermoanaerobaculia bacterium
GGGCGGGCTGAAGCCGCGCCCTACGTTTTCACACGTCTCGTCTCCCGGACAGGCGGCGCAAGTTGATGCCGCGTCACGTCCCTATTTACGCGGCGTGTGCGAACGTAGGACGTGGCTTCAGCCCGTCCAGAGCGTGCAGGATGCGTGGCGTGCCGTCGGCGCACGAGGGGGGCGGGCTGAAGCCGCGCCCTACGTTTTCACACGTCTCGTCTCCCCGGACCGGCGGCGCAAGTTGATGCCGCGTCGCCATCCCGCATTTCGCGGCGTGTGCGAACGTAGGACGTGGCTTCAGCCCGTCCAGAGCGTGCACGCTGCGCCGCGTGCGTCGGCGCACGAGGGGGGCAGGCTGAAGCCGCGCCCTACGTTTTCACACGTCTCGTCTCCCGGACAGGCGGCGCAAGTTGATGCCGCGTCGCCGTCCCGCATTTACGCGGCGCGTGCCGAACGTAGGACGTGGCTTCAGCCCGTCCAGAGCGGGCAGGATGCGTGGCGTGCGTCAGCGCACGAGGGGGGCGGGCTGAAGCCGCGCCCTACGTTTTCGCTGCCCGCGATTCACGACGCGAACAGCGCGACGATCTTCTCCAGGCCCGCGCGATCTTCTTCGTCGAACGAGTCCAGTTGATCGGAGTCGACGTCGAGTACCGCGATCAGTTCGCGGTCGCGATCGAAGACTGGCACGACGATCTCTGACCTGGAGTTTGGATCGCAGGCGATGTGGCCGGGGAACTTGGTCACGTCGGGGACGATGACGGTCTCGCGCTTCGCGGCGGCGGTGCCGCAGACGCCGCGACCGAATTCGATCTGCAGGCAGCCGACGGTGCCGATGTACGGCCCCACGACCAGGCGCTCGCCGCAGACCCGATAGAAGCCGGTCCAGAAAAAGTGCGGGAAGGCGTGCGCGAGGACGGAGTTGATCGTCGCCATCAGGGCGATGTCGTCGAGGGTTCCCCCTCCTTCATCACTCCAGATGGCGACGATCGCGTCGTAGCAGTCGGAGTAAGTCTGCGACTTCAACGTTTCCGTTGCCTGGCGCGCACCGGTACAGGTGTGAGGCGAGGTCTGCCACCGGCTGCGATCAGCAGGAGCGTTCCGGCCACTGCAATGATGACTTCGATCATGCCGTCCTCCACCCTCACCTAGTGCATGTTCACGGCCATCTCGTAGATGCGGCCGTAGTCGTTTGCCGAACGGTCCCACGAGAAGTCGCAGCGCATGCCGTTCTCCTGCAACGCCCTCCAGACGGAGCCGTCTTTGTAGTTCAGCATGGCCACCCAGGTGGCCAGATAGAGCTCGACCGGATGGATGGCCGCGAAGCCGAATCCGTTCGCGTCGTCGAGATTAGTGCCATCGAAAGGGATCACCGTGTCCGCTAATCCGCCCGTCAGCCGCACCACCGGAAGCGTGCCGTACCGCAGCGCGTACATCTGGTTGAGGCCGCACGGTTCGTAGAGCGACGGCATCAGCAGCAGGTCGCAGCCGGCGTAGATGCGATGCGCGAGGGCATTGTCGAAGCCGATCCAGACGCGGCAATGGCTCGGGTGCCGCTCCGCGATGGTGGCCAGCGCCTCTTCGAGCTCCGGCTCGCCGCTGCCGAGGATCGTCACCTGCGCTCCGGCGGCGAGGAGGCGGTCGAGAATCGGGATCAGCAGCTGAAAGCCTTTCTGCCCCACGAGCCGCGACACCGCGCCGATCATCGGCGTCTTCGCGGAGAACTTGAAACCGGCCTCCTTCGCCAGCGCGCGCTTGTTCTTCGTCTTGTCGCGCAGCGTGTCGGAGTCGTAGTTCGCCGGCAGCAGTTCATCCGTGGCCGGGTCCCACTCCACCGCGTCGATGCCGTTCAGGATCCCCGTCAGGTTGACGCTGCGCAGCACGCCGTCCAGTCCCGCGCCGTGCTCCGTGGTGCGGATCTCGCGCGCGTACGTCGGAGACACGGTCGTCACCTGATCGGCGAAGAGAATCCCGCCCTTCATCGGATTGAGCGTCCCGAAATGCTCGACGCCGTCCGGCGCCCAGTAGCGGCTGTGCAGTCCCGTGATCGGAAACGCATCCGCACCCGCCGCGCCCTGGTAGTGCAGGTTGTGGATCGTGAAAATCGAGCGCGTTTTCTGAAAGTGCGGCTCGTTGCGCAGGCCCGAATGCAGGTACACCGGCAGCAGCGCGGTGTGCCAGTCGTGGCAATGCAGGATGTCCGGTGCGAGGTCGAGCAGCTCGCAGCCGCGGATGACCGCGCGCGAGAAAAAGGTATAGCGCAGCAGGAAGTCGTCGATGCCGCTCTCGTCGCGCGCGTAGATCTGATCGCGCTCGAAGAAGTGGTCGTTCGCGACGAGGATCAGCGGGATGTCGGTCCCCGGCAGCGTGGTCCGCAGAAACGTCGCCTCGGCACTCCAGTTCGCCCACGCGATCGTGGCCGTCGGCAGCGACTGGTGCACGGAGATGCCGTTCTTCTCGAACCAGTGCCGCGCCTGCCGGTAGTACGGCATGAAGATCGTGACGTCGTGCCCGAGCTTGACCAGCGCCTTCGGCAGCGAGCCGCACACGTCGCCCAATCCGCCCGTCTTGGCGATCGGCGAAACCTCGGCGGTGGCGAAGACGACTCTCATTTGTTCCTCACCTCAACTCTGAGCGAAGCGAAGAGTCAACGGAGCCCCCTGGAGCCGCGTGCGATTGGACACTTTTCGTGAGGGCTCCATTGATCCTTCGTCGCTACGCTCCTCAGGATATGAGAAGGCTGGCATACCCCACCACATGCGAGTAATCGCCGTTCACGTCCCCCGACGTCGCGTGCTTGATGAGACGCGCATCGGTAGCGCCGAGGGCGTTCGCGGCGACGAGCATGGTGGTGGTGGGGATGAAGCCGCACATCGAAATGTCGTGCTCGTCGACCACGCGCCAGAGCTCTCGCGGATTGCGCGCCAGCACCTGGTCGATCGCCAGCTGGTCCTTGCGCAGCGTCTCGCGCTGGTCTTCGTAATGATTGAGGTCGGAGCTGGCCAGGATGGCGATGTCGCCTTCTTCGCGCACGACCTCGGCGATGGCGCGGCCGATCTCTTCCGCGTAGTCGTAGCGGTGCGCGCCGAGGCAGATCGGGACGAAGGTAAAGTCGGGGTGGATGCGCTGCAGGAACGGGAGCTGGACTTCGAGCGAGTGCTCGCGAGCATGCGCCTTCGCATCCTCGGCCAGCAGCGGCGAGCGCGCCATCAGCGCGTCGGCGAGTGCACTGTCGATGGCGACGTCGCCGAGCGGCGTGCGCCACGCGCCCTCGCGGTTGATGGCCGCGAAATGGCCGGCGCCGGTGTGATTCGGGCAGAGGATGATCAGCCGCTTCGGCAGGTCGGCCAGCGCGTAGAACGCCGCGGCGACGTGACCGCTGTACATGAGGCCCGCGTGCGGCACGACCGCGCCGACGATGCGCTCTTTCGTCTCGGGCGCTGGCCGGTTGGCGGCGAAGCAGGAATCGACCTGCCGCCCGAGCCGCTCGGGGGAGCCTTCGTAGAACGTGCCGGCGACGGCGGGCGGGCGGATGACCATTCGCGCGAAGTGTACGACCGTTTACTGCGCCAGTCTGCGCTCCGCACGCTTGCGATAAACCTGCCGCCACGACGTGCTGACGGTGGTGTCGTCAGCGAGCACATCGAGCACGCGCTGCGACGACGCACGCGCGCCGGCTTTGTCGTTCGTCGCGAGCTGCGCCGTCGCCAGCGCGTCGTGCGCGGCGGCCGATTGCGGATGGCGCTCGACGTTGAGCTTGAGGATCGCCACCGCCGCGCCGTAGTTGCTCCGCCGCAGAAACGCGATGCCGCGCGCACGCAGCCGCTCCTCGGTCAGGTAGGCCTTGTCGATGAAGCCATAGTTCATGACTCCGGTCGGCGGATCGCGGTCGGTGAGCTCGGCCGGAATGGCCTCACGCGTGCGCTTCGCGGTGAGGCCGCCGAACGTGACGGTGTCATTGGCGAAGACGTACGTGGTGCCGGTGTCGCGATCGACGAACTCGTTGTCGCCGACCGCATCGAGACGCCCCTCGGCCAGGACGCCGGTGCGCGTGAGGACGAGCTGCGCGCCGTCGCTGCGGAAGCGCACCACGTCGTCGGGATCGAGTTTGTAGCGCGCCGCGAACTTTGACGCGTCGACGGTGACGGACTTGCGCGGCGCGGCCGTGGCGGTAGACCAGCGGTAGTCCCTGGCCACGGCGCGAACGATCTCGTCGGCCAGCGTCGCGGCGTGCTCGTGGTTCGCGAGCACGACCACTCCGGCGCTGCCGTCGGTTGCGTATTTCGCGTAAAAACCGGGGTCATTGCCGCCGGCGCTCGCGGCGGGGAGCTTCTTCGCCTTCTGCAGTTTGATGAGCGCGCGTGCCGCGTCGGCGGCGGTGATCCACGGACGGTCAAAGCTGTCGGGCGGAATGCGTTCGCCGTCCGCGCCGGTACCGCTCGCGTGCACCTTTCCCTTCGACGCGACTTTCGCCAGCGGCGCGAGCGCGCCGGCGCGCAGCAGCGTGTCCGCCTGCACGTCGCCGTAGCCGGCGGTCCAGTCCAGCTTCCCGTTCTGCCAGACGGCGATGCTGACGCCCGGAACGCCGTAATGCTTCATCCGCTCCGCGAGCTGCAGCCTCTCCCCTTCCTCCGGCACCGCGCGCAGCAGGCCCTGCTCGACGCCGGCCCGCGCATGCGCGAGCAGCGGCAGAGAGAAAGCGAGGAGGAGGAGAAGGCGCTGGATCATCTCGGGAAGCTGGGCGAGTAGAGCACCGCGTTCAGGAAGATCGGCAGCGTGCCGCGCCAGAAGAGACGAAAGTGCGGGTCGTCGGCGAAGGTGATGACCTGGCCGCGTCCCGACGGCTCGGAGGCGACGTAGACGGAGCCTTTGATGCGCGTCAGCGACTCGTCCCAGGCGATGCCGGAGATCAGCGGGTCCTTCGCGTCGACGGTCAGGATGTTGTCGACCCGCTTCGGCAGCGGAAGGAATGCGTTGCTCCCTTCGACGAGGACGGGCGGCGACGAGGGCACGCCAAACGTGAGGTAGGAACGCTCGTTCATCGTGGTGCGGAACGCGGAGCCGGGGATGCGGAAGTCGTTGTAGCGCGCGTTGACGTCGACCGCCGGCGCGTCTTTGTCATCGCTCTTGGCCTTCGGCGCTTCCCAGAGTTTCAGCTTCGAGATCTCGACGTCCTTCTCGCGCAGAAAGCCGCTCGCGCCTTTGACGGCCACGACCGTGCCGCCGTCGCTCACCCACTGCTTGATCTTGTCGACGCCGCGTTTGCCGAGGCGTTCGGCGTAGCTGCCGTCGGGAAAGATCAGCACTTCGTAGTCGTGCAGGTCGAGATTGCGGATCGACTCGGTGGAGAGCACGGAATGCGGGACAGGCGTGTCGACGTCGAGCGTGTGCCAGAGCATGCCGAACGAGGTCGGGTCGCTGCCGGGGCCGCCGATCAGCCCGATCTTCGGCTGCCTGATGAAACGCACTTTTTCCGAGCCGAAGCCGGTGCCGCCGAGCCAGCCCGATTCCACCGGCGTCACGGTGACGCCGGTCGTCGCGGCGATGAGCTTCAGACGATTGTCGAGGTCCTTCTCGTTGTTGCCTTTGAGGATGACCAGCGTGCCGCGCGGGTAGACCCGGTCGCCGGTGTTGACGTCGCTGTCGATCACGCTGAAGCGCACTTTCTCTTCGAGGAGCTGCCCGACGAAGCGGTAGAGCGACGACTCGTGCGCGTCGACCAGATAGCCGTACGACGCCGGCTTGAACGCGGACGGCGCGGCCTTCGTCAGCTCGCGCGTGCCGGTCACGGGCGCGGTCGTCACCCAGCCCTCGACGTTCATCGCCAGCGGCAGCGACCAGGTGGTGAGGTCGTAGAAATCATCCGGCTCGTCAGCCTCGGCCTTCGCGCGCTGTTCGTCGACGAAGGTCTTGTTGAGCACGGGCGTGCGCTCGAGCAGCGTGTTGGCCAGTGCGCCGAGGGGCTGTCTGGTGGAGACGACGGCCGTGCCGGCGGGGAAGGAGCGTGACTCCGTGACCTCGCGGTCGATGCGCGTCGCGCGCACGGTCGCCGGCGCGGTGAGCGTCTCCACGCGGATGCCCTGGCGCTGCAGCAGGCCGACCAGCGCGTCGAAGTTCGGCGCGCCCGGCACGATCAGGAACGTGTGCTTGCCCCCCTCGATCTGCGTGCGGGCCATGTCGTACGTGTAGCGCAGCAGCTCGGCGCGATGTTGCGCGGCGGTGCGCACGGTGGCGATGCCGGTGGTGAAGTGTTTCTGCGCGCGCTCGGCCAGCGTGAGCACCGAGCCGTCGGGACGCTCGATCGCCGATCCGCCGCGGCCGCCGCCGGCCATCTCGTAGGTCATGCCGATCGCGCCGCGCAGCGACGGCCACGAGTCGCCGTAGCCGGGATAGAAGAGGTCGAAGCGCTCGGCGGCGAAGAACGGCCAGCCGCGCCTGGTGAACTCCTCCGCGTTGGCGCGCCCGAAGACGTCCAGCCAGTCCTCGACCTGCTTCGGCAGGTTGGCGTTGATCGGCTTCGCGTCCGGCGGGAAAAAGTACGACGACATGTACGACATCTCGTGAAAGTCGACGACCACCTGCGGGTTCCACTGGAGATACGCCGCGGCCCGCGCCTGCGTCTCGCGCTGCGACTGCCACGCCCAGTCGCGGTTCATGTCGATGAGGTAATGGTTGTATCGGCCGCCCGGCCACGGCTCCTGATGCTCGAATGCGTCGGGATTGCGGCTCGCGCGCACGCCGCGCGTGCGGTGGAACCACTGGATGTAGCGCTCCCGTCCGTCCGGATTCTCCAGCGGGTCGATGACGACCACGGTGTCGTCGAGCAGGCGCACGTTCTCGGTCAGCAGCGCATGCGCAACCATCATCCCGGACTCGGCCGACGACGATTCGTTGCCGTGCACGCCGAACGCGAGCCAGACGATGGCCGGCGTGGTCCGCGTGAGCGCCGCCGCGTCGCCTTCGCCGCGCGCGAGCGTGCCGACGTTCGCGCGGATCTGCTCGAGCGCCGCGTGATTCTTCGCCGAGGTCAGCGTGGCCAGCACCAGCGGCCGCTCCTCGTACGTCGTCCCGATCTGGCGCATGGTGATGAGGCCACTGCGCTTCGTGAGCTCTTCGAAATAGTCGAGGATGCGATGGTGCGGCGTGAACCGCTCCCCCATCTTGTAGCCAAGGAACTCCTCGGGAGACGGAATCGCCTGCTGCGCGGTCAGGCCCGCGGCGCAGAGCAGCGACAGAACGACAGAGAGAACCAGTCGACGCGTCATAAGTGCGGCGATTCTAGCCGGTCATCGCACCGTCACTCCAACGCCGTTCCGCAACGATCGGCGTGCCCGCGTCTCGCGTTAGAATGTCCGTCGGCGACAGGGCGTTCGCATTCGACAGAGGAGATGCGGCCAATGGCGAAGAATGTAACTGTCGGGCATGATCAGCGGGTCGATGGCCGCTACACGGATCGGAAGCCCGACGCCTCCCCGTCAAAAGGCGCCCGGCGCGAAATCCTCTTTCCCACCGAGGCGACCACGATCGACCGCAAGAAAATCGACCGTGCCATCGCGCGAGTCATCTCGAAGAAGAAGTAACGGTACCGGATGCTGCGCGACGAATACGACCAGAACGTATTCATCAACTGTGCTCAGAACTGAAGCTGGACCTCGGTGACCTCGCATTCGCCGACTTTTCGTACACGATCGCGCCATGGCTACAGACGCACACGGAAGGTTAGCTGCAGTGGAAACTGCTGCGTTCAGTAGTGATAGCGCGCCTGCAGGAAGTCGATGCGCTCGTTCGTCACCAGATAGACGATACGGTGTTCCTGAGTGAGGCGGCGGGACCAGGTGCCGGAGGCGAGATACTTCAGCGGCTCGGGTTTACCGATGCCTGTGAACGGATCGCGCAGAATCGCCTCGACGATCTCCAAGGCTCGCAGCGCGACGCGCCGATCGGTGTGAACCCAGAAGCGAAGATCCTCGCGAAACTCCGGATGAAAGACCGCGGCGCGGTCCCGTTTTGCCGCCACTTACTCGTCGTCCAGTCCCAGGTCTGCCCGCAGCTTGGCGAGAGGCTCCGGTTTGCCCTTCCCACCCTGTGCCCGCCGCAGAGCCTGTAGCAGACGCTGAGCGTTCCTGGGGGAGCGAAGAAGATGTGCCGTCTCGATGAGCCCGCGCAGTTCGTCGGCTGCAATCAGAGCCACGTCATCACCATCACGGCGATGGATGATGACCTGTTCACGGTTCTCCGCCACCTCGTCCAGGAGAGACTTCAGATTCGCGCGTGCCTGTGTATAGGTGGTTTCGATGGCCATGTTGCCTCCGTACAATTCTGTACAGGTCTGTACAGAAAGAAGGTACAGGTCATTCCACTCCTCTGCAAGCGGCTGCTGAACTTTCCGCCGATGGCGGTCCGCGTTCCGTCTACTCCCGCGCCGTGAGCTTCACGCCGACGATGGCGACGAGGAGCAGCACCAGGAATGCGATCCGGAGCGCGGACACGGGCTCGCGGAAGAGCACGATCCCGAGGATGGCCGCGCCGAGGGCGCCGATGCCGACCCATACCGCGTAGGCGGTGCCGATGGGCAGCGTGCGGGCGGCGGAGGCGAGGAGGAACATGCTGCCCGCCAGGGTGACGATCACGAAGAGCGACGGCAGAGGCTTGCGGAAACCGTCCGTGTACTTGAGGCCGACCGCCCAGCAGACTTCGAGCAGGCCGGCGATGAAGAGTTGCAGCCAGGCGTTCATTCGCCGACGGTCACTTCTTCGTCGACGATCACGTTCGACTTCGTGTGGATGCCGAGGCGCTTCATCATCTCGTTGAGCGTCGACGGCTTCACCTGCAGCAGCTCCGCGGCGCGTTTCTGCACGCCGTGCGCGAGCTCGAGGGACTGCAGGATCATCGTCCGCTCGTAGTTCGAGACCGCGTCCTTGAGCGAGATCCCTTCCGGCGGCACGACCATGGCCGGCGTGTCGGTGCGGGTCGGGTAGCGCAGGTAATCGGGCAGCAGCTCGGGGGTGACGCGGTCGCCGTTGCAGAGCACCACGGCGCGCTCGATGGTGTTCTCCAGCTCGCGCACGTTGCCGGGCCAGGCGTGGTCCATGAGGATGCGCATCGCGTCCGGCGTGACCTCGCGCACCTTGCGCTTGTTCTCCTCCGAATACTTCTGGAGGAAGTGCTGGATGAGCAGCGGGATGTCCTCGCGGCGGCGGCGCAGCGGCGGCAGCTGGATGGTGATGACGTTGAGGCGGTAGTAGAGGTCTTCGCGGAAACGCTGCTCGGCCATGAGCTTGTGCAGGTCGGCGTTGGTCGCGGCGACGATGCGCACGTCGACCTTCACCGTCTCGACCGAGCCGAGGCGCATGAACTCTTTTTCCTGGATGACGCGCAGCAGCTTGGCCTGCGTCTCGAGGTTGATGTTGCCGATCTCGTCGAGGAAGATCGAGCCGCCGTCCGCAACTTCGAACAGGCCGCGCTTCGATGCGATCGCGCCCGTGAACGCACCCTTCATGTGGCCGAAGAGCGACGACTCGAGGAGCTCCGGCGGCAGCGAGCCGGAGTTGACCGTCACGAACGCGTTGCGAGCGCGCGGGCTGGCGTGATGGATGGCCTTGGCGACGAGCTCCTTGCCGGTGCCGGACTCGCCGATCACGAGGATGTTCGAGCGTGACGGACCGGCCTGGCGGATCAGGTCGAAGACCTTCCGCATGATCTCGCTCTTCCCGATGATGTTCGAGTACGCGTACTTTTCGGTGAGCTCGGACTTGAGGCGCTCGTTCTCGTTCGAGAGGCGGCGCTGCTCCAGCGCCTTGTTGACCGTGAGGACGACTTCCTCGTTCTTGAACGGCTTGGGGATGTAGTGAAACGCGCCCTGCTTCATGGCGTCGATGGCGCCGTCGATGGAGGAGAACGCGGTGATGATGATCACCGGCAGGTGCGGATTGGAGATGCGGATGGCGCGCATCGTGTCGATGCCGCTGATGCCGGGCAGCATGACGTCGAGGATGATCAGGTCGATCTCCTCGGAGTCGAGCATGCTCAGCGCTTCTTCGCCGCTCGCGGCCGTGACGATGTCGAACCCCTCGCGCCGCAGAACGGCGTCGAGGACGTCTCTCAGGACTTCTTCATCGTCGACTATGAGGATGCGCATGGGATTCACTGAATGGTGGCCGCGAAACGTTCCACGCGGGGCAACTTAATCGAAAACTCGGCACCGTTTCCGGGCGTGCTCGACACTTCGATCTCGCCGTCCGATGCGTGGATGATACGGCGGCTGATGGCCAGACCGAGTCCGGTTCCGCCCTGGCCGCGCTTGGTGGTGACGAGCGGCTCGAAGATCCGTCCGAGCATGTCGGCCGCGATGCCCTTGCCGTCGTCCTTCACCCGGATCACCGCGGCGTCCTGCTCTTCCGCGACGGTGATCCAGATGTTCCCGCCTTCCGACACCGCATCGCGGGCGTTGAGGAGAACGTTGGTCAGAACCTGCTGCAGGTCGTGAAAGTTCCCGCGCACGCGCAGCGGCATCACCCGCGTGTGCACCTGGATGCCTTTGGCCTTCAGCAGATCTTCGTGGAGGATGACCGTGGCCAGCACCAGGTCGTCGATGCTGACGATCTCGCGCGAGCGCGGCCGGTTGGCGATCAGGTCGAGCAGGTTGTTGACCAGGCTCGACGCGCGGAAGGTCTGCTGCTCCATTTTTTTCAGGAGGCGGTATTTCGGATCGTCTTCGTCGGTCTCGGCCAGCAGCAGCTGCGCGTAGGACGAGATGCCGGTCAGCGGCGTGTTGACCTCGTGCGCGACGCCGGCGGCGAGCAGGCCGAGGGAGGCCAGGCGCTCTTTGTCCTGCAGCTCGCGCTCGAGCCGGACGCGGTCGGTGACGTCGCCGATGACCAGCACGCGCGCGCCGTCGGCGACGTCACCCGCCGAGAGCGGGCTGGCCGTGACCGTCACTTCCTTCTCCACGCCTTCGCGGTTGATGAAGTGCGTGGTCAGCGTGCGGGCGTTGGCCTCGAGCAGCTCCGCGTACGGCGGGAAGAGCTCGTGGATCCCTTCGTTGGTGTGGTCCGCGCCGACCAGGTCCCAGAACGCCTTGTTCGCGGTGAGCACGGTGCCGTCGGTGCCCACGACCGCGATCGCGGAGAGCGACGACTCGATGATGTTCTCGTTGTACTCCTTGAGTGCGCGGATCTCTTCGAGCTGGCGGCGCAGCTTGCCGTAGAGGCGCGAGTTCTCGATGGCCAGCGCGAGCGGCCCGGTGAGCGAGCCGATGAGATGCAGGTCGTCGCGCGACAGAGGCTCGTCGCCGCGGCGCGTGCCGAGGAGCAGCAGGCCCTGCATCTCGCCGCGGTGGCGGAGCGGGAAGATGTAGCGGTAGCCGTTCTCGAGCAGCTTCCAGGGGATCTCGCTCTTGTCCGGCAGGCGCGGCATGGTCAGGACGATGGGGCCGTCCTTCGGAATCACGCCGAGGTCTTCCGCGGCGATGCGGCGCGGCACGACCCCTTCCGGATCGTAGATGAGCAGCGTCGAGCCGTCGCGCATGTAGAGGTTCATGCGGTCGATGTGCAGCGTGGCGCGGAGGCGCTCGCGCATCATCGCGATCAGCTCGTGCACGTCGTGGAAGGTGGCCAGCTCCTGCGCAAAGTCCGTCATCGTGCGGCGATGGCGGTAGCTCTCGCGGTAGAGGATCATCTCGATGACCGACTCGATCTTTCCTTTGACCGGAATCAGCACGCCGGCGATCAATAGTCCCGAGGTGAAGGCGAGAAAGTTGCGCTCCATCGCCGAGCGCTCCTCGATCACGTTCGAGAGCAGCAGGTTCACCGTCGAGAAGGCGATCATGCCGAAAACGAAGGTGACGGAGTACGCCAGGATCTCCTTGATCACGACCTCGACGTCCCACAGCTTGTATTTGAGGATCGAGACGGCGAAGGCGAGCGGGATGAACGCCAGCGGCAGGATGGACAGCGTCGTGTACGCGGGCCGCACTACTCCGGAGATCAGGTACGGGATGATGTAGATCGCCACGAACGGCAGGAAGCCGAAGCCGAGGCCGAGATAGATCCACTTGATCTGCTTGCGCCCGGTGGCGGCGGCGCGGCGGTACGTGAACGCGAGCGCGACGACGGCCAGCGTGAAGTAGATCGCGAAGTCGAGCATCTCCCAGCGCTGGATCAGCTCGAGCGCGCGGCGCGGCGACGTCACCGCCACGGCGTTGCTGAACACGAGCAGGTCGATCGTCCAGAGCGCGAGCAGCGTCGGCGGCAGGTAGAGCGCCGCGATCCAGCGGCGGTTCCGCAGCAACGGCCGCGGGAACATCAGAAAGAAGTGCAGCGCCAGCGGCGCGAGGAACACGCGCGCCAGCTCCTCCGTCATCTGCAGGACTTTGTAGCTCCAGTCGATGTCGCCCGCCGGCGTGTAGACGTAGACGATGAACGACAGCAGCGTGACGAAGTAGAACAGCCGGCTCTCGCTGGTCTCCCCTCGGAAGAGCGTGAAGAGCCCGATGGCGAGATAGAGAAATCCGATGAAGCTGAGGATGAGGTACGGGTAGTCGACCTTCAGCTCGGGCGGGCTGTAGTTGATGGTCTGGGTCGTGCCGCCGCGCACGACGAACATCGGCACGGTCTGCCCGATCCGCCGCAGCGTTTTCTGCAGCCCCTCGACCTCGGTCGTCGGCGTGCCGGCGATCATCCAGATCTGGTCGCCCGGACGCAGGCCTGCCCGCTCCGCCGCGCTGCCGGGGTCGACGCTTTTGACGACGATCACGCCGCTGGCACGCTGGAAGGTGAAGTCGATGCGCTCGAACGAGGAGCGCTTGCGCTGGAAGGAAACGAATGCGCCGAGGATCACGCCGACCGTGAGGACGGCGAGCAGGGCATTGGTGAGGAAGGACCGGCGCATGGCGACGCCCTGACCGCATTCAACGGCAGTGCCGCGAGCGGCCCCGCGCTAATTCGCTGATTCGAAACGTTGAATCGGTATGCGGATTTCCGAATGTGCCGGACCTGTATACGGCGCGTTGGATTTAGGTGCGCATATTTTTGGAGTCTTGGGCGGGATTCGTTGCTCGTTGCTCGTTCGGGCGGATGCCTCGACGCGGCTGCGCCGATCACGCGGCGTGTGCCGAACGCAGGACGTGGCTTCAGCCCGTCAGAGCGTGCAGGATGCGCGGCGTGCGACGGCGCACGAGAGGGGCGGGCTGAAGCCGCGCCCTACGTGTCCACATGTCTCGCCGCAGGCGCCAATCACGCCGCGTGTGCTGAACGTAGGACGTGGCTTCAGCCCGTCCAGAGCATGCACGATGCGCCGGCGTGCGACGGCGCACGAGGGGGGCGGGCTGAAGCCGCGCCCTACGTTTCCACATGTCCCGTCAAGCGGGACACGCGTTGATCCCGCCGCGTGTGCCAAACGTAGGGACGTGGCTTCAGCCCGTCCAGAGCGTGCAGGATGCGCGGGGTGCGACGGCGCACGAGGGGGGGCGGGCTGAAGCCGCGCCCTACGTTGTCAACGGAAACCGGCAGACGTCCCTCAGCAGGCAGACGTCGCAGTTCTCTTTCTTCTGCCTGCGGCTGCAGAGGTCGAGGATGCCGAGGCGGCAGAGGGCGAAGTCGTAGCGGACGGGATCGGAGGCGTCGAAGCGGGCCAGGTTGTCGGTCAGCGCGCGGGCCGCTTTCCAGTCGCCGGACTTGCGGTCGCTCAGGCCGAGGAAGGTGGCGATGCGGTGGACGTGCGTGTCGAGCGGCATGACCAGCTTGGCGGGATCGACGAAAGTCCAGAGGCCGAGGTCGGGCGGCGTGCGGCGGACCATCCAGCGCAGATAGAGGTTCATGCGTTTGCAGGCAGAGCCGTCCTCGGGGCTGGTGAGGAGGTAGCGGACTGTGGCTCGTTGCTGGTTGCTGGTTGCTAGTGCGGTCTGCGTGAAGCGGGTCAGTGCTCCCGAGATGTCGGCCTCGTTCGGGTCGTAGCCGCGTTCGAAGAGTGCGCCGAGGGAGCCGTGTTCTGCGATCACTTTGGCGATGATCTGCAGGAAGGCGACGAGGTCGTTGGTCTTGTGAAAGCGGTGCGAGAAGCCGGCGAAGCGCTGCATGGCTTCGCGTTCGTCGAATTTGCGCAGATACGCGTACGGGCCGGGACGCATTTTCGCGAGCACGGCGCCGATGTTGGCCACGATCGTTTCGGCGCGGCCGTACGCGAAGGCGGCCGCGATGAGGCCGACCACTTCCTGATCGCGTGGATCGTCGTAGCGCAGCACGAGTTGCAGCGGATCGGGCTCGATGGTGGAGATGTCGAACGTCACGACGAGCTCGTCGAGACGCTCCTTGAGACGTTGCGGCGCGAGAGGCTTGCGCTTTCTCACTGCGGCCAGCGCACGTTGTTCACGCCGCGGGTCCGCACCGACACGACCGCGTATGGATACGTGAGCGCCTGCGTGACGATCATGTCGGGTCCCGGTCCCGTCACGGCGGCGTCGATGACGACCGTGTCGCCTTCGACCGTCGCACCTTTCGGGTCGACGCTCCAGCCGCCGGTGTTGCGCTGGCCGGCGAAGAGAAAGACGGCCACGTTCTGCGCGAAATCGACCGCCGGCGGCGCGTCGGCGCCGCCGACCATCTCGCGCCAGATGCGCTGGTATTCGGCGTCGCTGGTGGCGAGGACGGCGTTGCGTCCGCCGTGCGATGCCGCGTAGGAACCGCGGCCGAGAGTGGTGATCGTCATTTCCCCGTTCCCTCCGCTGACGGCGGTGCAGGCGTTTGCGAACGTGAGGGCAGCCAGAAGCAGTGCGAATCGCATAGTGGCGCCAACAGGCCCTTCGTTGGAACTCTTCCGCCCTTCCGGCGTCATACTTGCGCCATGCGCCACATCCTTGCGCTGTTCCTCTCTCTTCTCTCTCTTCCTGTTTTCGCGGCGGTCACCGGGAGCGTGATGACCAGCGACGGCGTGCCGGTGCCGGGCGCGCGCGTGCTGATCCACGCCATCGAGACGCCCGAGGCGCGACGGACGCGGCTGCTCTCCGACAAGCCGGACTTCGTGCCGCTGGCTACCGTGCAGACGGATGCGAAGGGCAGCTTCTCGCTTCCCTCGCCGAAGGAGCCGGTGGTCGACATCCGCGTGGAGTTGCGCGGCTACGAGACGCTCTCCCGCCGCGTCGAGCGGGACGAAGACCTCGGCGCGATCCTCCTGTCGAAGCGCGAGATGCAGAAAGGTACCGTGACCGCGGGCGGCAAGCCGGTCGCGAACGCGCTGGTGGTGGTCTCGTTCAGCGGCGACTACGTGACGCGCACGGACGAGCAGGGACGCTACGAGGCGCCGGAGATCAAGCGCGCGCGCAGCATCACCGTCATCCATCCGGCCTACGCGATCGACGAAGAGACGTTCGGGTTTGGCGGAGTCGCGGCCGGCGAGCTGAATCGCACGCTCAGCCCCGGCATCACGCTGGCCGGCAAGGCAGTGGCGGCGGACGGCACGACGCCGGCGTCGAAGGCGGAGATCTCCGTCGACGGCTGGCCGCTGGCGACGAGCGGCGAGGACGGCTCGTTCACGATCGCGCACGCGCCGGCGAAATGGCAGAGCCTCCAGGCGCGCAAGGATGCGCTCGTGGCGCAGCGGGTGGAGGGCGGGGACAAGACCATCACGCTGAAACTGGAGAAATCGGCTGTCGTCTCGGGACGCGTCACCGACACGAAGACGAAGGTGCCGCTGGCCGGCGTGACGGTGCGGCTGAACATGCCGATGCGGATGATGGCGCGCGACTCGTCGCCCCTCGCACTCACCGACGCCAAAGGCGTCTATTCGATCCCCGCGCCCTCCGGCTCGTACATGGTCTCGGCGACGCACCCCGCGTACGACATGCAGTCCAGTGAAGTCTCGGTGGTGGCGGGGCAGCAGGCGTCGAAGGACCTGGCCATGACGCAGCTCGCGCGCGTCAGCGGCGTGGTCGTGGACGAGGAGAATCGTCCCGTCGCCGCCGCGTCGGTGGCGAGCGAAGCGGTCACCACGGACATGATGCGCGGGCCGATGCGCATGCAGCGCGACACGCCGGGCATCTCCGGTCCGGACGGAAAGTTCAGCATCCGCGTGCAGGGCGACAGCGACATCCGTCTGAAGGCGAACAAGAAGGGGCTGCCGCTGGTCAAGAGCGAGGCGATGAAGCTCGCCGCCGGCGAGCGCAAAGGCTCGGTCGTGCTGACCATTCCGACCGGCGTCGCGGTCACGGGACGCGCGCTCGACGCGAACGGCGACCCGCTGTCCGGCGTCTCCGTCGTGGCCACCGAAACGCCCGCCGGCGACCGGTCCATGCGCATGATCTTCATGGGTATGCCGGGCGAGGAAGAAGACACCGTGCGGTCGGGCAGCGACGGGACGTTCACGCTGCGGGTGAAGGAAGGGACGTACGACTTCGCATTCAAGCGCGAGGGCTTCGCGCAGAAGCAGGTGCGCGCGCAGAACATCACGCCGAACGGAGAGAACACGATCGAGGCGCGGCTCGAGCCGGCGGTCGAGATCAGCGGCCGTGTGACGCGCGGCGGCGTGGGCATCCCCGACGTGCGCCTGAACGCCCTCGGCGTGACGGAGGCGACTGCCACCACCGGCCCGGATGGCTCGTTCACCGTCGGCAACCTCTTGCCCGGCGTGACGCGCCTGATGCTGAGGAAGGAGACGGACCTCATCAGCGACATGCGCACCTTCACCGCGCCGGCGCGCGACGTCGTGGTCGAGATGCCGGCCGGCGGCACGATCAGCGGACGCGTGGTGGAGAAAGGGACCAAGAAGCCGATCGCGTCGTTCCAGGTTGGCGTCTCGACTTCGCGCGCCGGCGGCGCCGGCGGCTTCATGACGATGGGACCGCCCCAGCTCAAGGCTTTCACCAGCGACGACGGCTCGTTCACGCTGGAGCACGTGCCGGCGGGTGCGATGACCCTGATCGCGAACTCGCCCGGCTACGCCAGCGGCCGGATGAGCGTCGACGTGGTCGACGGCAAGGCGCTCACGGACGTGGTCCTCGAGCTGGACACGGGCGTGCGCCTCTCCGGCAAGGTCACCGGCGCGAACGGTGCGCCTCTCAGCGACGTCCGGGTCGCGGTGACGCCCTCCACGACGGGCGCGTTCGCCATGCGCGGCAGCTTGCCGAGCGGGAGCACCGACGCGAACGGCGAGTACTCGCTCGACGGACTCGAATCGGGCGAAGAGAACGTGCAGTTCTCGCATCCGAAGCACGTCGACGTGACGCGGAAGGTCGCGCTGAAAGGGCGCGAGACGAAGCTCGACGTCCAGCTGTCGGCCGGCAATCGTGTCACCGGCGTCGTGACGACCGAGGATGGGATGCCGGTGGCGGATGCGGACGTATCGGCGAGCTCCGGGATGTTCCCGCGCGAGACGCGCACGAACGCGTCCGGCACGTTCGAGTTCGATTCCATGACGCCGGGCCGCTACCGTTTCTCCGCGTCGAAGGGCGGCTTCGCAACGGGCGTCGTCGACGACGTGGACGTGAGCAGCGGCAGCCCCGTGCGGATCACGCTCAAAACGGGCGGCACCATTTACGGACGGGTGACGGGCCTCACGGAAGCGGATTACGCGAACACGACCGTGTCCGCGTGGGCGGGACGTTCGTCGATGTCGGCGGCCGTCGACCTGCAGGGGAACTACAGGATCGAAGGCGCGCCGCTGGGATCGGTGCGCATCTCGGCGTCGGTCTCGCGCGGCATGAACGGCGGCGGCCGCAACACACCGTCGCAGACCGTGGAGGTCACGTCGGGCGGCGCGCAGCAGGTGAACCTCGAGTTCAGCGGCAACGCCGTGATCCGCGGCCGCGTGCTGCGCAACGGCGTGCCGCAGAGCGGAGCCAGCGTCTCCTTCTCGCCGAAACAGGGCGGCTCGCAGCCCAGCGGCAGCGCGACGACGGACGAGCAGGGACAGTATTCGATCAGCGGTCTCGAACCGGGCGAGCACACGGTCTGGATCCGCGACTTCGCCCGCGGCGGCTCGTACAACACGACTTACACGGTGCGCGGCTCGGACACGTACGACGTCGAATATAAAGTCGGCTCGGTGCGCGGCCGCGTGGTCAGTGCGTCGACGAACGAAGGCATCGGCGGCGCGACGGTTCAGCTCAAGCCGGCGGCGACCGACTTCCGCGGCAGCAGCTACGGCGCGACGGCGGACCCGAACGGAAACTTCGTCATCGAGCTCGTTCCGCCAGGCGCGTACACCGTCACCGCGGGCGGCGAGGGCTACGCGAACGACGTCAGCGAGATGACGTTCGGCGAGGCCGGCCGCGAGAACCTCGAGTTCAAGCTGATGGGCAACGAGGGGGTCAAGGTGAAGATCGTGGACCTGCGCGACGGCCGTGCGCTGGCGGGCAACGTGGTCGCGTTCAACCGCGGCGGCGGCGTGGCGCACGACGGCCGCGGCTCGTTCCGCTTCGGCGACAGCGCGCCGGAGGATGTCACCGTGCCCCTGCCTCCCGGCTCGTACACCGCCACGGTGAGCGCGTTCAACTACGCGCCCCGCTCGGTGACGCTCACGTCGCCCTCCACGCCGACCATCGCGCTCACGCCCGGCGGCACGATCCGCCTGACGTCGAAACACTCGCAGCGCCGCCGCTACCGCCTGCTCGACTCGACCGGCACGCAGTATCCGCGCTGGGAAGCGCGCCCGATGCCGGGCTTCCTCATGCCCGGCACGTTCCCGCTGGAGCACATCGCACCGGGCGTTTACACCCTGCAGTTGCTCAACGACGACGAGACCGTGGCCGACAGAACGCAGGTGCTGGTCCGCGAAGGGGAGACGGTGGACGTTTCGATTTAGGGTTCAGGAGTGTGGCGGCGGACGAGCCGCCGCACTCCATAAAACTCTCCGCGGCAGTTCACGCGTGTGTCATCCCGACATCGTGGGCGGCTCTCGCCGAGAGCTCGCGTTCCGGGTTCATACTGGCGGGAGATCTGAGAAGAACGCCCTACTCGTCGTGCTCGTGGTCGTCCATGGCGATCGGCTCCGGGATCTCCGCCACGGCTTCGAGCGGGACACGCTCGCGGTCCATGCGCGGTGCGCCGCTGCTCATGAAGATGTTCTTGCGGTATTTCTCCACGCGCTTGAACAGGTGGTGGAGGTCGTACGTCAGGCGCATGACCGTGCGGCGCAGCTTGTACTTTACGCGGCGGAAGGCGTCGAGGTCGTCGCCGCGCAGCGTGGGCAGGAACGAGTGGATCTCCTGCATGCGCTTGCGCACCTTCTCGAGGTCCTTGTCCTGGATGTTGAGGAAGACTTCCTCCCCGTCGACCAGCAGCGGCTCGACGCCGCTCATCAGGTCGTCGAACCAGTGCCAGAGCTGAATGATGTCGATGCGGCGCCCCTTGGAGAGGAAGCGCGTCTCGAGCAGGTCCTGGCGGAAGTAGCCGAGGAGCTTGCGGTCGTCGGTCTTGTTGAAGTCGTCGTCGGTGAGGTTGCGGACGTTCCAGACGCCGAACCGGATGATGTCGTTGCGCGTGCTGCGCAGTTGCCGGATCACTTCTTCGAGGATCTTGAGCGGGAGCTGCGCCAGCGGCTGCGCCTCCGGCAGGGTCTGCAGGGGCGAAATCTGGGACATGGCCGGCGCAGGATACACGAGTCCGAGCCGAACGTAGGACGTGGCTTCAGCCCGTCCAGAGCGTGCAGCTTACGCGGCGGGCGACGGCGCACCGGGGGGGGCGGGCTGAAGCCGCGCCCTACGTTTCCGCTTTATGACTATTCCTGCCCCGCGATGAACGTCGCGTCGCCGGTGCGGACGTCGATGACGGAGGCGTAGGCACGGCCGGTGCCGATCACGAAACGGACGACGGCGCGCGCGCCGGGGGGGACGGCGCGTTGCACGAAGCCTGCGTTGGTGCCGAAGGTGACGCGCTCGAGTTGCACTCCCGCGGCGTCGTAGACGAGCAGCTCCGCGGCCGCTCCGGTGTCCGTGACGATGCCGGCGTTGACGCGGTGCTGGCCTGCATTGGCCAGGAACAGCAGGTGTTGCTCGGACGGTCCCGCGTCGAGGAGCGGCACGAACTGCATCGTGTCGTTGTGCACGATCCGCGTCGCGGCGAATACACCCGCGGGCAGATGCGCGCGCAAGGCCGCGACGGTGACGGTGCGGTGGAACAGACGCGCCAGCACGTCGGAGAACACGCCCGGCGCATCGGCGTCGACACTGCCGCCGCCGAGGGCGTCGATCCGCACGCGCATCGGTGTATGCGTATCGATCCAGAGATCGCTCCGCCATTCCGGCGGATCGGAAGTCTGCGCGGTGATCGCCGGCGCAAAACGCGTACGCACCGTCTCGATGCGTTGGGCGGGGATGAACATCGCGTCGTCGCGCACGAGCTGCGAGAGGTATGCGACCACACGCGCGTTGCCCGACAGCACGCGCACTGCGAGCAGCGAAGGCGCGACGGGGAACTGCACGTGGCTGAATGGCTCGATGCTGATGGTGCGATCGCCGACGCGCACGATGGCGCGACCGCCGGCGATCTCGGTCAACCCGAAGTTGTAGCGCGCGCCCGTCTCGGTCAGCGGCGCGACGAACAGCGGCGGCTCGGACGCGGAGGTCGCGTCGAGGTTCGGCGGCACATCCTGGCCGAGCGTGCCGTTCGCGGTGCGCAGGTACGTGCGGCTCATCGCGATCACGTCGCCGAGGATCTCCAGCGAGCCGCTGCCGCCGCTGTGGAAGACGCTGGAGACGACGTCGTCGAAGGCGAGCGTCTGGCCGGCCTCGAGCACGAGCTGCACGGCGCCGAACCGCTCCAGTCCATTCGAGCCGCTCGGCGTGAGGATGAGCGTCGCCGTGCGCGCGGTCGCGTGCGGATTGGCGATGCGTACGTCGGACGCGAACAGGCCGGACTGGCCGAAGAGGTGCGCGACGACGGGAATCATCTGCGTCCGTTCGCCGCGCGGCCGCGCGGTGCGGGGCGCTTCGCCGGCGAACTGGATCTCCAGCCCCCACCAGAGCAGCGTGCCGGCGTCGCGGAACGAGCGGTCGGAGACGAGCAGCGTCCAGACGCCGTGTGCGCTCCGTCCGCGCAGTACGTCGAGCGGCTGCGCCGGCGTGGCGGTGATGCCGTACGTCGCGTGAATGTCGGACGCGAGGGAGCCGGACGTGTTCTGCAACAGGACCCGCGTGCCGTCGGGCGCGACGAGCTCGAGGCGCAGGTCGCCGTTCGTCGGATGGGCGACGTCGACGCGCACGTAGATGTTCTCGATCGCACGCGTGTCGTCGATGCGCAGCGTGGAGGCGATGCCGTTCGCATCGTTGTCCGGAATGGCCACGCCGTGCCGCGGGCTCTGAAAGTGCGTGAGCTCTCCGCGCGGCATGACCTCGCATTCGGCGAGGATGCCGCGGGCGCGCATCGCGGCGCAGATCGCCATGACGTGCGCGCCGTTGTAGAGGATGCGATCGACCTCGATGATCCGCCGGGCCATCGACTCGAACGTCGGACGCGGCGGCGCCCCGTACAACGACTCGAGCACGAGCACGTCGACGGTATGGCGGTCGAGCTGCACGCGCAGCTCGCGCAACGCCGACGACAGGATCGCGCTGTTGAGGTGCTCCACGCCGGAGCTGTCGCCGCGGCTGTAGTCGGCCATCGTGCGCGGGCTGTCCAGGCGGCGCAGGCAATCGCTGCCCGGCGCGTAGCCGCAGCGCTCCGACGTCGCGTCGAGCCAGCAGCGCGCGTCCCAGTCGGCGAAGCAGAACGGATCGCGTCCCGACCTTTTGCGCGCGTCGTAATGCGCAGAGAACGCAAAGTAGTCACTGACCGCCTCCGCGATCGCGCGCGACTCGCTCCCAAACGAGCCACCCCACGTGCCGGGCGAGATCCACTCCATCAGCGCATGCGTGTATTCGTGCACCACCAGGTCCGCATCCTCGGCGTCATCGGTCCCGCCTTCGCCGTAGAAGAGCGTGCCGCGGCCCGGCTGCGCGGAACTGGGGATGAAGAACGAGTTGTCGTCGCCGTTCGCGGCGTGCGCGTCGACTTCGATCGCGTAAGGCGCGATGGCGCGCGCGCCCGTGTAGCCGAGGGCACGCAGATGGTTCTGCGTGCGGTCGATGTGAAAGTACGCGTTCACGTCCTCGAACCCGTCCGCGGTGCGGTCGAACACGAGCGCCCCCTCCGCCGGCGCAACGAAGCGCGGCTGGCGATCGACGATCGTCACGTGCGGACCGTGCAGCGCTTCGTCGGGCAGTTGCACGTCGACGTACGCCGTCGCGGGGATGTGCGCCGATGCGTCGTTGAGATCCTGCAGGTTCGGATCGTTCAACGTGACGACCGGATTCGGATCGAAGACACGCGCCGGTTTCGCGTGGAAGAAGAGCGGCGTGCGGGAGATGAGCGCACCGGTGGTGGCGTCGTAGTCGTGTTGATAGAGGTCGCGGATTTCGCGGCGGATGAGACGACCGGCGGACCAGCGCAGGTTGCCGGCGGACGGGAAAGCGGCGGCTTCAGGGCCGCCGCACTGCATGGTGACGTACGTGTCGGTGGGATAGCCGTTCACGTATTCGCGGTAACGGCAGTGCGTGCCCGTGAGGGACTCGCGGGCGAGCTCGAAGACCAGGGCGGCGGCGAGCAGCATCAGGAGAGATTACGTCTGTGCCGCGACAGGCGCTGGGGCAGGCGCGCCGCCGGCGCCCACTTCGGCGGCCGGGAGGGAGAAGTAGAAGGTCGTGCCCTGCCCCTCTTTGCTCTCCACCCAGATCGAGCCGCCGTGGCGCTCGATGATCTGTTTGGTGATGTAGAGACCGAGACCGAGGCCGCCGTAATTCGTGGAGCTGACCTGGCGGCCGCGGTGGAAACGCTCGAAGACCTGTCCCAGCTCGTCCGCGGGGATGCCGATGCCGCGATCGCAGACGGCGGTCACCAGCGAGTCGCCGCGGTCGTCGACGATGACCGTCACGTCGCTGCCGTCGGGCGAGTACTTGACCGCGTTCTCCAGCAGATTGCCGAGGACCTGTTCGAGGCGATCGCGGTCGCCGGTGACGATCTTGCCGTCGTCCGGAACGCTGACGTGGAAGCGGCGGTCGCTGACGGCGGTGTGATGGCGGTGCACGACGTCGCGCACGAAATTCGACCAGGCGATGTTCTCGCGGCGGATCTCCAGGCGGCCGGTCTCGATGCGGGAGACGTCGAGCAGCTCGAGGATCAGGCGCGACATGCGGTCGATCTGGTCGAGGGCGATGTCGAGATACTCCTCGGAGGTATTGAGGTCCCCCTCCTTGATCAGCATCTTCGCGAGCTGCGTGTAGCCCTTGATCGACGTGACCGGCGTGCGCAGCTCGTGCGAGGCGATGGAGAGGAATTCGTCCTTGAGGCGGGAGAGGTCCTCCACCTTGCGGCGCGCTTCGACCTGCTCGGTGTAGAGCTTCGCGTTCTCGATGGCCAGCGCGGCGCGCTCGGCCAGGACTTCCGCGAGCGGCAGCTTGTCGTCGGTCATGGCGCGCTCGGGATCGTTCGCGGCGATGACCAGCGCGCCGATCATCTCCCGCCGCGTGCGCAGCGGCAGCACCAGCAGCGACGCCAGCTTCACCGGCGACGGGTGATACGTGCCGGGGCTGGTGGCGTCGAACGACGGACGGACGTCGGTCATCATCGACGGATATCCGGTCGAGACCACCTGGCCGATGATCCCCTCGCCGACGACGAGCGGCTGGCGATAGATGTACGACCAGGCCAGGCCGAGCGACGACATGTCGCGGTGATAGATCGAGGCCACGCTGAGCTCTTTCGACTCGCTGGCGCGGAGGATGACCGCCGACCAGTCGCCGAGGACCTCGGCCACGCGCTCGGCGATGGCCTGCGTGACCCAGGTCGGGTCGATGTTGCTGGAGAAGAACGCGCCGGCGTCGGCGAGGATCTGCGCGCGCTCGGCCTGGGCCTGCATCTGTTCTTCGAGGCGGCGGCGCTCGGTGATGTCGCGGAAGGTGACGATGACGCCGGAGGTGCGGCCGTCCTCGGCCAGCGGCGTCGCGCTCATCGAGACCGCCACGCGCTCGGCGCCTTCGCGCGCGATGATCACCGTGACGTCCTGCACCAGGCGGCCGGTGGAGAGCGCCTGGGCGGCCGGCAGCTCTTCGGGATCGAGCATGCGTCCGTGCTCGTCGCGGAGGCGGTAGACCTGGGCCTGCTGAAAGATCGGCACGCCCACCTGGGTCGCGCCGAGCAGGCGTTGGCCGGCGGGGTTGATGAATTCGGAGCGTCCTTCGCCGTCGACGAGCAGCACGCCGTCCGACATCCCGCCGATCATGGCCTCGGTGCGCCGCACCTGGCGCGTGATCGACTCGGCCAGCGACTCTTCGATCCGCCAGACCGAGGCCACGGCGATGCCGAGCATGGCCACGCCGAGAAGGATCATGGACAGCATCAGCCACTGGCGGAGGTTGGAGATGCGCTCCGAGGCCGCGGTCTGTTCGCTGCGGATGCGGTCGGAGATCTGCTCCGCGTAATCGGGCGAGTTGCGGCGGATGTCGGCCGCGTCCTTCATCGCCTCCCGGTCGCTGTTCATGATCTGCGCGTCGGTGAGCCGCTTCAGCTTGTGGTGGTGGCGGATGAACTGCTCGACGAGGCTTTTGTCCCTGTCGTTGACGGCGAGGTCGCGCGCATTGGTGGCGGCGGTGTCGAAGTCGCGGCTGGCGTCGGAGTATTGCTGCTTATAGCGGCCGTCGCCGGTCAGCAGCCAGCCGCGCGCGGCTGAGGCCATGGCGTTCATGGACTCGTCCATGTCGCGGACGGCGTCGAGGAGCGGGCGCAGCTCGCGGACGTTGCGGGAGTCCTCGCGCTGCTCGGTCTGCAGGATGGCAATCGTCGATCCGACCCCTGCCGCGGTCAGGAGGGCGAGGCCGATGAAGGCTCCCCACAACATTCGACGAATGGATGAAGACATGCTGGTCCGCCGCGCTTCCTGCAAGAATAGCGCCGCCCGCCAGCTAACTGCAAGAAAACAGAGTACTTCCGGCCTCATCCGCGTGGAACGGCACATGCACTGGTTTCTGGGCGGAGGAACGAATGGCTCTACGCCCGCTGCGCAACGCGACGATCACCTTCGGCCTGGTGAACATCCCGGTCCGCTTCTACACGGCCACGCGGTCGGAAGACGTCTCTTTCAACCTGCTCCATCAGAGCTGCGGCTCGCGCGTGAACCGCAAGTGGTGGTGTCCGCATCACGAAGAGATGCTGGAGACCGGCGACATGATCCGCGGCTACGCGGTCGGCAAGAACCAGTACGTGACGCTGACCGACGAGGAGATGGAGCAGCTCGAGAGCGATCAGAACCGCGCGCTCGAGATCACGGAGTTCGTCGACCTCGACCAGGTCGACCCGGTCTTCTTCGAGAAGGCCTACTACCTCGGGCCGGCGCCGGGCGGCGGGAAGACCTACCGGCTGCTGTCGCAGGCCATGAAGAAGCAGAACAAGGTCGCGGTGGCGCGCTGGGTGATGGGACACAAAGAGCACCTCGTGCTGCTGCGCCCCTTCGAGGACGGCCTCGTGCTGCACACGATGTACTACGCCGACGAGGTCCGCGACTTCGGCGCGATCGACCTCGAGGACGCGGAGCTGCGCGACAAGGAGATCGCACTCGCGGAGATGCTCATCAACGAGCTGACCGAGGAGAAGTTCGACCCCATGGCCTACAAGGACGACTATCGCGAGCGGCTCATGGACAAGATCCGCGCAAAGTCGGAGGGGGAAGTGATCGTCTCCGAGGCCGTCAGCCAGGACAAGGCGGCGGAAGTCGTCGACATCATGGAGGCGCTGCGGCGGAGTCTCGAGAGCGGACCGAAAGCGGCGAAGCGCGAGCGAGCGCCGGCCAAGCGCGCACCGGTGCGTGCGGCCGCCGCGAAACCGGCGGCGGGCAGGAAGAAGAAAGCGTCGTAAAAAAAGATGTCATC
>DASVSV010000073.1:0-6386 GCA_036387915.1 Thermoanaerobaculia bacterium
ACTCGAGCGCGCACTCCGGCCTGAAGTTCCTGGCGGCGGTGAACGGCACGGCCGCCGGCGGCGGGTACGAGCTGGCGCTGGCCTGCGACGAGATCGTGCTGGTCGACGACCGCTCCAGCACCGTCAGCTTCCCCGAGGTGCCGCTGCTGGCGGTGCTGCCGGGGACGGGCGGACTGACGCGCCTCGTCGACAAGCGCAAGATCCGCCGCGACCTCGCCGACGTCTTCTGCACGACGGCCGAGGGACTGGGCGGCGCGAAAGCGAAAACGTGGGGACTCGTCGACGAAGTCGTTCCGCCGCGCCTCTTCCCCGAGAAAGTGCAGGAACGCGCGCAGGCGCTGGCGGCGCAGACCGACCGCCCGAAGGACGCGAAGGGCATCGCCCTCACTCCGCTGCGCCGCACGTTCGACGACAAAGGCATCCATTACGAGCACGTCGACGTCGCCGTCGACGCGGAGGCGCGCACGATCACCATCACCGTCACCGCGCCGAACTCCGGTGAAGCGACGGACGTCGATGCAATCGTGGAACGCGGCGCGATGTGGTGGCCGCTGGCCATGGCCCGCGAGCTCGACGACGCCATCCTGCACCTGCGTACGAACGTGCGCGAGGCGGGCATCTGGATCGTGCAGACGCGTGGCGACATTGATTCGATGCTGCGCATCGACGCGGCGCTCGACCAGCATCAGGAGCACTGGTTCGTCCGCGAGACGATCGGCTACCTCCGCCGCACCCTGGCGCGCCTCGACGTCTCGTCGCGCAGCATCTACGCCGTCATCGACGAAGGCTCCTGCTTCGCCGGCACGCTGTTCGAGCTCGCGCTCGCCGCGGACCGTTCGTACATGCTCTTCGCCGAAGAGACCTCGCCGCGCGTCGCACTGAGCGCGATGAACTTCGGACCGCTGGTGATGTGCAACGGCATGACCCGCCTCGAGACGCGCTTCGGCGCGAAGCCTTCATTCGAAGCGGGACAGTCCTTCGACGCCGAGGAAGCGCTCGATGCGGGACTGGTCACGTTCGCTCCCGACGAACTGGACTGGGACGACGAGCTGCGCCTGGCGATCGAAGAGCGCGCGTCGCTGTCGCCCGATGCACTGACGGGCATGGAAGCGAACCTCCGCTTCGGCGGCACCGAGACCGTGCAGACGAAAGTATTCGGCCGCCTGTCGGCCTGGCAGAACTGGATCTTCATCCGCCCGAACGCCGTCGGCGAGCAGGGCGCACTCAAACTCTTCGGCAGCGGCACCAAGCCGAAGTTCACCTGGGAAAGAGTCTAAAAAAACAGTTCCTCGGGTTCCTCGGAGTTCCTCGGGTTCCTCGGCACAAGCCGCGCGAACCCGAGGAACTCCGAGGAACTCCGAGGAACCCGAGGAACTTGATCATGTCCGCGATGAACTACGACGAGAAAATCCCGAACAACGTCGACCTCTCGACGAACCGCACTTTGCAGCGCGCGCTGGAGCACTGGCAGCCGCGTTTTCTCGACTGGTGGAAGGACCTCGGTCCGGCCGTTTTCCAGAACACCGACGTCTATCTGCGCACGGCGACCTCCGTCGACCGCGAGGGCTGGGCCACCTTCGGGATGGTGAAGATGCCGGAGTATCGCTGGGGCATCTTCCTCGCCGAGCAGGACCCGAATCGCACCATCGGCTTCGGCGACAACATCGGCCAGCCGGCTTGGCAGGTCGTGCCGGGCGAGCATCGCTCCACGCTGCGCCGCCTGATCGTCACGCAGGGCGACACCGAGCCGGCCTCGGTCGAGCAGCAGCGGCTGCTCGGACAAACCGCGCCGTCGCTGTATGACCTCCGCAATCTCTTCCA
Organism: Thermoanaerobaculia bacterium; assembly: GCA_036387915.1. Classification (GTDB taxonomy): domain Bacteria; phylum Acidobacteriota; class Thermoanaerobaculia; order Gp7-AA8; family Gp7-AA8; genus QHVT01. The sequence goes on from DASVSV010000073.1 coordinate 1,822, forward strand.
GGTGAACGTCGAAGAAGGGCGCCATCTGTGGGCGATGGTTTATCTGCTCCACGCCTACTTTGGCCGCGACGGCCGCGAGGAAGCGGAAGGGCTGCTCGAGCGCCACTCCGGCGACGCCGACAAGCCGCGCATCCTGACCACGTTCAACGAGCCGATCAACGACTGGCTCTCGTTCTACATGTTCGCGTACTTCACGGACCGCGACGGCAAGTTCCAGCTCAAGGCGCTGGCCGAGAGCGGCTTCGACCCGCTGGCGCGCACCTGCCAGTTCATGCTCACCGAGGAAGCGCATCACATGTTCGTCGGCGACACCGGCATCGGCCGCGTCGTGCGCCGCTCGGTCGAAGTGATGAACGACCTCAAGACCGACGACCCGATGAAGGTCCGCGCGGCCGGCGCGATCGACCTGCCGACGATCCAGAAGTACATGAACTTCTGGTTCAGCTCCGCGCTCGACCTGTTCGGCTCGGAGATCTCCTCGAACGCCGCGAGCTACTTCGCGAACGGTCTCAAGGGCCGTCCCGACGAAGGGCTGCACGAAGACCACGAGGCCAAAGGCGAGTACACGCTGGACATGCCGGACGGCAACGGCGGCGTGAAGAGCGAGACCGTCTCGATGCGCAATGCCATGAACGAAGTGCTGCGCGCCGCCTACATCCGCGACTGCGAGAATGGCGTGAAGCGCTGGAACGGCATCATCAGGAAGGGCGGGATCGACTTCGAGCTGCGCCTCCCCAGCGCGCGTTTCCGCCGCACCGTCGGCGCCTGGGCCAACCTCCCTACTGATCCCCTCGGCAACCCGATCGCCCCCGAGGCATTCGCGAAGGGCATCTCCTCGTGGATCCCGACGCCGGACGACCAGGCCTTCGTCGCCTCGGTCATGCACGCGGTATACGAACCGGGCAAAGTGGCCAGCTGGATCGCCCCGCCGGACCGCGGCATCAACAACCAGCCGGTCGACTACGAATACGTGCGCGTCTGACGCAGGTCATCGAACGCAAGGCCACAGCGGCGCGCGCAGGCCGCCGCCGTGAGCTTGCCAGACGTAGGGCGCGGCTCCAGCCCGCCGATCCACGGGAGGGGCGGGCTGAAGCCACGCCCTACGTTTCGGGGGGCGGGCTGAAGCCCGCCCTGCGTAAAACGCAAGAGCTCCGGGGTCTCTTGCCCCCCGGAGCCATTCTCAGCGCGTTGACAGCAACAAGAGTGCATTCGCGCCAATGTTTGCCTCGATGACTCATCGCGTCACCGTGACGACCGTCCGCAGCATGTTGACATCCGCGATGAAGCGTTCATGCCGCAACCGTTGTCTCGTTTGGCTGATCGCGCCAAGCGTGACCGGCTTCCGTACGTTGACATCCGCGATCAGGCGTTCGTCCGGGAACCGCTTGCCTCGATGGTCGATCGCACCATCGCGACCGGCTTCCGTTCGTTGACATCCGCGATCGAGCGTTCGTCCGGAAACCGCTTGCCTCGATGACCTATCGCGTCATTCTCGGCGACCTCGGCACGTTGACAGCTGCGATAAAGCGTTCGTGCCGGGGCGAGCATCAACGTAGGTCCGCGCCCGCGGTTCGGCAATGCTTTTCGCTGTTACATTTTCCGCCGATTTCCACAAGCTTCCACAGGCCCCGTGCAATGACAGTTGGGCATGTCGCGCGAACGCGAGCATGCGCAAGAGCATGCGCTCAGTCTGCCTGTCGAATCTCGACGGAGCTTTTCTCGAGCAGCTGCATCGACTGGAGAATGGCGCGCACGCGCGGCACCGCGTCGGCGCTCGAGTCGACGTCCAGCTCGACGTCGAACCAGCCGACGCCCTCGCCGCGATTGACGATCGCGCCGAGGCGTTGGGCGTCGAGCTGCTCCTCGAGCGTGTTGCGGAGCTGCAGGTCTGGGGCCGTGGGGAGCTCACTGCGGTCGAGGCGCACGCGGATGCGCACGCGCTGCTTCGGACGCGCCGCGGCGAGCGTTTCCTTCACGACGGCAGCGGCGTCGGAGGCGGCCGTAGACGAAGAATGCTCGCCGCCGCACGAGGCGACGGCGAGCATCAGGATGACCAGTGAAAACCGGTACAGCAGGTTACTCCACCGGCTTGAGGACCGTACCGTCGGCGTTGATGTGCAGCGTGTACTTTTCCTTGCCGCTCGGCGTACCGAAGGCCGACACCGAGAAGCCTTCGACGCGCACCTTCCACGTGCCCGCGGCCGGGTTGGCCACGGCGCAGAGCTCCGGCGTACGGCCGGTGGAGCAGGCGAAGTTGTTCACGTTCGCCGGCGAGACGAGCGTCACGTCGACGTCGTTCACCGGGTAGCTGCCGGACATGTTCGACCAGTCGGCGCGCACGTTGAGCGAGGCCGTGCCGGCCGGGACGACGATGTCGTACGTGTGCGTCTCGAGGTTGCCAATCGAAGCGCTGGCGGTCTTGCTGCCCAGCGACTCCTGCTCGGTCCAGACGTCGACGTCGAAGGAGACGTTGCCCGCGTTGGTCCAGTCGCCCGTCGGCGTGACGCGCCAGATGCCGGAAGCCGGACGGACCACGGTGTAGCTGTACTCCTGTCCCGCCTTGAGGAACGCGTTCACGATCGGCGTGCCGGTCGCGGTGAAGCCGAACGCGAAGTACTCGTCGTTGTGGACGCGCGAGGTGTGGACCTTGAGGTTGATGTCGTCACCGAAGAAGAGGTTCTGCTGCGCGGCCTCGTTCGCGGCGACGATGTTGCGGATGCGGACGTGGAGCTTGGAGGTGTTGTCCGGCACGAGCACCGGAACCTCGGCGCGCTCGGACGGGCGGATACCGGTGAAGGTCACCGACGCGCCGCCGGCGTGCACCGGCACACCGGCGTGCTCCATGTTCGCCTGCACGTTGCGCGTGGGGTGGAACGTGAGGTTGACCGTGTCGGGCGCGCTGCCCGCGGCCAGGAGCTGGCTCGCGGCCACCGCGTTGATGAAGCCCGCGCCCTGGTCGTTGACCGTGGCGGTCGGGATCAGGTTCGGGTTGGCGCTCATGATGATGGCGTTGCGGATCTGACGCGCGGTCGCGGTCGGATGGGCGGCGCGCAGCGTCGCGGCGATGCCCGCCACCGTCGGCGCGGAGAACGACGTGCCGGACACGAAGCCGACCGTCGTGGCAGCGGTGCCGCTGCCCTGCGTGTAGTCGTAGGAGCCGTTCGCGACGACGTCCGGATCGGTGCGGCCGTCATGCGTCGGGCCGCGCGAGCTGAAGCTGGAGATCTGCAGGGTGGAATCAGGGCGGTAGCGCTTCGCGCAGGTGGTGACCGACGCCAGGGCGGTGGTGCTGCAGGGCGCACGGAACTGCGCGGTGTAGATCCACTCGTGATTGGCAGTGGCGGTCGCGCCGACCGTCAGCGCGCTCATCGACGTGCCGGGCGAGCCGCCCGTGACCGAGGAGTGCCCTTCGTTGCCGGCCGAGACGACCGGGAGGATGTCGTTGGCGAGCAGCTTGTCGATGGTCTGGTCGGACAGCGTACGCCCCGCCGCGCCCGTCGGTCCGCCGAGGCTCATGTTGACGACCTTGATGTTCAGGCCCGTCGGATCGCCCGCGTTGTACTTGAGGCGCAGCTCGAGGACCTTCTCCATCGCCGCGATCGTGCGCGACGTCGGCGAGCCGCCGCCGGCCGCCGGGAACACTTTCAGGGGCACGATGCTCGCGCCGGGTGCGCCGCCGATCATCGGAATGCGCACCGTGCCGGCCGCGCAGGTGCCCTGCGTGAAGAGGCCGAGGTCCGCACCCGTGCGGGCGAAGCGGTTGGCCGTGCTGAAGCAGAAGGCGACGTTCGCGGCGGCCATGCCGGCCACCTGCGTGCCGTGCGCGCCGTTCGAGTTCGAGATCGCCGGCGGCTCGGTCGCGCCCGGGACGAAGTTGAAGCCCGGTCCGATGACCCGCGCGGGGGCGACGTGCGTGAACATCGGGCGGTAGCCAGTGTCGATGATGGCGATGACCGCGCCCGCGCCGATCTGACCCGCCGAATGGAGCGTGGCCACGCCGGTGAGCTGCGAGTTGAACGGATAGTTGGCCGGATCGGCCGCTTCCGCGCCGTCGGTCGACGTTTCCATCATCCCGTCGGCTTCGATGACCGCTTCGCCGTCGGCGTCGCGTTCCTGGACCGGCGCCGGGTTCGGGATGATTTCGTCCTTGCCGAGCCGGTCGGCGCCGAGAACCTTCTCGAGGCTGGAGACCTGGCCGGCCGGAACGTCAGCGGCAATGCCGTCGACGTACTGATATTGATAGGTGATCGTGCCGCCGGCCTTTTTGACCGCGGCGATCTCGTTGGAGCACGGACGCGCGCACTTGATCAGCACGCCCTCGGCAAACAACGACGGGACTGCCAGCAACGACGCCACAACAAACGCAACTCGAACAAACTTCGCCATTCTTTGGACTCTCCTCAAAGGTTTGGCGCACCCAGATTCGACAACCCGGCTGTCTCGAAGCCCACCGAGACCCGTGGCTTTGCGTCACCGCCTCGCGGCGGTTTTGCCCATTCGTTTTGGAAATGCGGATTGAGTGGTGAGTATAGCAGAAGTTCCGTTCTTGTCTACTAATAACTATA
>DASVSV010000074.1:0-6151 GCA_036387915.1 Thermoanaerobaculia bacterium
GGCCGGCGGAGGTCGGAAAGAGGATCACCGGCCGCCCGAACTTTCCGAACCAGAGAAACTCCATCTCGCGGTTGAGGGAGGGGGACCACCACTTTACGTATTCTCTGTACATGATTGTGTCCCGTAAATGGGGATTGAGAATCGAGGATTGAGAATTGAGGACGAAAACCGTACTCCTTAACCGAGAGCCCTAATCCTCAATCCTCAATCCTTCATCCTCAATCCCTGTCGCGGCGGCCTTGCCGCGCGGGCCGCCGATTCTATACGATCGCCCGCCGTTCCATTCGGTAAGGAGAGCGTCAATGAGCAAGAAGCGAATCGGTCTGTTGTTCGGGATGGAAGACACGTTTCCCTGGGCGCTCGTGGACGCCATCAACTCGCGGGGCGGCGACGACGTCGAAGCCGGGCCGTGCGAGATTTCTTTCATCAAGGACGACGGCGTCTTTCCGTACGACCTCATCCTCGACCGCATCAGCCACGAGGTGCTGTTCTACCGCACCTACCTCAAGTGCGCGGCCGCGTCGGGCGTGCGCATCGTCAACAACCCGATCTGGTGGTCGGCCGACGACAAGTTCTTCGACAACCTCGTGGCCAAGGCGGCCAACGTCGCGGTGCCGAAGACGGTCCTGCTGCCGCACAAGCAGCATCCGCCCAACACCGAGGCCAAGTCGTTCCGGAACATGCGCTACGTCAACTGGGACGAGGTCTTCGCATACCTGGGCTGGCCGATCTTCATGAAGCCGGCCTACGGCGGCGGCTGGAAGGACGTCTACAAGTGCGACGACCCGCAGGAGTTCTTCGCCGCGTACGACCAGACCCGCGACCTGACCATGATGGCTCAGGAAGCGATCGACTTCGAGCTCTACTACCGCTGCTACGTCCTCGGCCGCAAGCGCGTGCGCATCATGGCCTACGACCCGAAGTCGCCGTTCCACGAGCGCTACGTCAAGAACCCGCCGCCGATGAACCCGGAGTTCGAGGCCCGCATCCACCGCGACGCACTCGCGCTCTGCGATGCCCTCGGCTACGACATGAACACCGTCGAGTTCGCGGTGCGGGGCGGCATCCCGTACGCCATCGACTTCATGAACTGCGCGCCGGACGCTGACGTGCACTCGGTCGGCCAGGAGAACTTCGACTGGATGGTCGCCAACATGGCCGAGGTGCTGATCGAGATGGTGCGCGGCGAGAAACAGTTCGAGCTCACCGGCAACTGGCCCACCGTCATGAACGTGAAGAAGGACGCCGGCACGCCGGTGGCTTAAACTGCCCGCCATGCCTGCACAACCCAGCTTCACCCTCGGGATCGAAGAAGAGTTTCAGGTCATCGACCCGAAGACACGCGAGCTGAAGTCTCACATCCACGAGCTGTTCGCCGAGGGCGAGAAGCGGCTCAAGGACGAGATCAAGCGCGAGATGCACGACGCGGTGATCGAGGTCGGCACGCCGATCTGCGCGAACATCGCCGAGGCGCGGCGCGAGATCACGCGGCTGCGGCGGGAGATCATCACGCTGACCGGCGAGAACGGCCTCTGCATCGGCGCGGCCGGCACGCACCCCATCTCGCACTGGAACAGCGTCCCGATCACGGACCACGAGCGCTACGACAAGATCGTGTACGAGCTGCAGATGCTGGCCCGCGCCAATCTGATCTTCGGCCTGCACGTGCACGTCGCGGTCGAGGAGCCGGAGACGCGCATCCAGATCATGAACGCGGTGCGCTACTTCCTGCCGCACATCTTCGCGCTCTCGGTGAACTCACCGTTCTGGTGCGCGCAGAACACCGGCTGGAAGAGCTATCGAGCGAAAGTGTTCGAGCGCTTCCCCCGCACCGGCCTTCCCGATCACTTCGACCGCCTCAGCGACTTCGAGCAGTACGTGCAGACGCTGATCCAGACGAACTCGATCGACAACGCCAAGAAGATCTGGTGGGACGTCCGTCCGCACCCGTTCTTCCCCACGCTCGAGTACCGCATCTGCGACGTGCCGCTGCGGGTCGACGAGACGATCTGCATCGCCGCGCTCTTCCAGGCGCTGACGGTCAAGCTCTACCGCATCTACTCGAAGAACATGGGCTGGCGTCACTATCGCCGCGTCCTGCTGAACGAGAACAAGTCGCGCGCGGCGCGCTTCGGCACGCAGGGAAAGCTGATCGACTTCGGCAAGGGCGTCGAGGTGCCGTACACGGACCTGCTCGACGAACTGCTCGAGTTCATCGACGACGTCGTCGACGAGCTCGGCTCGCGCAAGGACGTCGAGTACGCCCGCGAGATCGTGAAGAACGGCACCGGCGCCGACCGGCAGTTGGCCGCGTTCGCGCAAAGGAACGACCTGAAGGACGTGGTGGACTTCATCGTCGAGGAAACCCGCCACGGAGTGGTGTAGACGCGTTGTACGTTGTACGTTTCTCGTTCGGGGTGCCGCTCGGGACACGGCACCCTGGCCGCGTAAACGAGCCTCTCGGAACACCTCACCCCGGACGAGCAACGAGCAACGAGCAACGCCTCATCCATAAATGAACCGCTACGACATCCACGACCCGCACGATTTCTTCGAGTACGTCCGTCTCGACGACTCGGTGCCGGAGGCGCGGCGCGACCGGATCGACGTGGCGCTGCTGGACATGAACCACTCGTGGCCGAACATCGGTCATGACGCGCTGGTGCATGTCGTCGTCGAGGCGGCCGAGACGTTGCGCGACGAGCTCGTGCGCCGCGGGTTGAAAGTGCGCGTGCTGTCGTACGACATCCGCCGGCGCAACATGGTCCCGGAGTCGCCGAACGGGCGGTTCCAGCTCTACATCGGTACCGGCGGTCCGGGGCATCTCGACCCGCGCCTGAACGACGGCGTGCACGAGTGGAGTCAGGGCGTCGCGGAGACGGCCGAGTGGGAAGCGTCGCTCTTCCGCCTCTTCGACGACATCCTCGCCGACGAGAACGCGGCGATGATGGCGGTCTGTCATTCCTTCGGCCTGGTCTGCCGCTGGTCCGGTATCGCCAGTCCGCACCTGCGGCCGGAGAAGAGCAGCGGCATGCCGCTGAACCGCCTCTCGCGCGAGGCGCGGCAGCATCCGTGGTTCCAGCAGTTCGCGCGCGAGCTGCCCGATCGCGAGCATTTCCGCGTCGTCGACAACCGGCTGTTCGACCTCATCCTCGAGTCGCCCGGCAAGAGCCTGCCGATCGCGTTCGAGGCCGGCGGCAGCACGGCGCTGACGATGGTCGAGGTCGCGCGCGACGGCGGCGGGGCGATGCCTCGCTTCATGGGCGTCAACCATCATCCCGAGATCATCGACCGCGATCACATCATGCAGGTGCTCGACGAGAAGCGCGAACACGGCGAGGTGAGCGACCAGTGGTACGACGAGCGCGCCACCACCGTCCGCGATCTCTTCCGCGACGAGAACGAGCGCCAGAGCCGCCTGACCTCGCATTACACGCTGATCGAGCCGCTGCGGTTCCACCTCGAGCGCCTTCTGCGCACGCGCTGACGGCCCGGGCGTCATGGCTGGTCGCATCCTCATCGGCACGCAGGGATGGAACTACACGGCCTGGGTCGGCCCCTTCTATCCCCTCGGCACGCGGCCGGCCGAGTTCCTGCCGACGTACGCACGTGCCTTCCGCGGCGTGGAGGTGGACTCCTCGTTCTACGCCACGCCCGCGCGCAGCGCGATTCGCGCGTGGGGGGAGCGCACGCCGCGCGAGTTCACCTTCACGCTGAAGATGCCGCAGGAGATCACGCACGAGCGCCGCCTGCGCGACGCCGACGACGTGCTGCACGAGTTCCTCGACCGCGCCCGCGAGCTCGGCCCGAAGCTGGGACCGATCCTGATGCAGATGGGTCCGGACTTCGGTGCGGACGAGTTTCCGGCGCTGGAGAAATTCATCCCCCAGTTGCCGCGCGACCTGCAGTTCGCCGTCGAGGTGCGCCAGCGCCGCTGGATGCAGCCGAACATCCTTCCCAACCTGCAGGCGCTTCTGACGGAGTACGGCGTCGCGCTCGCGCTCAGCGACGGCCGCTGGATCCCGCGCGAGACGATGATGGAGCTGGCCGAGCGGCCGACGGCGAGCTTCCACTACGTCCGCTGGATGGGCCCCGACCGCGAGATCACCGACTACTCGCACCTGCAGTTCGACCGCTCCGCGGAGATCCGCGCGTGGTCGGAGGTGTTGAAGAAGGTGGCGAACACGATCGACGTCTACGGCTTCTTCAACAACCACTTCGCGGGCCACAGCCCCGCGAACGCGCGCGAGATGCAGCGGCTGCTGGGGGAGCGGGTGGTGGAGCCGGGGACGTTGGGGCCGCAGACGTCGTTGTTCTGATTTGGCCCACCCGCCCCGCCCGGGGAGCGGGCTGAAGCCGCGCCCTACGTTCGGCACACTCGTCCAGCATTGGACGTGCAGTGGTTTCCCGACGCGGAACTCATGAACCCGCGCCGCCCGCCCCGAAGCCGATACAGCTCCCGAACGTAGGGCGTGGCTTCAGCCCGCCCCCCGGACGGGGCGGGCGGTAATCATGACCCGCCGAATGACATAATTCGCCGCGTCAATGACCGCGCCCGGCCTGAACATCGTCGCCATCGGCGGCGGCACCGGTCTCTCCACGCTCCTGCGCGGTCTCAAGAAGTACGTCGGCTCGGACAGCGCGTGGACCATCGCCTCCCTCGGCGCAATCGTCACCGTCACCGACGAAGGGGGCAGCTCGGGCGTGCTGCGGAAAGAGTTCGGCATGCTGCCGCCGGGCGACATCCGCAACTGCATCGTCGCCCTGGCCGAAGAAGAGCAGCTCCTCTCGCGCCTCTTCAACTACCGCTTCGACACCGACTCCGCGCTCAAAGGCCACTCTCTCGGCAACCTGCTGCTGACGGCGATGACCGACATCACCGGCAGCTTCGACAAGGCCGTGCTGGCGGCGTCGGAAGTCCTGGCCATCTGTGGCGACATCTACCCGTCCACGCTGGCGGACGTGCGTCTGCGCGCGACGCTCGAAGACGGCACGGAGCTCGTCGGGGAAGTGGCCATCAGCGGCTCGCACATCGGCGAGGAGCCGCGCACCGCGTCGCGCCACGCGCGCATCACGCACCTCGCGCTCGACCCGCCCGACGCACAGCCGACCGACGGCGCCCTGGCGGCGCTGGCGGCGGCGGACCTGATCATCATCGGTCCCGGCTCGCTCTACACGTCCGTGCTGCCGAACCTCGTCATCGAGCCGCTCGCGAACGCGTTGCGCACCGCACGCGCGCTGCGGGTCTACATCTGCAACGTGATGACGCAGCCCGGCGAGACCGACCACTTCAGCGCGCAGGACCATCTGCAGGCCATCGCCGAACATGCGGGTCTGGTCGTGGACGTGATGGTGCTGAACGGGCGCCGTCCGTCCGAGCCGATCCTGGCCAGCTACGCGGCCGAGAACCAGGCGCCGGTGCAGTTCGACCTCGACGAGATCCGCACCCTCGGCGTGACGCCGTTTTTCGGCGACATCATTGCAGAGGACAACTACGTGCGGCACGATCCGGCCGCGCTCGCGCAGACGATCTTCCAGCTTTACGATCGTTACGGACGCGCGCTGCAGCGCATGAGAAAAGAGTCATGAACGACAACCTCGAAGTAGTCATCCTCGCCGCGGGCCTCGGCACGCGGATGAAGTCCAGCACCATCAAGATCCTCCATCGCGCCGCCGGGCGCCCGATCATCGACTACGTCATCGACCTCGCCGCCGAGCTCTCCCCCGCACCGCCGGTGATGATAGTCGGCCACCAGCGCGAGTCCGTGCAGCAGTCGGTCGGCGACCGCGCACGCTACGCCGTGCAGGAAGAGCAGCTCGGGACCGGACATGCGGTGCTGCAGGCCGCGTCGCTCGTCGATCCGAAACGCCGCGTGATGATCCTCTCCGGCGACGTGCCGTTGACGCGCATCGCCACCCTGCGCCGCCTGCTCGACGAGCACGAGCGCTCCGGCAACGCGCTCACGCTGCTGACCATGAAACCGAAAGACCCGGCCATGTACGGCCGCATCGTCCGCGACGAGAGCAACGCGGTGCAGCGCATCGTCGAGGTCAAGGACGCCACGGACGAGCAGAAGCTCATCGGCGAAGTGAACGCCGGCATCTACGTCTTCAACGGCGAGCATCTCTTCGACAACCTGCGCAATCTGAA
>DASVSV010000075.1:0-23054 GCA_036387915.1 Thermoanaerobaculia bacterium
CCGCTTTGGTACCAAAGCGGCGCTAAGGCCGCCGCACTCCATAATGCGCCGCGGGATGTGCTTCTCCGTCGATCCGGAAGCGCGCAACACGCGAATTACGTCAGTCCAGGGATTCGCCGCCTGGTCGTTGATCGCGACCCAGAACCGCTGCCCGATCGGGATGTTGCTGTAGCCGCAATAGCTCCACCCGCCGCTGCTGGAGAGGTCCGGGCCATAGAAGCCGCCGTGGAGTGGAAGGCCCGCCTGCTATTACTTTGCTAGTATTTCGATAGTATGGCTGGACTCCTGATCAAAGAACTCCCGCGAGAGATTCATCGGAAATTGAAGGCGCGGGCCGCTGCGAATCGTCGCAGTCTCAGCAGCGAGGCGACCGTCATTCTGGAAGCCGCGCTGCATGACCGATCCGGCCCGCCAACGCTCGCCGAGATCGACCGGCTGCGGACACGGGGCGAAAGGCCCCTCCGGCAGTCGATCCTCGATCGCGCCCGCCGGGGAGACCGGTGATCGTCGCCGATACGGATCTGGTGGCGTATCTCCTGATCGAAGGAGACCGCACCGCGACGCGCGTGCAGTCTGGGAGAAGGACTCCCGCTGGATGCTGCCCACACTCTGGCGCAGCGAATTCCTCAACGTGGTGGCGGCCGCAATGCGTGCCGGCGTCCTGACGCTCAGCCAGGCGCATGACACGTGGAGGGTTGCGCAGACAATCTTCGGGAACAGCGAAGTCGAGCCGTCCGGAGATGACGTCCTGAACGCGGCTGTCGATCGCAAGCTATCCGCTTACGACGCACAGTTCGTGGTCGCCGCGGCAGACTTGAAGGTGCCGCTGGTGACCGCGGACCGTCGTCTCCAGAAGGCCTGTCCCGATCTGGCCGTCGCGCCCGAACGATTCGTTTCCTGATCACCGCGGCGCGATGGCGCGCGCGGCGGCCACGGTGATGTCCTTGTTGTAGACGTCGCCGTCGGGCTGCTGTTCGGCGCTGTCGCGGAGCGGGCCGAGGTCGTAGGGGCCGAAGCCGATCTCCTCGATCAGCCGCGACACGACGGCCTTGGCCTCGGCGTCGTCGCCGGAGACGAAGATGACGCGACGGTCGTCGACCGGCGCGCTCTTGTTGCCTTTCGTCTTGAGGTGCTCGAACCAGATGGTGTTGAACGCCTTCACGACCCGCGCGCCGGCGAGGTGCGAGGCGACCATCTCGCTGGAGGTGGATCGTCCCGAGTCGAGCGGCTCGTAACGTCCGTCGCGATTGGGGTAGTAGTTCATCGCGTCGATGACCACCCTTCCGCGCAACTCGCCTGCGGGAAGGGTGACGTAGTCCTTCAACGGAATGGCCAGCAGCACGACCTCCCCGAATCGCGCCGCCTCCTCCGGCGTCACCGCCGTCGCATTCGGCCCCAGCTCCGCCACCAGTTCGCGCAACGTCTCCGGCCCCCGCGAGTTGCTGATCGCGACCGAGTGTCCGGCCTCCACGAACAACTTCGCCGTCGTCCCGCCAATATGCCCCGCGCCGATGATGCCAATGTTCATGAGTGACCTCCCGTTCTCATGGGGAGAGTATTGCGTAAGACACGGCACGTAGAAGTTTTCGTGATCTCTCCGGCCTCTGAGAAACTGCCGCGGTGATATCGGCGATCGAGACGCTGGAAACGCAACTCGGCGTGAAGTGGAATGCAATCCGCGCGGCGCGTGCGAAGAGCGAGGAGCTCGTAACGAGTCTCGGCGGCGCACTCTCGGACCTGCATGATGCGACGTTCTCCGTCATCGTGACCGGCTCCGTCGGCCGCGGAGAAGCGAACGAGGGCAGCGACGCGGACTGGCTCCTGCTCGTCGACGGTCCGTCGGACCCGGAGCACGCGATCCTCGCCCGCACGACCGGAACGCGCGTCCTCGATATCGTGGCGAAGGACGTCGGGCGGACCGGCACGTTCGGCGGGATCGTGGCCAGTCACGAGCTGGTGCATTACATCGCCGGGACTCGCGACTCGAACGAGAATCTCACCCGTCGCATCCTGCTGCTTTCCGAATCACGGGCGCTGACGAACCCTTTCGTTCGAGAACGCGTCATCCGAAACGTGCTGGCGCGGTATGTCGTGCATGACCGTTCGGTGCAGAGCAGGAGCGGCCGCCGTCAAAGCGTTCCCCATTTCCTGCTGAACGATGTGGTTCGCTATTGGCGCACCATGGCCTCCGATTACGCCTCGAAGATGTGGGAACGACAGCGCGAAGGATGGGGCGTTCGCAACGTGAAGCTGCGCTTCTCGCGCAAGTTGCTCTTCATCTGGGGTCTGCTGGCCGCGTTCAGCGGCGAACTTTTCGCGCCGCCGGAGCTCCACGCGGTGGAGAATGATGACGACTACTTTCTCATGCGGGCCGAGCTGATCCGGACGCAGACGGACGTGCCACCGCTGGAGTTGCTGGCACGGGTCGTCCTCGAAGCCGCCGACGACGACGTCGCCGACGCGATCTTCACGTCCTACGACCAATTTTTGTCCACGCTCGCCGATCCGGCAGCGCGAGAACAACTCGAAGCGGTACCATTCGAAGGGGCACTCGCCGAACCGGCGTACGCTGGTCTGCGCGAAGCCAGTCAGCGGTTCCGCAAAGGCGTGAATCGTCTTTTTTTCGATGTGCATCCAAAGTTGCCGACGTTGATCCGCGAGTTCGGAGTGTTCTGATGAGACCTGTTGGCTTTTCTACCGGCGCACTCGCAAAAGGTGATTTCGTCCGCGGTCTCGACCTGCAGCGCGGCGTCGCCCGGATTGACTCGGTAGAGCTTTCGGCGTTGCGTGACGTGGAACTGTCGGTGCTGGTCGATGCGGTTCCTTCTCTCGACCTGGATGCATTCACGTACGTTTCGTTTCACGCGCCAAGCAGTTTGCGGACGCTCGATGAGGAGACGGTCTTCGCGCTCCTGCAGCGTCTCCCGGAAACCTGGCCGATCGTCGTCCATCCTGACGTCCTGCAGACACCGTCACTGTGGGTGCGTCTCGGGGCGCAACTGTGTATCGAGAACATGGACATCCGGAAGACCACCGGCCGTACGCCATCGGAACTGCGGGATTTGTTCGCAATTTTTCCCGCGGCGACGTTCTGTCTCGATCTCGGACATGCGCGGCAGATCGATCCCACCATGGCTTCGGCGCTGCTGATGTTGCGCGAGTTCGGTGACCGGCTGCGCCAACTGCACGTGAGCGATGTCGGTGCGCGCGGCGAGCATCTTCCGCTCGGCGCGACGGCACGCCATTCATTCGCGCGACTGGCGCATCACGTGCCCGCCGATTGTCCGATCATCATCGAGTCAGTCATCGAGGCGGAAGCCATGGAGCGCGAACTCGACTCCGTGCGCGCCGCGTTGGACGCGGTCACTGCCGAATTCGTGACGGTCTGACGCATTCAGCGCGGTCGCAACGGACCGCAGGCGTCCCGGCGGCGGCGTCGACATGGCGAAATCATTGTGGCCATCAAAAGCCCTACATCGCCTCGAGCCACACGCGCCGCACCTCGCTGGCGCCGCGGGCGCTGGGCTCGATGATCGACTCGCGCAGGTACCAGCGTTCGGATTCCGGGGCGGTCAGGCCGTGGCCGAGGAAGTGGCGGTGGATGTCGGCGAGGCGGAGGCGGCGGTCGGTGGTGACGAAGCGGCGGAGCAGGTCGTTGTATTCGGCGAGCCACTCCGCCTCGCGATCGAGCGTGCGGGTGTAGCCGGGGAGGCGGTTCGTCCCGTCGGAGGGATCGTAGACGGTGCCGATCAGGATGACCGCGTTCGGCCGCAGTTCGAGGACGCGCGCGACGGCGGTGCGCAGGCGCGCCGCGATCTCGGGCGCGGGGCTCGGGCCGGGCGAGCCGATGTGGCCGAGGAGGTCGTTGCCGCCGGCGGTGATCGTGACCAGCGTCGGCTCGTCGCTGCGCTCGATTCGTTCGACCTGACGGAGCAGGCTCTGCGTCGTCGCCCCGTCGGAGGTGAGGTCGTCGCGCTGTTCGTCGAAGCGGAGCGAGCGCTGCGATGTCTGCAGATCGCGGCCGCGGAACTCCGGCCACAACTTGTCGTCGTTGCGCACGAGCAGCGACACGGCGCCGAGCTTGTCGGTACTGGCCCGGCCCGGGTAGCGGCGCGCGACGTCGTTGGCGGGATAGACGTCGATGGAGATGCTGTCGCCGAGGGCGACGTAGCGGGTGAAGGTAGTCTGGGTCATGGTCGGTGGTGCGGCGGGCGTGCACGCGAGGAGGAACAGAGCAACGAGAATGCGAGACACGCGAACGTACATCCATGCGCGATGCCATCCCGCGAAAAACAAACGGCCACCCGTCGAAGGTGGCCGTTCGTTTCACTTCATGAATTCGCGAGTTACCAGATGCGAACCCGGTCCTCGGGCTTCACGTAATGCTTGTCGCCTTCCTTCACGCCGAACGCGTCGTACCAGGCGTCGACGTTGCGGAGCGGCGCAAACGCGCGGACCATGCCGGGGGAGTGCGTGTTGGTCATCAGGTACTGGCGGAGCGCGTCGTCGCGCATCATCGTGCGCCACACCTGGCCCCAGCCGAGGAACACGCGCTGGTCGCCGGTGAAACCGTCGAGGACCGGCGCGGGCTTGCCGTTGAGGGAGATGCGGTAGGCCTCGAGGCCGAGCAGGATGCCGCCGAGGTCGCCGATGTTCTCGCCCATGGTCAGGCGCGGGATGATGTGCATGTTCGGGAGCTGCGGGAACTCGAACGCCTCGTACTGCGCGCCGAGCTTCGCCGCCTGCGCCTCGAACTTGGCCGCATCCTCGGCGGCCCACCAGTCGCGCAGCATGCCGTCGCCGTCGGACTTGCGGCCCTGGTCGTCGAAGCCGTGCGTGATCTCGTGACCGATGACGCCGCCGATGGCGCCGTAGTTCACGGCCGGGTCGGCGTTCGGGTCGAAGAACGGCGGCTGCAGGATCGCGGCCGGGAAGACGATCTCGTTCTTGGCCGACGAGTAGTAGGCGTTGACGGTCTGCGGGGTCATGCCCCACTCCTGCTCGTCGACCGGCTTGTTGATGCGGCTCAGCGCGTAGGCCCACTCGAACTTGCCGGCGCGCTCGGCGTTGCCGACGAGGTCACCCTGCTTCACCTGGAGCTTCGAGTAGTCGCGCCACTTGACTGGGTAGCCGATCTTGACCGTGAACTTGGCCAGCTTGTCGAGCGCGAGCGTCTTCGTCTCCGGCGACATCCAGGCCAGGTTGTTGATGCGGTTCTTCATCGCCACGCGGAGGTCGGCGACGAGCTTCTCCATCTTCGACTTCGAGTCGGCGGGGAAGTACTCGGTCACGTACGTGCGGCCGATGGCCTCACCGAGGGAGCCTTCCGCGGCGTCGACGGCACGCTTCCAGCGCGGGCGCTGTTCGGTGGTGCCGTTGAGGAACTTCGAGCGGAACTCCCACTCCGTGTCCGCGAAGCGCTTCGAGAGCAGCGGCGCCGCGTCGTCGGTGATGTGGAACGCCTGCCATGCCGTCAGCGTCTCGATCGGCGTCTCGGCGAAGATCTTCGCGAGCTTCGGCAGGGCGGTGTTCTGCCGCACGACCGCGCGCTCGTTTTTGGCGATGCCGGCTTCGGTGAAGTAGAGCGTCCACGGGAAGCCGGGCGCGGTTTTCTCGAGCTCGGAGACGGTGGTCGGGTTGTACGTCTTGTCCCGATCCCGCCCCTCGGCGCGAGTCCAGTGAGCCTCGGCGATCCTGGTCTCCATGGCCACAATGGCGGCCGCGTTCGCCTCCGGATTGCGCCAGCCCGCGAGGCGGAGCATGTCGCCGACGTATTTCTGATAGCGCTCTTTCTGCACCTTGAACTTGTCGCTCAGGTAGAAGTCGCGGTCGGCCAGGCCGAGGCCGGCCTGCGAAACGTAGAGCGCGTACTTGTCGGGATTCTTCGCGTCGTCGAACACGGCCGTGCCGAAGAACGAGTTGCCGAAGCTGCCGCGCGAGCGGCCCATCAGGCGGGCCACGTCGTCGCGCGTCCTGGCCTTCTTCACCGCGTCGAGATGCGGCTGGATCGGCTTCGCGTCGAGCTTCTCCGCGGTGGCCTCGTCGAGGAACGTGTTGTAGAACATCGCGGCCTTGGCCTCGTCCGAGCCGGCCTTGAGATTCTTCGCAGCGGCCCAGCGGTCGAGGATCGCGCGCACGCGCTCTTCCGAGAGATCGCGCAGCATCACGAACGCGCCGTGGCTGGTCTTGTCGGCGGGGATCTGCGTCGACGCGACCCAGTTGCCGTTGACGTAACGGAAGAAGTCGTCGCCCGGCTTGACGGACGTGTCCATGCCGGCGAGGTCGACGCCCCACGCGCCGTAGCGTTTGGCAGCGGTGGAAGGTTTGGCGTTGGTCGAAGCGGACGCTTCTTCAGCGCCGACGAACAGCGACTCCATGGTGCAGTCGCGGTCGATACAGCGGTCGTCCGCGAGGACGGCCGAGGAACAGAGCGAGAGCGCAGCGAGCGCCGTCGCGGAAACGAGAAGCCTCAAACTCATCAGGGGATTTTTCCTCTCTTGCGTAGTGATCGAACAGAACAAGCGTTCTGTCCGAGGGCTTCCGCGCGTTGTGGCAACTGCGTCAACTTCGCGCGCGCGCCGGCTAGTGCACCGACACGGACACGCGCACCGTGCGGCGTTGGTCGGGATATGCGTAGGGCGAGAGGCCGCCGTTGAGGTCCGGCAGCGCGTAGCCGACGGCGGCGTTGCGGGAGTCGGTGGCGTTGAGGACATCGACGAAGACGCGCGTGCGGCCGAACTGCTTCTGCGCGCGGAGCGACAGCGCGTGCGTGTCGGGGGCGGCGACCTGTTCGGCGTCGTCGAAGAAGCGGCCGCTGTTCCATGCGTAGAGCAGCGTGACGACGCCGTGCAGCGGCAGCATCACCGTCGCGGAGTGGCGGGGGATGTTCTTCAGTTGCGCGCGCGTGTCGCCGTTCGTGACGCGCGTCCACGCATACGTCACGCGCGGCACGTACGCGTGCCGCGGCTGCAGCAGCAGCTCGAGTCCGCGATGTTCGC
This sequence comes from Thermoanaerobaculia bacterium, assembly GCA_036387915.1. Classification (GTDB taxonomy): domain Bacteria; phylum Acidobacteriota; class Thermoanaerobaculia; order Gp7-AA8; family Gp7-AA8; genus QHVT01. Next base: position 6,999 of record DASVSV010000075.1, read on the forward strand.
TGCGCGCGAGGTTGGCGTAGCGGAACGTGCTCGCGTCGAAGTCGATCTCGTCGCGGACGCGTAAAAAGTACGCGTCGAGCGTGACGCTGCCGAAGCGCGTCTGGTGCGCGATGCCGGCATCGACGCCGCGCGCGCGCTGCGGCTCGAGGTCGGGATTGGCGAGCGTGAACGAGTCGCCGAAGAGGCGCAGCGGACGCGAGTCGTAAAGCTGCTCGAGCGTCGGCGCGGTGAACCCGTGCGAAGCGGCGGCGTAGACGGACGTCGCACCGTCGACGCTCTGCATCGCAACGCCGGCGCGCGGCGAGAACGCGCGCTGGCCCCTTGACAGGCCGGCGTCGAGATGGTCGTAGCGCGCGCCTGCGACGATCGTCATCCGCGGCCGCAACTGCACGCGCGCCGTCGCGTGCGCGGCGGCGAGATTGCGATGCGTGTCCGTCCGCGCCAGCGGTGCGCCGTCGGACCACGTCGCGTCGAAATGCTGCCGCGCGAGATCGATCCCGCCGTGCCACGACGCGCCGTGAACCTGCAGCGACGCCCCGGCCTCGCCGGAGTCGAGCGAACGCGACGCGGTGTCGGCGAACAGCGGCGGCAGGACCAGGATCGTGCGCGTCGCGTCGCCGCTCTTCGACGTCACGTGTACCGACGCGCGCCAGCGCTTCGCGTCGAACGAGCCGGCGAGCTGGCGGCGATCGTGGTCATCGCGGTCGCTGGCGAAGAGTGCGTCCGAGTCGCGTTCGCCGAGGCGGCCGAGGGGGAGCGGACCGGGATCGTCGCGGTCGTGCGTGCGTGCGGAGGCGCTGAGCGTCAGCAGCGCATTCGCGACGTCGCGGCGCCAGCGCAGACGTGCGCCGCCCTGCGTACTTGCGGAGTGCGGACGGTCGCCGCCGGTCTGACGCCAGTCGCCGAGGATGGAGAGGTCGCCGCTGGCAATCCGGGTCCAGGCGCCGGCGCTTCCCTCGACCGTCGCGTCGCTGCCGCCGGTCAGCATCGCCGTCCATTCGCCGGGTGCGCGCGTGCGCGTGAAGATCTGCACGATGCCGCCGAACGCCGCGTCGCCGTACACCGGGGAGGCCAGGCCGCGCACGACTTCGATGCGCTCGATGTCGTTCGCATGCAACTGCTGCCACGGCGCGACGTTCGACTCCGCGTCGGCGAGCGGCGCGCCGTCGACGAGCAAGCGCGCGTAATCGTTCTCGCCGGCGCCGTAGAAGCCGCGCATGGCCGGCGTCGCCGGGATGCTGCTGCTGCCGCCGAACATCGTCAGCCCCGGCACCAGCGCCAGCACCTCGGCCGCGTTGGACGCGGGCAGCGCCTCGACGTCCTTGCGCGTGATGACCGTCGTGGCCGTCGTCAATTCGTTTTGAGGCACGGCGCTGCGCTCCGCCGTGACGACGATCTCCTGCTGGATGCGCGGCGGCGTGGCGGTCGCGAGCAGAACGATGAAAATCCAGGACACATGGAAGGAGTGGCGGAGCCGCGCATTTCCCTACCTCGGGTACGATGCCCGGCCATGCGCCGCTGGCTCACGTTCGCCGCGATGGTTGCGCTGCTGCTCCTGCTGCTCTTCGCGATCGCGTCGGCGTCGGACCTGCCGGTGCTCGACGATCCGACGCCGCTGCTGCGCGGCGGACGCATCGCCGCGGCGGTCGCGGGCGTGCTGCTGCTCGTCGCCGACGTGGTGCTGCCCGTGCCTTCGAGCCTGGTGATGGCCGCGCACGGCGCGCTGTTCGGGACGGGCACCGGCGCGCTGCTCTCGGTCGCCGGCTCCACGGCCGCCGCTCTGACCGGCTTCGCCCTCGGCCGCGCCGGCAACGACGTGATCCGCCGCTTCGTCACCCCCGGCGAGCACGATCGCGCCGGCGCGCTGCTGCGGAGATGGGGCGTCGTCGCCATCGCGGTCTCACGCCCGGTGCCGATCCTCGCCGAGACGATCGCCATCCTCGCCGGCAGCTCGCCGCTGACCTGGCGCCAGGCCGCACTGGCCGCCGCCGCCGGATCGCTCGTGCCGTCGCTGGTGTACGCCTGGGCCGGCGCCCACGCGAACGGCGCCGTCAGCCACGCCCTGATCTTCCTCGGCGTACTCGCCGTCACGGGCGCCCTCTGGCTCCTCGGCCGCTCTTATGGAGTGCGGCGGCCGTAGGAGGGCGTCTCAAAACTCTCATCCTGAACGACTCCGTTCGACGACGGCGCACTGGGTTTCTGTCACGCCGGAGGCGTGCAGGACGGTAGCCGGTGGTCAGCGCCGCAGGCGCGCCACCACCGGTGATAGTGCGATAACGATTTGCACCCCAGCGGGGTGCCGTCCGCGACCCCGCCGGGGTCGCGATGATGGTCGTCGTGATCCGGTGGTGGCGCGCCTGCGGCGCTTACCACCGGCTAATTTCCGACACGCCTCCGGCGTGACAAACCGGCTCGAACACTTTTGAGACATCCTCCCAAGCCGCCGCACTCCATAGACATGCGAAGATCCTCCGCACAGGAGGATCGCTTGTCCGACACTCGTCCCTGGTACGGCCACTTCGACTACTGGGTTCGCCCGAACCTCAACTATCCGCGCCGGCCGCTGACCGACATACTGCGCATCGCCGCTGCCGACGTGCCGGACAAGCCGGCCACGGCGTTCCTCGGCCAGCAGCTCACGTACGCCGAGGTCAAGCAGCGCGCGGACAAGTTCGCGACGGCACTGTCGCGGTCGGGCATCGTGAAGGGCGATCGCGTCGGCATCATGCTGCCGAACTGTCCGCAGTACCTGGTGGCCGTCTTCGGCATCCTCCGCCTCGGCGCGATCGTCGTGAACGTCAATCCGCTCTACACGCCGCGCGAGATCGGCGTCGTGGCGCAGGACTGCGGCATGAGAGTGCTGGTCGTGCTCGACCTCCTCGCGCCCGCCGCGCAGGCGGCAGGCGTCGAGAAACTGATCGTGACGTCGTTCTCGCAGCCGTCGTCGTTCGAGGAAATGATCGCCGGCGTCGACGTCCCGCGGCTGCCGCGCCTCGACGTCGATCCGGAGAACGACGTGGCCGTCCTGCAGTACACCGGCGGCACCACCGGCACGCCGAAAGGGGCGATGCTCACGCACTACAACATCTTCTCGAACGTCATCCAGACGACCACGCTGCACATCCCCTCGCTGCGCCGCGGCGAGGAGCGCTATCTGCTGGTCATCCCGTTCTTCCACATCTACGGATTCACCGTCGGCCTCATGGCCGGCACGTGGCTCGGCGGCATGCAGATCCTCATTCCGAAGTACGACGTCGAGGCGCTGCTCAACGCGGTGCGCGACTATCGCCCCACGTACTTTCCGGCCGTGCCGACGATCTACATCTCGCTGCTCAATCACCCGAAGGCGCGCGAGTACGGTCTGGACAAGATCCGCGCATTCAACAGCGGCTCCGCGCCGCTGCCGCTGGAAGTGCTCGACCAGTTCGAGCAGATGACCGGCGGCATGCTCAGCGAGGGCTATGGCCTGTCCGAGGCTTCGCCGGTGACGCATACCAGCCCGACGCTGAGCGTGCGCAAGCCGGGCAGCATCGGCATCCCGCTGCCCGACACGGACATGAAGATCGTCGACCTCGAAGAAGGCACACGCGAAGTGCCCCTCGGCACCGAGGGAGAGCTCTGCATCGCCGGCCCGCAGGTGATGAAGGGTTACTGGAACCGCCCCGACGAGACGGCCAGCACGCTGCGGCAGGACGCGGACGGGCGCACGTGGCTCTACACCGGCGACATCGCCACGATGGACGCGGACGGCTTCTCGTACATCGTCCAGCGGAAGAAGGACATGATCATCGTCTCCGGCTTCAACGTCTATCCGGGCGAGATCGAGTCGGTGCTCTTCACGCATCCCGCGGTGATGGAGGCCTGCGTGATCGGCGTCCCCGCCGCCTATCGCGGCGAAGCGGTGAAAGCGTTCATCGTGCTGAAGCCCGGCGCGGAAGCAAGCATCGAGGACCTCAAGGCACACTGCGCAAAAGACCTCGCCGAGTTCAAACGCCCAACGCACTTCGAGCTCCGCGAGTCGCTCCCGAAATCCGCCGTCGGCAAGATCCTGCGTCGCGTGTTGCGCGAGGAATGACGACGGGAGGCCTCCGGCGGGCCGGTACGACCGGCAGCGCTGCTTGGCCCAGCCTGAACGCACGCCTGTCGACGAAACACGTGTTGTCGCGGAGACTGGGCCTACTAAGCGCTGCCGGTCGCACCGGCCCGCCGGAGGCCCCTCGTCGGTCCCCGTCGTACACTCGGCGCGATGGGGTTTGACTACGACGTGGTCGTCATTGGCAGTGGGTTTGGCGGGAGTGTGGCCGCGCTGCGATTGACGGAGAAGGGGTACCGCGTGGCGGTGCTCGAGGCGGGGCGGCGGTTCGCCGGCGACGACATTCCAAAGACGTCGTGGGACCTGAAGAACTTTCTCTGGGCGCCGGCGCTGCGGTTGTTCGGCGTGCAGCGCATCGCGTGGCTGAAGGACGTGGTCGTGCTGTCCGGCGCGGGTGTCGGCGGCGGGTCGCTGGTCTACGCGAACACCTTGTACGAGCCGCCGCAGGCGTTCTACGACGACGGGCAGTGGCGCGGCATCACCGACTGGAAGCGCGAGCTCGCGCCGCATTACGAGCAGGCGCGGCGGATGCTTGGCGTCGTGGAGAACCCGCTCGACACGGCCGCGGATCGCGCGCTGCGCGAGGTGGCGGAGCAGATGGGCGCCGGCCACACGTACCGGCGTACCCCGGTTGGCGTGTACTTTGGTCAGCCCGGCGTTGAAGTCGACGATCCGTACTTTGGCGGCGTGGGACCGAAACGCACCGGCTGCACGTTCTGCGGCAACTGCATGGTCGGCTGCCGCGTCGGCGCGAAGAACCGGCTCGACGTGAACTACCTCCATCTCGCCGAGCGCGGCGGCGCGGAGATCCATCCGATGACCACCGTCGACGCGATCCGCCCGCTCGACACAGGCTACGCGGTCGAGACGCGTCACACCGCCCGACGCCGCCAGCGGCGCACGTACACCGCGGAGCAGGTCGTGCTGGCGGCGGGCGCGCTCGGCACGCAGCGGCTGCTGCACGAGATGCGCGACACCGGCGTCCTTCCGCGCCTCTCACCGCGCCTCGGCGTGCTGACGCGCACGAACTCGGAGTCGATTCTCGGCGTGCGGGCGAAGTCGCGGCGCGTCGATTACTCGCATGGCATGGCCATCACCTCGTCGTTCCATCCCGACGAGCGCACGCACATCGAGCCGGTGCGCTACGGCAAAGGCTCCAACGCGATGGGCCTCCTCAGCACGCTCATGACCGAGGGTGGGAAGGGCGGGCCGCGGTGGTGGAAGTGGCTGAAGACCGCGGTCGCGCATCCGGGACAATTCGTCCGCTCGTTGTCGGTGCGGCACTGGTCGGAGCGCACGGTGATCCTGCTGGTGATGCAGACGCTCGACAACAGCCTCACGCTCTTCGGCCGCAAGCGCTTCGGCCGCTACAAGCTGACGTCGAAGCAGGGACATGGCGAGCCGAATCCGTCGTGGATACCCGCCGGCACCGAGGCGGCGAAGCGGCTGGCGACGGTCATCGACGGCGATCCCGGCGGCACCTGGGGCGAGCTCGTCGACGTGCCGCTGACCGCGCACATCATCGGCGGCTGCGTCATCGGCGCCACGCCGAACGACGGAGTGATCGACGCCTATCACCGCGTCTTCGGCTACGAAGGCCTCCACATCGTCGACGGCGCCGCCGTCTCCGCCAACCTCGGCGTGAACCCCGCGCTCACGATCACCGCCCAGGCCGAACGCGCGTTTGCACTCTGGCCGAATCGCGGGGAGCGCGACCCGCGGCCGCCCCTCGGGGCGCCATATCAACCCGTGCCACGCGTCGCCCCGCACAATCCGATCGTTCCCGCCCACGCACCCGCCGCGTTGCAAACGTAGGGCGTGGCTTCAGCCCGCCCCTCGGGCGGGGTGGGCGGGCTGAAGCCACGCCCTACGTTTGGCTACCTCATGTCCGCGCGCCGCATTTCGGCGCATTCGGATCGAGCTTCTGCAGACGGCGATGCATGGTGGCGGTGCGGTTCTCGAGGGGGCGGCGCGTGGCAAAGTACGGCGACTGCGCCGCTGTCTCGACCGCGGGACGCTGCAACAGCGACGCGCTCAGCCACCAGTCGCAGTCGTCGATAAAGTCCGGGCTGCTGCACGGCGCGCCAACGAAGTTGCCGCAGCACTGCCGGTCGCAGTAGCCATCGAACGCCTCGCCGCAGGTTCCCTGCGTGAGCGGCCTTCCTGGTTCGCGGAAGCACTGCAGACACTGCGCCTCGGCCACCGCCGTCACCGCGATCGCGAACACGAACAACGACGCCATACGAAGAGTTCTCATGGACAGCGCTCCTGATGGGCGTAAGTATGCACCAACGAGCGATCTCACCGCCGGATCGTCTTCACGCGATCTGGGCGTCGCGTTCTTAGGAGTGCGGCGGCGAACGCGCCGCCCGCGGACGGCAGTTGCGGCAGCGACGGCGGCGCGGGTGTCCACGTCATCGGTCCGTGCTGCCGCACTCCAAAGAGAGTCACTAGTCTTCGGGGTCGGTTTCTTCGAATTGGCTGTTCATGGCCCGAGTATCGAGCGGCGCGGGCGATGCGTCCAGCTCAATTCGTGCATGGGAGCCATCGAACTTTTCGATGGGGTTTCTGGGCTAGGATCGGGCATGGACGTTCGTCAGCTGGAGATGTTTCGGGCGGTGGTGGAGGCGGGGAGTTTTACCGGGGCCGCGTTGCGGTTGCATGTGTCGCAGTCGGCGATCAGCCGGCAGCTGAAGCTGCTGGAGGAGGAGTTGGGGACGCTGTTGCTGGAGCGCACCGGGCGGGGCGTGAACGTGACGCCGGAGGGGCACATCCTGCTCACCACCGCCAATCGCATCTGGCGGGACATGCAGGAGGTGGTGGCGCAGATCGCGGACACGCAGAAGCTGCAGCGGGGCGTGATCAGTCTCGGCGGCGGCATGACGGTCTGCCTGCACATCCTCCCGAAGCTGCTCAAGAAGTTCCGGGTGCTCTACAAGAACGTCGACCTGCGCATTACCACCGGCACGGCCGATCAACTGCTGCATTCGCTCCGCGCGCACGAGGTCGACCTGCTGCTGCTCACGCTGCCCATCGTCGGGACGGACCTGGAGGTGCTGCCGGTGCTGCGCGAGGAGATGCTGGTCATTACGGCCAAGAACCACGTCCTGACGCGCACGCGCAGCGTCGACGCGAAGAGCCTCGCCCGTTATCCGCTGATCCTGTTCGAGCGCGGGTCGAACACGCGCAGGGTGGTGGACGATTACTTTCTGGCGCAACAGAAGCCGATGAACGTGGTCATGGAGACGGAGAACGTCGAGATCATCAAGGCCATGGTCGCGAACGGCCTCGGCGTGACGATCCTGCCGTATGGCGCACTGGCGGCCGACCTGCGGCAGGGGCGTTTCGCCTGGGCTCGCATCCGCGGCGCGCATCTCTATCGCGAGACCGGGTGGGTGTATTTGAAGTCCGCGCATCGCGCGCGCGCCATCGCCGAGGTGCTGCGGGTATTCGACGAAATGAAGGACCAGTTCGGCGGGAAGCCGGCGGGGCGGTAGCGTTGTTCATTGTAGGCAGTCGCGTATAAGCGGCAGATTGTTTGCAGAACGCCGGAACGCCGTCGGGCCATCTGCCCGGCAGTGACTTCCCCGTTCCCCGCCCCCGCCATCCGCGGGCTTCGCCGCGCAGGAGCATGGAATCAATTCAACCGCACGGCCGCGATCGACAGATCGCTGCTGCTGCTCCTGGAGAACTCGCGTGAACCTACATCGCATCAATATCCGTCTATTCGTGCTGTTGCTGTTTGCCGTAACGTCGCTCCTGCCGGACACAATGGCGGCGGCGACGCTCGTCAATGACACGTTCGCCGACGCGAACAGTCAGAATCAGGACCTGGCCAGCAATTCCGTCCGCCTCTTCCAGGGGCGCACCGGAACGGTCCGCACCGACTCGCCCGGCATGGTCATGTTCGACATGACCGCGGCCGGCGGCTCGGAAGGGTTCTGGGCGTACTTCACCGACGGCGCCCCGGTGGCGCTCAATGTGGGCGACCGCCTCACGGTCTCGGCCACATTCGTATTGCAGGGATTCGCCGCGAACGGGCAGGATCTCCGTTTCGGACTCTTCGATTCGAAGGGAACCCGCAATACGGCCAATACCACCGGCGGCCTCAATAGCTCCGCGTTCACGGACGACACCGGCTACGCGCTGGCGTTCTTCGCCAGCGGGACCGGAAGTCCGTTCGCGCTCTACCGGCGCACGACCGTTCCGGGCGCGACCGGCATCCTCAATGCCTTTACAGACTTTACGCCCATTGCAGGCTCCGGCGCGAGTGCGCGGCAGACGCTGCAGAACGACACGCCCTATGCGCTGACGTTGACGGTCGAGCGCCTCACCGCGACGCAGACGCGCCTCTCTGTCTCGGTGACGGGCGGAACGTTGTCCGGGCTGAATTACTCCGGGGTGGAGACCAGCAATACGCCGAACACGACCTTCGACTGGTTCGGCTTCCGCGTGTCCGGCCCGACGTTCGCGACGCGCATGGGCTTCACGAACTGGCGCGCGGAGTACAGGCCGGCACCGCCGGTCATCACGGCGCAGCCGCAGCCGTCCAACCTGACCGTGCAGGTCGGCAGCACCGTCACGATGTCGGTCGGCGCCACCGGCACGGAGCTCACCTATCAGTGGCTGCGGAACGGTGCGCCCATTACGGACAATCCGTCCGCGACGAGCCCGACTCTGACCATTACCGACGCACAGGTCGACGACAGCGGGACTTATACGGCCGTGGTCAGTAATGCCGGCGGCAGCGTCACCAGTGACGCCGTCAACCTGACGGTCTCGACCGAGCCAGTCGCGCCTCCGCCGGCCATTACGGCACAGCCGGTCGACACGACTGTGACCATCGGCAGCCCGGCCACGCTCTCCGTCGCCGCGTCCGGCGAAGGACTGTTCTATCAGTGGTACAAGAACGGCGCGGTGATCGCAGGCGCGACGAGCTCCTCGCTCACGTTCCCCAGCGCCCAGGTGGGCGACGCCGGTGTCTATACGGTCGTGGTCGGAAACTCCGGCGGCACCGTCACCAGCGCGCCTGCCCGTCTGACGGTCGTCTCCGCCATGACGGCCACGGCCTTCTCGCCGCCCAACGGGGCCACGAACCTCAATATCGACGTGCCGCTGACCATCACCTTCGATCAGACGCCGCGCGTCGGGACCTCGGGCCGCATTCGCATCTTCAACGCGGCCGACAATACGCTCGTCGACACGATCGACGTGGCCGTCGACACCAACACCGGCGTCCACGCGCCGGGACCGCAATCGGCGCGCTCCATCGGCGGCTCGTCGTGGCTCTTCAATTACCACCCGATCCTCATCAGCGGCAATACGGCCGTGCTCTATCCCAGCCGCACGCTGGCATACGGCCAGACGTATTACGTCACCATCGAGCCGGGGGCCGTCACCGACGTCAACGGCGCACCGTTTGCCGGATTCACCGACCCGTTCGTCTGGCGCTTCTCGACGAAGGCCAGCGGCCCGGTGGCGGGCGCGACGTCCATCGTCGTTGCCGCCGACGGCAGCGGCGACTTCAATACCGTGCAGGCGGCCATCGACTTCGTCCCGACGGGTAATACCCAGCGGGTGACGATTACGGTCCGCCCCGGCACGTACATGGAGATCGTCTACGTCCGCTCCAACAAGCCGTTCATCACCGTGCGCGGCGACGATCGCAACCTGAGCGTGGTCGGCTACCCGAACAACGAGAACCTCAATACCGGGACCAGCCCGCGCGCGGCGTTCGGCGTCGACGCTCCGGACTTTACGCTCGAGAACATCACTATTCACAACACGACCACACGCTTCAACAGCGAGAACCGCACGCGGCAGGCGGAGGCGTTCCGCGGCAATAATGACCGCATCCTGCTCAACCGCGTGAACCTGCTGAGCTTCCAAGACACGCTGCTGCTGCAGAGCCAGACCAATCAGGGCGGTTTCGTCAACGAGAGCTACATCGAAGGGGACATCGATTTCATCTGGGGCGCCGGCACGGTGTATCTGCGCAACACGGAAGTCCGGATGCTCAACTCCAGCACCTATTACACGCAGATCCGCAATCCGGCGAACAAGAACGGTAATGTGTTCGTCAATTGCCGCCTGACCGCGGCGCCGGGTGTGACCGGCGGCTGGCTGACGCGCATCGATCCCGATCAGTTCCCGTACAGCCAGGTGGTGTTCATCGACACGGTCATGGGGGCGCACATCCGCCCCGAGGGGTGGCGGCTGGACGACAATGAGCGGAACGGGTTCCTCAATCCGCTCACGCAGGCCGGTTATCCGAACGTCCGTCTGTGGGAGTACAACAGCGTCGACGAGAACGGCAACCGCGTCGACGTCAGTCTGCGCCATCCCATTTCCCGCCAGTTGACGGCGGAGGAAGCGGCGTTCTGGCGCAATCCCGCCAATGTCCTCGGCGGCTGGGTGCCGAACCTCGGCGCGGCCGACATCTCGCTGACCGGTCTGAATCAGACGTACACCGGCCAGCCTCTCGGCGTTTCGGTGATCACCGATCCGCCCAATCTCGCCACGCGGGTGACGTACAACGGCAGCGAAACGCGGCCTGTCAATGCGGGCTCTTATGCAGTGGTGGCCACGATCGTCGAGCCGGGGTATTCGGGCTCGACGACCGGTACTCTGGTCATTGCCAAAGCAACGGCCACTGTGACCCTCGGCAATCTCACCCACAATGCAGACGGCACGGTGAAATCGGCCACTGTGACGACCGATCCCCCGGGTCTGCCGGTCACCATTACGTACAATGGCTCTCCGGATGCGCCGAGCGCGCCGGGCACGTATCAGGTCGTGGCCACCGTCAATGACCCGAATTACCAGGGCACGGCCACCGGCACGCTGACCATTACCGACGCCACGCCGCCCGTGATCCGCAGTCTCACCGCGAATCCGAGCACGATCTCGCCGCCGAACGGACGCATGATTCCGGTGACGATCACCGCTGACGTCATCGACAACGCTGACACTACTCCGACCACGCGCATTATCAGCGTGACGTCGAATCAGAACATCACCGGCGACTTCAACATCACCGGGCCGCTGACGGTCGAGTTACGCGCGGAGCGCGACGGCGGCCGTTCGCGCATCTACACGATCACCGTCGAGAGCCGTGACGACGCCGGCAACGTCAGCACCGGCACCGTGACCGTCACCGTACCGTGATGAAGAGGACCAATACCATGAAGAACATCTGCACCATCATCCTTCTCGCCTGCGCGGTGCTCACCGCGCAGGCAGTTCATGCCCAGTCCACGTGTGAGGCGTCGGACCCGAATCGCCTGGCGGCCGTGCTGTCCGGCAATGGCCCCGGTCACGGGTCATTGCACATCGACGGCGACACGCTCTCCTATCGCGTCCACGCCGGCAGTCTGACCGGCATCACCGGCGCGCACATTCAGCGCAACGGTGTGAACGTCGTCAATCTGATGGCGAACAATCAGACGTTCGCCGGCGGGGTGCTGAAAGGCTCTGTTTCCGCCGCCGGGAGCCTGCTCGACGAGCTGCTCGCCAACCCGGGCGCGTTCTCGCTCAATGTCACCTCGGTGTCCGGCTCGATGCAGGGCCGCCTCAATGGCCGCGGTGGCGTGCTGCTGGTCGGGCCGCTGGACATGGACGGTGGAAGCTCCGCGAACAAGGTGCGGTCGGACGTGGCTTCGAACGCGACCGGCATCTACACGCTGAGCTTCGTCGACGACGATCCTTCCAGTGACGGCGTGCGCGTCGACTTCGACGTGATGACCGACAGCATCGACGGCTTCGACACGGCCACGGTCGTCCTGGTCGGCGAAGGCATCTCGGAAGACGTGCTCGACCTGGTCAGCGTGCAGGGATTCAACGGTGGCCGTCTGCACGGGTCGGTCCGTCTCAGCCGCGCGGAGCTGGCGCGCATCGTCGCCAATCCGTCCGGCTATCACCTGCAGTTCCGCTCCCCCAACGACGGCATGTTCAGCGGCGCGATGGCGGAGGCGGTGACGACGTTCATTCCCGCCTTCGGCCGCGCGCGGAACGCGGACGGCAATCAGCTCAGCAGCGACCTGCGCCTCTACAACCCCGGCAGCCGCGCCACGAACGCGATCGTCCAGTTCTTCCCCGCCGGCGCGACCGAGCCGCTGGCCGGCAACACGGCCGTGATCCGGCTCGAGCCGGGGCAGTCGCGCCTCATCGACGACGCGGTGCCGACGCTCTTCGGCAGCAGTGCCGGCATGGGCGCGCTGCGCATTGTGTCGGGATCGACGGTGGTGGCCGACTCCGAGATCGGCAACGGCCACGCGGGGATGGGGCAGTTCATCCCCGGCCTGGCCAGCTGCGGCGCGGTCACGGACGGCGTGCTGACGTCGCTCGCCGCGAGCCGGGCCGCGAACGGCTTCCGCACCAACGTCCTCCTCGGCAATCCCGGCGCGCACTCCGCGATCGCGCACTTTGAGCTGCGCGACGAGCAGGGACGTCTGCTCGACTCCCGCCTGATGAGCATCCCCGCGCACGCCCAGATGCTCATGCCCCTCTCCGGCGCGAACGGCCTGTTCCGCAACGCCGGCGGCGAGGTGCGCAACGCCGTCCTGACGATGCACGCGGACACGCCGCTGTTCCTCGGCAGCTCGCTCGTGCACAACGGAAGCGGCGTCGCGCGCTTCCAGTCCGCGCGCGATGTCTTGGAGTAAATGATGATGTGGAGGGGGGCGGGCTTCGGCCGCCCCCCCTGCATCGTCCGGACTGATTCGCTAAGTACTCAATTCGCTAAATTCCGTCACAGATCGCGTAAAGCAGTCCCCTCTCCCCGTGCGCGGGGAGAGGGGACTGCTTTACGCGATCTGTCACCGGAATTCGTGATCACTGGCGCTCTCGGAGGCGATGACGTTTCCTGAGCTGCGGTAAAGCGTCAGCGCGAGAGCCAGCCGCCGTCGACAGGGAGCGTCGTGGCGTGCACGTACTCCGAGGCGCGGGAGGCTAGGAAGACCACCGCGCCGGCGAGGTCGGACGGCGTGCCCCAGCGGCCGGCGGGGATGCGCGCGAGGATGTCGCGGTTGCGTTGTTCGTCCTTGCGGAGGGCGGCGGTGTTGTCGGTGGACATGTAGCCGGGGGCGATGGCGTTGACGTTGATGCCGAGCGGCGCAAGCTCGTTCGACATGGCCCGGGTCAGGCCGAGGATGCCGCTCTTCGCGGCGGTGTAGGCCACGACGCGGATGCCGCCCTGATACGACAGCATCGAGGCGATGTTGATGATGCGGCCCGAGGCTTTGCGCTGGACGACGCTCTTCGCGAACGTGCGGCTGAGCGCGAAGACGGAGCGGAGATTGACTTCGATGACCGTGTCCCAGTCCTCGTCGCTGTAATCGAGAAAATTTTCGCGGCGGATGATGCCGGCGTTGTTGACGAGGATGGTCGCATTGCCGGCGGCGGCTTCGATGATGCGCGCGGGGCAGGAGCGGTCGGCGAGATCGCACTCGACGAGCGTGGCCTTGCGTCCCGCCGCTTCGACCGCGGCCGCGGTCTCGTCGAGAGAGCCGCGCGCGGCGAGGACGATGTCCGCGCCCGCTTCCGCGAGCGCGACGGCCATCGCCGCGCCGAGGCCGCGCGAGGCGCCGGTGACGACGGCCGTCTGACCGTCGAGACGGAAGAGGTCGAGGACGGTCATGCGGCGCGCTGCACGCGGGTGCCGAGGCGGCCCAGCTCGAGGCCGAGGTACTCGCGCGCGTTGAAGAAAGAGACGTCCTGGGCCACGCGGCCGAGGAGCTCGCGGTCGTCGGGGAGGAGCCCCTGCGCGACGTCGTTGCCGAGCAGATTGCAGACGACGCGGCGGAAGTATTCGTGGCGCGAATACGAGAGGAAGCTGCGCGAGTCCGTGACCATGCCGACGAAGCGGGAGAAGAGTCCCATGTTGGACAGCGCGCGAAGCTGCGCCTCCATCCCTTCCTTCTGGTCGAGGAACCACCACGCCGAGCCGTACTGCATCTTGCCGGGCACGGAGCCGTCCTGGAAGTTGCCGATCATCGTCGCGAACAGCTCGTTGTCGCGCGGGTTGAGGTTGTAGAGGATGGTCTTGGCGAGATGGTTCGTCGCGTCGAGGCGGTCGAGGAATCGTGCGAGCGGGCGGGCCTGCTCGAAGTCGCCGACCGAGTCGAGGCCCGAGTCCGCGCCGAGCCTGCGGCGCATGCGCGTGTTCGTGTTGCGCAGCGCGCCGAGGTGGTATTGCTGGACCCAGCCGCGGCCGTGGTCCATCAGCGCGAAGAGATGCAGCAGCGCCGACTTGTATCCGCGCGCCTCGTCGCCGTTGACGGGCTGGCGCGCGCGCAGTTTTGCGAACGTATTCGCCACGTCGGCATCCGAAGACGGCTCGGCGTAGATCTGTTCGAGACCGTGATCGGAGGCGCGGCAGCCGGCGGCGTGGAACTCCGCGTGCCGGCGGTCGAGCGCGTCCATGAACTGCGTGAAGTTGGAGATGGAGATGCCGGACGCCGCTTCGAGGCGATCGAGCCACGCGTTGAACGCGTCCATGTCCTCGATGGCCAGCGCGGCGTCGGGACGCCAGGTCGGTACGACGCGCGTGTCCGGATCCTGACGCTGCGCGAGCTTGTGATGGTGATCGAGCGTGTCGGCCGGATCGTCGGTCGTGCAGACCACGGCCACGTTGAACTGGCGCAGCAGCTCCTGCGTGGAGAGCGTGCGCAGCTTCTCGTTGCAGCGGTCGAAGATCGCGCGCGCGGTCGACTCGTCGAGCAGCGACGTGATGCCGAACGGCTTCTTCAGCTCGAGGTGCGTCCAGTGGTAGAGCGGGTTGCGCAGCGTGGCCGGCACGGTGCGCGCCCAGACCTCGAACTTCTCCCAGTCACCGGCGTCGCCGGTGATCAGGCGCTCGTCGACGCCGTTCGCGCGCATCGCGCGCCACTTGTAGTGATCGCCCTCGAGCCAGATCTCGGTGATCGAGCGGAAGTGATGATCGCTGGCGATCTGCGTGACCGGCAGATGGCAGTGATAGTCGATGATCGGCAGGTCGGCGACGTAGCGGTGATAGAGGTCACGCGCGACGTCCGTCTCCAGCAGAAAGTTGTCGTGGATGAAGGTCATGTGAAGTTCCTCAGGGTTCCTCGGAGTTCCTCGGAGTTCCTCGGAGGGGCCGGAGTATGTGTCACTCCGAGGAACTCCGAGGAACGCGAGGAACCCGAGGAACTCTTGATCAGACGTCTGCCTGTTCGAGGCGCGGCGCGAGCGCGTGGATGATCGCCAGCGCCACGAGATAGGCCGCGCCGCAGATCACGAACACGATGTTGTAGCTGCCGGTGAGCTGGAGCAGAAAGCCGGTGCCGGTGGCGACGAGCATGCCGCCGATGGACCCGGCCATGCCGCCGAAGCCGACTACCGAGCCGACGGCGCGCTTCGGAAACATGTCCGAGGCCGTGGTGAAGATGTTCGCGCTCCAGCCTTGATGCCCGGCGGCGGCGAGGCTGATCAGACCGACGGCGGTCCACATGCCCGACACCAGCGGCGCGAAAACGACCGGCACGACGCAGAGCGCGCAGATCAGCATGGCGATCTTGCGGGCCTTGTTCACGGTCCAGCCGTTCTTGATGAACCGCGACGAGAGCCAGCCGCCGCCGATGCTGCCGATGTCGGCGATGACGTAGATCACGATCAGCGGCGGGCCGATCTTGCTCAGCGTGACGCCGTGCTTCTCGTTGAGGAACTTGCCGAGCCAGTAGAGATAGAACCACCAGACCGGGTCGGTGAGGAACTTGCCGATGGCGAAGGCCCAGGCCTGGCGTTTGTTGATGATGCTCGTCCACGGAATCCTGGTGGTCGCCTCTGCCGCGTCGCTGCGGATGTACGCGAGCTCGGCCGCGGTGACGGTCTTGTGCTTCTCCGGCGAGTTGTAGAGCCAGAGCCAGAAGATGAGCCAGATGAAGCCGATGGCGCCGGTGATCAGGAACGCGGCCTGCCAGCTCCAGGTCAGGGCGATGAACGGG
>DASVSV010000076.1:0-13358 GCA_036387915.1 Thermoanaerobaculia bacterium
CCTCAATGGCCTTAACTTAGCGCAATTTGCACGACCCCTCACCCGCCCTTCGGGCACCCTCTCCCCGCTCACCGCGGGGAGAGGGGCAACAAACATGGCTCTCGCCAGACGCTCCATTTGTTGCCCTTCTTCCCTCGTGAGGGGAGAAGGTGCCGAAGGCGGATGAGGGGTTTTCGCTCGCGCTAAGTTAAGGCCATTGACCCTAACCTCTCCCGGTGCGCGGGGAGAGGGGACAGGTGGTCCCAAGACGCACCATCGCCTTGTCTGTGACGCACTTGTGCTGGAAGTGAGCAGATGCGATTACTTCAGCGAGTTACGCGACGCCGAGTCCGGCGCAGCGAGGGCACCAAAGCTCCCTCGCTGCGCTCGTGATGAACCCGAATCACGGACAGCCGCTGCGGATCGGATCGGCCTCCACCTCGAAGACGCGGTTGCCGGTCACACCGCTGACGCGCAGGCTGTGAAACGCCGCGGAGAGCGCGGGTGACGCGGGCGTGCCGCTGGCGATCCAGAGCGGCATGCCCGCGACGGCCGTGCAGCACTTGGCCTGCGACTGGAACCAGTTGTACTGGATCTCCGTCGCGCCGACCGGCGTAACGACGTTCGAGGCGATACCGTTGCCCGGACAGCCCGTCCCGTCGACCGGTGCGCTGGCCACCGCGGTGGAGCCCTCGGGGCCGATGCGGCCGCGTACGACATCCCAGATCGCCGGGCCCATTTCCTGACCGGACATGTAGAAGGCGAAGCCGCCGACGTCATGTTTGCGGATCACTTTCAGGATCTTGTGCTGCAGCGCGACGGCGTCGATCTGGACGCCATTGAACGGCGAAGTGAAGGTCAGCTCCATGCTCGCATTGCGGCCGAGCGTGCCGCCGGGGGAGGCCACGGAGTTGGCCGACTTGCCGGTGTCGAAGTTATGCGCGTACCACGGCAGGCCGACGATGATCTTCTTGTGATCGGTGACCTGGCTGCGCGCGAAGACGAGCGCCTCGTCCATGTACTGGTCCCACACCAGCGCCGACTTCGAGCTGATGTCGTTGTACATCATGATCTTCATGTAATCCGCGGCGCCGTTCTCGGTGAGGCCGCGATAGTCGTAGATGCGCGACTGGCTCGAGTCCCACTCGCCGGTCACGCTGCGCTTGCGATAGACGCAGACCGAGACGATCTTGTTCGGCAGGCGCTTCTTGATGCGGCGGATGAGCGATGTGAAATTGTCGCGGTACTTCGGCACGTCTGCCTCGAGGCCGCCGCGCAGCATCTCCTCATAGTCGATGTCGACGCCGGCGTAGCCGTTGTTGTTGACCATCGCGGCGATCTTGTCGGCGTGATCGTTCATGTCCGCCTCGCTGCGGAAGATGAAGCTCATGTACTGCTGCGGCGTGTAAGGGTCGGGACTGACGGTGTCGTGATTGCGCACGAGCGGGACGAGCGCGGCATTGCCGAGGGTGGGGCGGTCGCGCGGCTCTTCATGCTTGTCCTTGAGGACGACCACCGGACCGTTCGGGCCGCTGACGGTGGTGAAGTAATACCAGAAGGGATTGACCTCGTTGACGAACTGGCCGCCGTTCTGAGTATTGAAGTTGGCGACGCTGTTGGGATTGTCCCAGTAGATGCGCATCCAGACGGAGATTCGATAGTCGTTTGCATAGGCGCTCGTCGCTGCGACGGTGAGCGCGAGAGCGAGGATCAGGCGTTTCATGGTGGGGCTCCGGAATGGTGAGGGTTGGTTTTCGACTGCGACTGACTGCCCTACTGAAATGTTATTTAGCGTTTCGCGTGCCAGTTTGGGCGTCTACTGCAAGGCCAGGATCAGGTCGATCATCTGGAGCGCCCAGCGCAGAATGACTTCGATCTCCAGCAGCACGTCGAGCAATTTCGCCACACCCTCGTCGGCGGAGTACGCTTCGCACTGGGCGAGCTGCAAGCTGAGGTCAAACGCGAGCAGGGAGCCGCCCAGGATTCGCTCGGGCTCCTGGGAGACGCGCTCCATTTCCGCGAGGAGGGTCGCTGCCGTGGCAGTGTTTTCTCCGTTTTTGCCGAGCAGGCCCTCGGCGATGAAGTAAGGCTTGATGTCATCAGCGGGCCCGGCGGCTTTCCGCAGCGCCTCGATGAACAGTTCGTTTTTGTCGCTTCCCCAGAGCGTCCGCAATACGAGGAACGGCGTGAGCAGAGTTGGTTCGGCGAAGCCCATTTCATCCGCCCGTGGAAGCTCCTGTTTCAGTTTGCCGCCGCCCCGCTTCCACTTCGACTCCTTCCACCGCTCGTTGAGCTGCGTGTCCGTGATCTGGGTGTTGTGCTCGTTGGCAAACGCGGTGAGGACCTCCAGGGCCGAAAAGGCGGGGTGGACATTCACGACGTGCGGATGCACAACCGACGAGACGATCACGAGCGCATGACGCGAAGACGTAATGAGCTGGCCGGCCATGCCGGGGATGAAGTCCTGCGTGTACTCATCGTGGCCGGCCAGCCAGCCGGTGATCAACGACGCCCAGTCCGGCATCGAGGTCCGCTCGTTCGTGAAGCCGGACAGCGTACCCCGCAGCGCGGTGTTGAGAAACGTGTTCGGCTCGGCGTAGTAGCTCATGCCGTCGAACTCGTAGAGAACGCCACGCACCGCCGTGTCGAGCGTTTTCGCCAGCATGGTCAGGAGCAGCGATCTGCCCACGAGGATCTCCGTCGCGCTGTCCGTTGCTGTGAGGTGCGCTCGAGTGTGCGTGAGGACCTCGCGAGGAGCGAACGTGAACGCACCGCCGCACCGGGCGAGCCCGTCGAGCGAAGCTGTGTCGTAGAGCGATTCGAGTTGAATGGCGAATGACTGGAGCACCGTCGATCGGGGGGACGAGGCCATCGTCACCAGATCGGCGTCGCCGGTGTGGAAGAAGACCTTCTCGTTGGTCGTCTCCAACGACGCAATCAGCGCCGCTGCTTCCGGGGACGCGACCAGTGCCGCGCGCATCGAAGCGAACGGAAACGCCGGCGCCTTCGGTTCGACCGCTCCGGCCTCGCACTTCGCCAGCGCGGTGCGCAGGGTCGTGGTGCTGAGCTGCGCTTTGTACGCTTCCTCGTCCTCCTTTTTTACATAGATCCCCGGGTCGTCCTTGGCGGCTCCGGAGCCGATGGTCTTGTAGCCCCACAAAAGCGGGATGGCGAGCGCCGGAAGATTCCTGTTGACCAGCTCCGCGTTGATGGCCGTGACGTAGTCCAGCAGGAACTTTGCGGCCTCGGCCGTCGAGTCGGCAGTCAGGCGGAAATCGTCACGCAGGTTCACGCCGATGAGGAGTCGCATCCGTCGCCAGGCATGCTGCAGCGATGGGAACGCGCGCGCATACAACTCCGCCAGGATGACCGGGTGGCGATCCTGGCCAATTACGTCCGTGAGCTTGACCGGCGCGGGCACGCAGCAGAGGAATCCGACCAGGTGCTTCGGCGGCTCCTGGAGCACGTTCGTCAACGAGCCGATGCTGAGACTCATCGCCGTGCAAGTCGTCGTCGGAGGTTTGGGTGCATTCAGAACGGGCCCGACGCGGCAGACCACGCGCGCGATTTTGTTCGCCGGAATTCCTTTGTCAGTCCGTGACTCGCGGATCGAATGAGTCTTTCGAAACTTCGTGTACGCACCGGCATTGACTCTGGTCGGTTGCAATCTGTTCCGCTGCGACGCGAGGTCTTCGAATCCGCTGGGCCATGACATCGCTACTGGAGGAGGATCGGCGCGCTGGTACTCCGTCAGAGTGGAATGTGCGATGGTCTCCGTCGTCGTTCCGCCGCTGGTGGTGGTGAGAGGTGTGCTCTGCACCATCGGTGTCGGCTGCCCGGACAGCGTCGTGTCCATAGCCGTCGAGCGTTGCTCACCGAACGCGAATCCTGGTTCACTCCCGCCACCCTGCTGCACGAGTCCCCGGGCAGTCGCCTCGCTGATGAGCAACAGCTCGTTGCCGCCACACGTGGGACATGTGCCGACCTGGAAACAGACGGAGTAGCAGAGCAAGAGGCGCCGCGTGCAGGTCCCGCAGATGCGGATGACGCAGTCATCCTTCTTCTGCTGACAGCGGGAGCAGACGGCACTCGGCACGTGCTTTCCCGCCTAGGCGGCGCTCCCTCGATAGATGGCGTCGAGGCGCTCACGCGTCACGGCGTCCGCCTCACCCGTCACCGGGAGCTTGTGTGCGCGCTGGAACCTGCCGATCGCCAGTGCGGTGCGCGCGTCCAGCTCACCGCTTTCCGGCACCTCGAATCCGAGACTCTGCAGTCGCGCCTGCACGCCGGTGATCTCGCTGATCGGATCGAGACGACCGAAGTGGAGCTCGACCCGCTCGGATTCGTCTTCGCCGAGGCAGAGGACGCCGCGGCGAGCGTTCGGTGCGACCGGCTCAGCGACGAACCCTTCCGCGTCGGTCGTGCGCGGCGGACGGCGCACTCCGTCGACGTCCAGCACGTACCGCAGACCCGCGCGCGGCTGGCCGTCGACGTCGCGGAGCTGCACGCGCAGCACGTCCGGAACCCGCTTGCGGCGGAACACGTGGCGTCTCCCGGTCGCGGCGCTCACGGACTTCGGCTCCCGCTGCGGCAGGAAGAGCTCGTCGCCCGGCAAAAGCACGTACGGATCGGCACGCAGCTTCCTCAGCTCGGCGTTCTCGGGATGGCTCCAGACCGTCTCCGGAAGCAGCCCATGGGCGAAGGCCACGCTGGCGACCGACTCTCCCTGCACGATCGTGTGGCGCATCCGCTTAGGAGTGACCGCCCCGGCCAAATCCCTACCGGGTTGCGCATAGAATGCGCGCCGCAATTCACGAAGGAGTCATCTGATGGCAATCAAAAAAGTGGGCGTGCTGGGCTGCGGGTTGATGGGCTCCGGCATTGCTCAGGTGGCGGCGCAGGCGGGGTACGAAGTGGTGGTCCGCGAGGTGGAGCAGAAGTTCCTCGACAAGGGTCTGGCCGGCATCAGGAAGTCGCTCGGCAAGTTCGTCGAGAAGGGGAAGATGCAGCAGGCCGACATGGACGGCTGCATGGGCCGCCTCAAAGGCTCGACCGACCTCAACGACCTGGCCGACTGCGACATCGTCATCGAGGCCATCATCGAGAACGCGGAGCTGAAGAAAGAGACCTACGCCACGCTCGACAAGATCGTGAAGCCGGAGGCGATCTTCGCGTCGAACACCTCCTCGCTGACCATCACCGAGCTCTCCATGGCCACCGCGCGGCCGAAGCAGTTCGTCGGCCTGCACTTCTTCAATCCGGTGCCGCTGATGAAGCTCGTCGAAGTGGTGCGCACCATTCTCACCACCGACGAGACCTTCGACGCCGCCTTCGCGTTCGCGAAGTCGCTCGGCAAGGAAGCGGTGTCGTGCAAGGACAACTCGGGCTTCATCGTGAACCGCCTGCTGGTGCCGTACATCCTCGACGCCATCCGTGCGTTCGAGGAAGGCGTCGGCTCGATCGAGGACATCGACAAGGCCATGATGCTCGGCTGCGGCTACCCGATGGGTCCGTTCACGCTGCTCGACTTCGTCGGCCTCGACACGACCTACTTCATCACGCACGTGATGTACGAGGAGTACCAGGAGAAGCGCTTCGCCGCCCCGCCGCTGCTCCGCAAGATGGTCCTCGCCGGCCGCCTCGGCCGCAACAAGACCGGCACGGGGTTCTACGATTACACCGGAGAGAAGCCGGTGCCGTTCGATCGGAAATCGTAAAGGCGTAACGGCGTTTGACGTTGCTCGGCAGGGGTGCCTTTCCGTACGACGCAACAGCCCCCCGAACGAGCAACGAGTAACGAGTGACAGACAACGCGTAACGAGGACCATATGGAAAACGTTAAAACCGAAAACCGCGACGGCGTCCTGATCATCACCGTCGACCGTCCCAAGGTCCTGAACGCGCTCAACGCGCAGACGGTCGAGGAGATCGGCCAGGCCTTCGCGGCCGCGCGGGACGACGACTCCGTGCGCGTGGTCATTCTGACCGGCGCGGGGGAGAAGGCCTTCGTCGCCGGCGCGGACATCAACGAGCTCGCGACCATGACGCCGATCACCGGCAAGGAGACGGCCGAGCGCGGGCAGCGCACCTTCCTCTCCATCGAGCGTTTTCCGAAACCGGTCATCGCCGCGGTGAACGGCTTCGCCCTCGGCGGCGGCTGCGAGCTCGCGCTGGCCTGTCACATCCGCATCGCCTCCGACAAGGCACAGCTCGGGCTCCCCGAGGTCACGCTGGGGATCATCCCCGGCTACGGCGGCACGCAGCGCATGGCCCGTCTCCTCGGCAAAGGGAAGGCGCTCGAGCTGATCCTCACCGGCGACCGCATCAAGGCCGACGAGGCGGAGCGCATCGGCCTGGTGAACAAAGTCGTCCCCGCCGATCAGCTCATGACCGTCGCCGAAGAGATGGCCCGCACGATCGCAAAACGCGGCCCGCTGGCGGTGCGCTGCGCGATCGAGGCGGTGATGAGCGGCAGCGAGATGCCGTTTGCGGAAGGACAATTCCTCGAGGCCACGCTCTTCGGCCTGCTCGCGTCGACGGCAGACATGAAGGAAGGGATGACCGCCTTTCTCGAAAAACGCGCCGCGGATTTCAAGGGGCGCTGATGGCACTGGCCCGCGTTCCGCTGCTGTGCAACACGCGCGCTCTGTTCGCCGCCGGACTGAATCCCGCCGACGTCAGTCCAGGCGATTTCGGCATTACCACCAACCCGACCGGTTATCTGACGCCGCAATTCACCATCGCGGCGCAGAACGGCGCCGGCGGGTGGACAGCGCAGATCGCCATCACCCGGAACGCGCACGAGGGCACGAACGACGCCCGCTACCTCGGCGCGGGGTTCTACAGCACTGGTGTCATGTTCATCGGCGGCGGCGCTCTGACCGGATACCTGCCCGGCCCGAACAACCGCCAGATCTACGTCGAAGTCTCGGCCGCGATCGCCAATCTGAACCGGCAGGCGGAACAGGAGCATTGCGACGACATGGTCCGCGCGTACGACCTCACGCTCGGCGCCGCACAGACCGCGCTCGCGACCGCCGTGGCAGGCAATCCGTACGCCGGTGCAACCAGCGCGGACGCCGTGACCGCGGCCCGCGACGCCATCACTAATGGACTGCACGCGCGGCTGCAGGCCGTCTTCAACAACAACATCGACGTGAATACGGCCACTGTCAACGCCACCTTCGGCACGGCGCTCGGCCAGCTCTATGACGATCTCTGCGCCCTCTCCGGAACGGGACGGGACGGGCTGGGCCTGCACACGTTTCGTCCCGCCGGGAGCGAGTCGTGGAGCGCATGGTCCTGGATCGAGTGGGGGGCGCGGAAAACGCTGCCGGTCACCGGTCACAACGTGCTGTTCGGTGAGAATAAGGACATCCGCAAGCTCGTCACCGCACCGACGTTTCAGGTTCCGGGTCCGGCCACGAATGTGCTCATCACCCTCTGAGTTATAGTCGGGACGGAGCCCGCGGATGACCGAGAATCTCGAACACCTGATTTACGACTGGAACACGACCGGAGAGCAGCCCGCGAAGCCGCCGCGCAGGATCGAGTTCGACGACGAGACGCTGCGCGACGGGCTGCAGTCGCCGTCCGTCACCGATCCCTCCATCGAAGACAAGCTGCGCATCCTGCACTACATGCACGCCATCGGCATCGACAACGCCGACATCGGCCTGCCGGGCGCGGGGCCGCACGTGCAGAAGACGGTCGAGCGTCTGGCGCGCGAGATCGTGGAGCAGAAACTCTCCGTCTATCCGAGCGCGGCGGGGCGCACGCACGAGAACGACATCCGTCCGATCGTGGAGATCTCGCAGCGCGTCGGCATCGCCATCGAGGCCGACCTCTTCATCGGCTCGTCGCCGATCCGCCAGTTCGCGGAGGAGTGGGAGCTCGACTGGATCATCGCGCAGTCGGCGAAGGCGGTGCGTTACGCGGTCAAGGAAGGCATCCCGGTCATGTATGTGACCGAGGACACGACGCGGGCCAAGCCGGAAGACATCGAGAAGCTCTACACGGCCGCGATCGAGGCCGGCGCGGTGCGTGTCTGCATCGCCGACACGGTTGGTCACGCGACTCCGTGGGGGACGCGCAACGTCGTCCGTTTCGTGCGCCAACTCGTCGACCGCATCAACCCTGAAGTGAAAGTCGACTGGCACGGGCACGAAGACCGCGGCATGGGCGTCATCAACTGCATCGCCGCGCTGGAGGCGGGCGCGGACCGCGTGCACGGCTCGGCGGCCGGGATCGGGGAGCGCGTCGGCAACACGCCGATGGACATCCTGATGGTCAACCTCAAGCTGATGGGGTGGATCGACAACGACCTCACCGCGCTGCCCGATTACGTACAGCACGTGTCGCGCGTGACCAACGTGCCGCTCGACGACCGCTATCCCGTCTTCGGCCGCGATGCGTTCCGCACCGGCACCGGCGTGCACGCCGCGGCCATCATCAAGGCCAAGAAGAAGGGAAGCGACTGGCTCGCGGACCGCGTTTACTCCGGCGTCCCGGCGGGCATGTTCGGGCTCAAGCAGATCATCGAGGTCGGACCGATGTGCGGCCTCTCGAACGTGATCTACTGGCTCGACGAGCACGGCTATCCGCAGGAAGAGGGGCTGGCCAAAGAGATTTTCTCGCTGGCCAAGTCCACGAGCCGCTTGCTGACCGACGAAGAGTTACACTCCTGCGCGCGGCGCTGGCAGGAACAGGCAGCAGCAGCTCACTGAACATTTCTTTGAACACTGGTCCGCAGACCGAAAGTGCCCGAGTGGCGAAATGGCAGACGCAGCAGACTCAAAATCTGCCGAGGTAAACCCTCGTGTCGGTTCGAGTCCGACCTCGGGCACCACTTTCGTTTAGTGAAGCGTGGAGCGGCGGGCTTTAGCCCGCCGCCGCTCACGTGAGACCGGTGGCTGAAGCCCACCGCTCCACGATGACGCGCGTCAGCCGGCGAGCACCCGCGCATTCCGTGCGTCGCGCTTCTTCGCGAACGGAACGAGCATCGGCACGCGCTGCCGGTACTCCTCGTAATCGCGTCCGAGGGACTTTACGAGATCGCGCTCCTCGAACTGGATGGCCACGAGAATGTACGCCGTCGTCATCACCGCGAACAGGAGATGCGTCGCGGTCATCGTCGGCGTCATCCAGAACGCGAAGAACCAGCCGACGTAGAGCGGGTGGCGCACCAGCTTGTACGGTCCGGGCGTGCCGAACTTCAGCGCCGTGTACGGCTTGCCGCGGAGGTGCAGCCAGACCTGGCGCAATCCGAAGAGGTCGAAGTGGTTGATGAGGAACGTCGCCACGAGCACCAGCGCCCACCCGAACGCGAACAGAGCCAGGATCACGTTGCGCGCCGCGGCGTTCTCGACCGACCAGACCAGGCCGCCCATCGGCCGCCACTGCCAGAACAGCAGAATGAGCGCGAGACTGGAGAGCAGCACGTACGTCGAGCGCTCCGCCGCGGGCGGCACGATGCGCGTCCAGCGCTCCTTGAACCAGGGACGGGCCATCACGCTGTGCTGCACGGCGAAGAGCGCGAGCAGCCCGAGGTTGATCGCCAGCGCGACGATGAGTGGATCGCTCGGCACGCCGTCGAGCGTCTTCGGCACGCCGAAGTTCCCGATGAACGCGATCGCGTAGAGGAACGTGGCGAAAAAGACGGTGTAACTGACAACGCCATAGGCAAAAACCGCGATTCGTCTGATCATGCGAGTACGATCGGTTCGCCCGAGACGGCCGGCCATGGGACCGTTGTCCCGGTCCGGCCGGAATCGGACCCGGAACAGCAGGAACAATGTCCCAGTCGAGCGACCCGAGAAGCCGTCAGCGAGTCCGCTACCTGCGCAGCCGGGACGGGATTCAGCTCGCGTGGGCCGACGCCGGCGAGGGTGCGGCGGTCGTCAAGGCGGCCAACTGGCTGACGCACCTCGAGTACGAATGGGAAAGCCCGGTCTGGCAGCACTGGATCCGCTTCTTCAGCGATCACTTCCGCTTCGTCCGCTATGACGAGCGCGGATGCGGGATGAGCGAGCGGGCCGGCGGCGACCTCACCGTCGACCGCTGGGTCGGCGATCTCGAGGACATCATCGACGCCGCCGCGCCCGCCCAACCCTTCGCCCTCCTCGGCATCTCCCAGGGCGCGGCGATGTGCATCGCGTACGCGGTGCGGTACCCCGAGCGCGTCTCGCACCTGCTGTTGTACGGAGGCTACGCGCGCGGCGTGGCCCGCCGCGGCGATCCGGCTCGCGAGACCGAGTACCGCGCCATCGTCGACCTCGTCCGCGCGGGCTGGGGGAGGGACAATCCCGCCTTCCGCCGCGTGTTCACCTCGCGCTTCATCCCCCGCGGCACCGACGAGCAACTACGCTGGCTCGACGACCTCTGTCTGAAGTCGACCACCGGCGCCATCGCGGCGCAGCTCCTCGAGGCCCGCGCGATGGTCGACGTCTCCCATCTGCTCGAGCACGTGCGCGTGCCGACGCTGGTCGTGCATGGATGCGATGACGTGATCGTGCCCATCAGCGAGGGCCGCCTGCTGGCCGAGCGCATCCCCGGCGCGCAGTTCGTGGAGCTCGATTCCGGGAATCACGTCCTGCTCGAATCGGAGCCTGCCTGGGACCGGTTTCGCGAAGTAACGCTCGACTTCCTCGGCGGCCGCGCCGCACCGGCGGCGGAAGATCCCGCGTTCGCAACGCTCTCGCCGCGCGAGCGCGAGGTGTTCTCGCTCATGACCGATGGCCTGAGCAACGCTGAGATCGGCGAACGTCTCGCCATCAGCGAGAAGACGGTCCGCAATCACGTCTCGAGCGTGTTCGACAAATTAGGAGTCTGGACGCGTGCACAGGCTATTGTGTTCGCGCGCGATCGTGGATTCCGGTGACTTCTCGCCGTTTGTCCACGTACAATAACTAACAATGATTCGTCCGGTCCTCGTACTGTTTCTCTTCGTCGCCCCGCTTGCGCTCGCTGCACCTCGCGAGGTCGATCCGCCGCGGCGCGGGGAGGGGCGCGCCGTCATCGTCCGTTCCGTCAATGCTTTGACGGATGTCGAACAGGCCGGGCTGCAGGCGGAAGGACTGACGATCAAGCACGCCCTGCCGGGCGGGCGGTATCTGGCACGCATGACCGACGGCGCCGACGTCACCGGCGACGCACGCATCATTTCCATCGAGCCGCTGACGGCAGAGAAGAAACTCCATCCCTCCGCGGTGCGCATGGCCGCGCGCGGGCGGGCGATGGCCGACGTCAACGTCGTCTTCCACCGCGACGTCACCTTCGACGAAGCGCGCGAGGCCGTCCTCGCGGCGGGCGGTGCGATGGACGTCTTCGCGATGAAGTACCTCCCGTCGCAGCGCCTCGAGGCGCGCATCCCGACCTCGTCGCTGCAGGCGCTGGCGGAGGACGAACGCGTCTTCACCATCGCCGCGCAGCGCCGTCTCAAGATCGCCGTCGACAACGCCAGCACTGCCGCGCTCTCGCGCGTCACGGAGCTCTACTCCGCGCCGTACGGGCTGACCGGCGCCGGCGTCGCGCTCTCGCTGTTCGAGCTGGCCGAGGGACAGGCGTCGCACGTCGAGTTCGGCGGCCGCATGACGCTGGCCTCGACGACCTCCGGCGGCACGTCCGGCGACCGCCGTCACGCGACGCACGTCGCCGGCACGATGGCCGCCACGGGCGTGCGTCCCGACGCCAAGGGGATGGCCCCGCGCGCAACCGTCCATCAGTTCTGCGTTCCGGTCAGCGGTGCGAACACGTGCAAAGGCAACTTTCTCAGCCTGAAGGAAAACAACCTCAAGCCGCTCGGCGTCGTCGCCGACAACAACTCCTGGGGTTACATCTGGGGCTGGGAGGACGGCGGCGTGCCGCTCTGGAACGCCGGCGACTACGAGTGGGGCGCGTACGACCTCGAGCTCACCGCGCCGCTCGACGAGATCAGCATCGAGCAGGGCGTCCTTTTCGTGCACTCTTCCGGCAATGACGGCGCCGTCCCGATCGCGGTGCGCGCCGATCCCTGGCAGGCCCACCGCCACGTCGACGAAGACGGTTTCGCGATCGACGGGCAGACGTTCTGCGTTTCGCAGAACGGCAGCGGCACCGACTGCCCGGCCAGCTGCAACGGCAAGCCGAACCCCTGCGAGCTGCAACTCCATCATCCGCTCACGCCATACGACACGGTCGGCACGACCGCGTCCGCGAAGAACGTCATCGCCGTCGGCGCGGTCGACTCGTCGCTGAACATCATCGGTTTCAGCTCGCGCGGTCCCGCCAAGGACGGGCGCGTGAAGCCGGACGTCGTCGCGCGCGGCTCGAACGTGCTCTCCAGCGTTCCGACCGATTCCTACACCGCGTTGAACGGCACTTCGATGGCGGCGCCGGCCGTGACGGGCATGGCGGCCCTGCTGGCCGAGCAGTGGCGCCGCACGTTCGCCAACGCGAATCCGAGTCCGACCCAGCTGAAGGCGCTGTTCATCGCCGGGGCCGAGGATCTCGGCAATCCCGGTCCCGATTACACGTTCGGCTTCGGCCTCGTGAACGCGAAAAAGTCCGTCGACCTGATTCGCGCCGACGGCGCCACCGGCCTGCACATCCGCAACTTCACCTTCGCCGAAGGGCAGCAGCAGTCGTTCGAGGCGCCGCTCATCGTCGACGCGACACAGAATCTGCGCGTGGTCCTGAACTGGGCCGACCCGGCCATCCCATACCTCGGCGGCGACATCTTCTTCGCGGAGAAGGCGCTGGTGAACGACCTCGACCTGCACGTGATCGACCCCGCCGGCAACGTGCAGCGTCCGTACGTGCTCAACGTCGCCACACCGACCGCGGCCGCGACCAAGGGCGTCAACACGATCGACAACATCGAGATGGTGGAGATCCCGAACGCGACGCCCGGCGTCTATCGCGTGATCGCCTCCGGCACGCGCGTGACCGAGGGGCCGCAGGACGCGGTGATCGTCTCCACGGTGCGCGGACCGCGGCCCTGCCGCGATACGTTCGAGGCGCTCAGCACGAACTCGCCCGAGGGAGCGTTCGGCAACATCGTGTCGGGCGCGCTGCTCGCGGGCGGACTCTGCGCGGCGGGCGACGTCGACTACTTCAAGTTCGTAGCGACGAAGACCGGCACGACCGCCGTCACCGTGACGACCGGCGACACCTCGCTGCGCGTGACCGTCACCGGCAACGGCATCTCCCGCACGCAGGACATCGCCGCTTATTCGACGGCGACGCTGAACGCGAACGTGAACAGCATCCCGAACACGATCACCGTGAAGATCGAGCCGCTCGGCGCGCTCGGACTCGAGCCGCAGTACACCATCAGCGCGACCTATCCGGAACTGCGCGCCCCGAAACGCCGCTCGTCGCGGAAATGACCCAGTCCCCTC
>DASVSV010000077.1:0-2912 GCA_036387915.1 Thermoanaerobaculia bacterium
CGTGTCAAGCCTGAAAACGTGGGTGATTTGCGAGCGCCGGCGGGCTGGCTGCAAGTCGCCGCGACGGAGGCGATGCGGGGCCATCGTTGAGGAGCGGCGGCGCAGCAGACGGTCCGCCGCCGCCGCAAAGCACCCACGTTTTCAGGCTTGACACGACACTAGGTGGGCGGTGGCGCGCTGCGCATGTCGCGCCCAACGATCGAGCGCGCTGTCGTTCATGCAGTCCACTACCTCCCGCTCAGCACTTCCCGGTAAACCGCACGCGTCTCCTCGGCACAACGCCGCCAGGTGAAGCCACGTGCGCGCTCGCGTCCACGCGCACCGAGCGTCGCGCGCAGCTCAGGCTCGGCGATGAGACGCTGCATCGCGTCGGCAAGCGCCTCCGGCGAACGCGGATCGAAGTGCAGCGCCGCGTCGCCGGTAATTTCAACCAACGCCGGCGCGGTCGAGGTGATGGCCGGCGTCCCGACCGCCATCCCTTCGAGCGGCGGCAGTCCGAAGCCTTCCATGAAGCTGGGCATGATCACGGCGATGGCCCCGCGATACAGCGCAACGAGCTCCGCCTCGGACACGAATCCCGGCACGACCACGCCGTCGCGACCGGCGAACGGCTCGTGATTCCCGCCGGCGAGCACGAGGCGGAGATGCGGGTGACGGCGACGAACGATGTCGAACGCCGCCAGCAATGCCGGCATGTTCTTGTGCTTCGCCGCGCGTCCGCTGAAGAGAAAGGAGTCGCCAGCCGCCTTCGCGTCACCTTCGCGCAGGAACGCGTCCTCGACGCCGAGGTGCGCGACGACGATCTTCTCGGACGGAACGTCGACCGACTCGAGGATGTCGCGTTTCGCGGCGTGGGAGATGGTCAGAATGCGCTCCGCGCGCGTCGCCGCCCACTGCATCATCGCGGCGATGTACGGGCCGGCGATCGGGTTCGGCAGCGGATAGTGAAACGGGATCGCGTCGAAGAGCGTGGTCACGACCGGGCAGCGCGTCCACGGCACGATGAAGTGCGGGACGTGCAGGAGGTCGAGCTTCGCGCGCGCCGCCAGACGCCCCATCTGCACGAGCTCGCGCACGGTGTACGGCGGTACGTCGGCAATGACTGTTTCGAAGGAAGGCGGCACGCGATGGCGCGACCTGGACGTGCTGAAGACGACGTACTGCTCGTCGCCCTCCAGCGACGCCAGTCCGTGCAGCAGGCCGCGGAGATACGAGCCGATGCCGAACGCTTCGACCAGGCGGGCGTCGATGCCGATGCGCGTCATCGCCACTGCATCCTCAGCCAGTCGCGAACGACGGCCGTGCTCAGCGCGCCCGCGAGCAGGACCGCGCTGCCCGCTACCACGAGCGAGATCGCCAGGATCGTGCGCGAGCCTTCGCCGACCAGCAGCCGCCCCGCCGCCGCGACCGCGAACGACGCCACGAACGCGGGCCCGATGTCGTACAGCAGCACGCGACGCGCGTCGCCTCGCATCGCGCGCCGGTGCGTGACGGTCAGGCTGACCACGAGAAACGAGAGCTGCAGCAGCGCCCACGTCGCCGCCGCGCCGACCGCACCGTATTGATGGATGGCGAAGAGCGTCAACGGGATCATCACCGCAAGTTGCACCGCGTTCGCGATGACGGCCGGCGCCGTCCAGCCGTTCGCGAGCTGAAACGCATGCGAGATGTGCGAAAGGGCGTTGAGCATCGCACCGATGACCAGGAACACGGCCAGCCACTGCACCGCACGCGCGACCGCGGCGTCCCGGGTCCAAAGGAGGGCGATCTCGTACGCGAACATGGTCGCGATCGCCGCGAGCGGGAGGAGCATCGCCGCCACCGTCTGCGTCGCGCGATGGTACGCGCGGCGCGCGCCTTCCGTGTCGCCTGCGGCGACGAGCTGCGAGAGGCGCGGGAAGACGGTGGTCTGGACGGGCGTCACGGCCAGCGCGATCGCGGCCGCGAGCATCCAGGCGATGGAGTAGTGACCGAAGGTCGCCAGCGGCAGGAGCTTGCTCACAGCGAGTTTGTCCACCTGTGTCGCCGCGACACCCAGTGTCGTGCTCAACGCCACGCCACGTGCGAAACCGAAAGCGCGGCGGAGGACGTCTCTCTCGAAACGTCCCTTGCCGGGAGGCAACGCTTTGTGCAGCGCGATCGCTGCAGCGAGCGTCTGCAGCAGCGAGGCGACGGCGTGCCACGCGAAGAGCAGGCGCACGTCGCGGGAGACGGTGAGCAGGAGAAGCACTGACCCAACGGCACGAACGGTCGTGCCCGCGATCAGGATCGCGTTCAGCGTGACGTGCTGCTGCAGCCCAAGCAGGCCGGCGGAGTAGAAGGTGTAGGGGAACTGCAGGATCGCCGCGACTACGGCCAGTGAGACGGCCTGCAATACGACCTCGGGCGGGAGTTGCTGCACGTTGAGCCAGCGGCCGGCGATGAGCGGCGTGAGCGCGAGGAGAATCGTGCCGACGGTCGCGGCAATGCTCCAGTAGACGACTTCCGTGGTGCGGGTGACGGCGTGCGCTTCCGCGCCGGCGCCGGGCGTGACGGAGAGCCGCGCGAGCTCGCGATTCGTATTGACGCTCAGACCGGCGTCGAAGAGCACCACCATGCCGGCCAGCGTCGTCTGAAAGGCAATCAGTCCGAATGCTTCGACGCCGAGGAGGCGTACATAGAGGGGGACGAGCAGTACCGTCAGCGCGCCGAACCAGAATGTACCGGCCAGGTTCGCGGCGAGGTTGCGTCTCAGTCCGTCCATCGGGCGCGGCCATTGTCGCACGCGCCTGAAAAGCGAAAGGGCCTTCGAATGCTCGAAGGCCCTTTCAAAATATATCCCGGCGGCGTCCTACTTTCCCACGCAGTTGCCCACGCAGTATCATCGGCGATGCAGAGCTTAACTGCCGTGTTCGGAATGGGAACGGGTGTGA
>DASVSV010000078.1:0-20857 GCA_036387915.1 Thermoanaerobaculia bacterium
CCCCCCCCGCCCCGCCGGAGGCCTATCGTCGTCTCCTTTGCATGGATCCACTGCGCAGCATCCTGCGGCCACCGTACAATTTGCCGCCAATGCCGATCCCGTCTACTGCACCCGCGAACGCCGCGCGCGATCGCGTCTACCCGCGTCTCCTGCTCGCACTCATGCTCCTCGGTGCGGTGCTGCGGTTGTGGCAGTGGGCGGCCGGCGGCTCGCTGTGGCTCGATGAGATCTCCCTCGCGCGCAACATCCTGGGGCGTTCGCTCGGCGAGTTGCTCACGCCGCCGCTGGCGTACGACCAGGTCGCGCCGCCCGGATTTCTCGCGGCGGTGAAGCTCTCGACACTCGCCTTCGGCGGCGGCGAGCGCGCTTTCTGGCTGGTCCCGCTCATCGCCGGGCTGGTCGCACTGGTGCTCTTCCGGCGGCTTGCCGAGCGTATCTTGCGCGGTCTGGCCGTGCCGCTCGCCGTCGCGCTGTTCGCTGTCGCGGCGGCGATGATCCGCTACTCCGCGGAAGTGAAGCAGTACGGCCTCGACGCGGCCGCGGCGATCGGCTTGACGCTCCTCGCGTTCGACCTGCGCGCGCGGGATCGCACCACCGGAGAGCTCCTGCTCGCGGGCGCGGCCGGGCTGGCGGTGATCTGGTTCTCGCAGGCCTCGGCCCTGGTGATGGCAGGCCTCGGCGCGGCACTGGCCATCGTCTGGCTGCTCGAGCGGGACCGCCGGACCGGTCGCGCGTTGCTCACTACCGTACCGATCTGGGCCGTGGCCTCGCTGATCGCCGTCATCACCGGGGCGCGCAGCATGACGCCCGCGACGCGCGCCTTCATGCAGGACTTCTGGCGCGGCGGCTTCCTGCCGCTGCCCCCGCGCCTCTCGACCGCCGCATCGTGGTTGTGGGAATGCCTGCGCGGGCTGTTCGCCGATCCGTGGACGCTGCGTTATCCGTTCGCCGCCGCGTTCGGAATCCTCGCTCTCCTCGGGATCGTCGCACTGTGGCGCCAGCGCCGCGACGCCGCACTGCTGATTGCGGCTCCGTTCGTCGTTTCGCTGCTCGCAGCGACGGCGCAGCAGTACCCCTTCCGCACGCGCCTCGTCGTTTTTCTCATTCCCAGCGCGCTGCTCGCCGTCGCCGCGGGCGCCGGCTGGATTGCCGACCTGGCCGGCCGCCGCAGCACGATCGCCGCCGCGGCTCTGGCCATCCTGGCGTTCGCGCCGCCGGCGTACACGCTCATCGACGGACGCCTTCCGCTACGAATCGACGATTACGCGCCGCTGTACGCGCATCTGCAGGCGAACCGCCGTCCGGACGACGTCGTGTACGTCTCGTTTCTCGCCAACAGCTCGGCCATCTATTACGGCCCCCGCTTCGGTCTTCAGCGCGCCGACTATCACCTCGGCGCATGCGACCGGAACGACACGCGCGCGTTCCTGCGCGACCTCGATCGCTTCCGCGGCCGCCCGCGCGTCTGGCTGCTCACCAAACCGAGCCCCGGTCTCCGCATCCCGCGCGAGACGATGCGCCGCTACCTCGCCACGATCGGTACGCTGCGCGATGAGCTGAAGGTCCGCTCCGCGGTCGGCGACCCGCTCAGCCTCGAGCTCTACGACCTCAGCGACCCCGCACGTTTGCGCACCGCATCGGCCGCAACGTTCCCCGCACCCGAGATGCTGAAGTACCCAAAGCCCGGTTGCCGCGACTGGAGCGGCGACGCGCGTCCACGGCCGCCCGCCTCGGCATCGCGATAGGCGCGGCCGCAATCACGACCGCAATTCTGCGACCGCATCCTCGAGCTGCCGCATCCGCTGCTGCCGCGTGCCATGGACCTCGACAATGAACGGCCGGCCGCTCACGAAGAGCGAATACGGATCGGCAGTGACGATGTCGAGCAGACGCTCATTCGTCGCATCTCTCAACTCGAGATCTTCCGACTCCGGCACCTCGATTCGATCCGCGCCGTTGAGAGGCAGCAGCACGAGCAAATCAATGTTCGCAATCCCGGCCGCCACCAGTTCGACCGCGGAAGCGATCGCCGCACAATCACGTCCCGCCCGCCCAAGCTCGTTCAGAGCGAGCATATAGGCCAGGAAATCCAGAGGGCTCCGTTCCGCGATGACCCTCGCGCCCGCCCCATAATCGCGCAGCCGCTCGACCGAGACCTCCAACTGCCGGTAAAAGTCGTCGACACCCGGCTCCTCCGCGACCGCCTCGCCGTACACATCCTCCAGCCACTCATACGGCTCCGGCTCATGGACATAATCGCGGTGAGCAGCGACAAAGTCCTCAATGAGCGTGCTCTTCCCGGAGCCGTGCGTACCGGAGACCGCGATCCTCACGCGATCACACTAGCATTATCGTAGCGTCAGCTCGCCGATCGCTCAGCCTTGGGGGAACGATCGCTACAGCGAGGCGAGCGCAGCGTTCGCTACGGCCACCGCGATGAGCTGTGGGTTGCCGCCGGCTGGGGCGGGGAACGCATTCGTGACGACCGCAATTGCGATGTCCTGATTGGGGAAATAGAGGAGAAAACTCTGGAAGCCGTCGATTGCGCCGGAGTGCCAGACGGCCGGCTGCCCCAGCATGTTCTGCGCGGCCACGCCGAGGGCGTATCCGGAAGGCACGACGGTGTTGTTGTTGAGTCGCGCGGGGGTGGTCATTGCCGCATACGAGGCCGGCAGCATGACGTGGCCGGTGGCGAGGAGGTGCGACCAGCGGGCGAGATCGGAAGCGGTGGAGCAAAGCGTACCGGCCGACAATAAAACCGACGTGTGCGGTGACGGCATTCGCTGCGCCGTCCCCTGGAATAAGCCGTAACCTTCAGGCAGCGGCAGGTTGGACGTTCCGCATACCCCCGTGTCGATGAGCCCGAGCGGCAACGCGAGCTCACTATGGATGAAATCGGCGTACGGCATGCCCGTAATCGATTCGATCGCATAGCCGAGCAGCTGGTAGCCGGCGTTGCTGTAGCCCCACTTTGTGCCAGGCGGGGCATCGAACGGTTGCGAGTTGAGGGTCGTAATGACCTGCTCGCGCGTGACAGCCGCGGGAGGGGCAAGCCCGTTCGGCGTGGGCGGGTACCAGTCGCGACGAACTCCCGAGGTGTGGCTGAGGAGGTGCCGCAGTGTGATCGTCGCTCCGCGGGAGTTGAACTCCGGCACGAACTTGTCGATGCGATCGTCGAGCGATAAAGCCCCGCGCTCCGCCAGGCGAAGAATCGCCGCGGCTGTGAATTGCTTCGTGACCGAGCCGACCTGCAGCACCGACCGCGGTGTCGCGGCAGTCGCGCTCTCCCGGTCGCTCATGCCGAATGCGCCTGAATAAATGATCTGGCCGCGGTGTGACACCGCGATCTGAACCGCCGGAACCTCTGCCGTCAATGCAGCTTCGGCGGCCTGACTTGCCGCTGTCACGATGGCCGCTGGCGCAACAGGCGCCGGCCGATGCTGCTGCACGGCCCGCCTCTTCGCCGCCTCGGCAACAGGAAAGTGTCCAACAATCAGCAGCAGGGCAAGGAGTGCTCGAGTCATTTAGATCGTCCCCAATATCGCGGCGCCGGAGATTCGCGCCCTCACGTTCGGTGTCGTGCACGATACGCGCGGCGAGGCCAGGTACCGGTTACGGAGCGGTGTCAACGCGTTGCGGCGTTGGACGCGAAACCGTCTACCCCGGATCGATCGCCTCCATCGCAGCCAACCGCGTTCCTGCGTGGCGTTCGTAGAATGAATTGACGAGAATGACCCATCGATGCTGGCTGAACTGTCGTCCCGCGAAGATACCGAGCGTGGCGTACGCCAATGCTATGAGTTGGATTACCGCCAACACAGGGATGATGTAAAGAAATGTGATATTCGCGCACCCCGACATGAACGAAGCGGCGATCAGATCCAGGCCTCTGAAATATGTAAGATGAGCAGACGTCGTCGAAAAAGCCGCGAACAAGAGCGCGTTGAAGCTGACAACCACCAGAATTCCGACAGCCAGGGCGCTGATCTCGTCCGTAAGAGCAAACGGCCAGATAACGACGAAGATCATTCCCAGGCCGGCATACCACGAGCTCTTCAATCGTTCCTCCGCCGCATGACGGATCAGCGCTCACCGGCGTTGAGCCGCACGGGAGAGAGTAGCGCACCCGGAGCTCATGCGGCGCGGTTCAACGTCCGGTGCAGCGCTCAGCGCAGGGCCTAGGCGGCAAGCCCCTATTCTTCCTCGTCGGCCTGCTCGCATGTCACCGCGAACGGATCCGCCGGAACGAACTGCTTGGTCGTGAGATCTATGCGCCATGCACGAATAATCGTCAAGTTGTCGGCGTCCCCCCGGCCAACAGCAATGACGTCTCCTCGTCGACCCTGCGACCCGCATTCAAAACCCTGCAGCACAAACTCGTCTCGACGCACCGGGACGTTGAGGGTGGCCAGCTCGCGCCACTCGACGACCTGTCCTTCCTCATTTCGTCGTACGAGTTCCTGGAGGACGAATCGTTCGGCACGCCGGTCCTGGTAGCGATGTACCCCGAACTTCATGTCGACGGATTCCGCATCGACCATCCAGCCGCCCAAGTCGGTACCGAAGCCCCCAAGCCGATCGGATCGGCTTGACGCGCAGGCGAAGAGGAAGGAAAGCGCGAGGAAAATGACGTGTCGAAGCACGATGATTCTGCCGCCTAGCGGTTTGCCGCTCACCGGGCCAACCGCGCGCGCTGAAGTATAAACCTGCGAGAAATGTGGCAGCGGCTGGGCGTCGGTGCAGCGGCCGAGTTATGCGGCCGGCTCCGCCGACCGGCCATCGCCGCTCGGCCAAATGTAGAGATACCAGAAGATGGGCATGGCAACGATACTTCCCATGAAGATCGCGACTGCCCACACCGCCTTCATCTCTGTCTTCACACGATCAGTCTTGAAGAGGAAGACGATGTAGAAGGTGATGAGCGCGAACATCAACAGCATGACGCCCAAATGAACCGCCATCAGGATCCCGAAGTTGTCGAATATGACGTTCGACCGCGATCCTCCGCTCACTGTGAGGGCGAAGCTCGCAAAGAACATCACCATATAGATTAGTGGCAGAACCGTCGTTGCCAAGAGGGCGATCTTCAATGGCTTTGAGAGCTTCATGGACGTGCGTCCGTCGTGTCTATTTGCCGCATAGCGGATCAGCGCTCACTGGCGTTGGACGGCGCGGAACACAGTAACGCGCTGGGCCAGCGCGGAGCGGTTCAACGTCCGGTGCAGCGCAGAGTTAGGTGGCTGGTTGAGAGTTCCACACGATAGCCTTCGCGCGAACTTTTACGAAGGTACCGCTCCCTCCGGACGCCCCGAAAGGACCAGCACCAAAGCTCCACCCCTGCTTCTCATCCTGCGATTCGATGAATATCGCGTCCGCGCCGTGCTTGCCCGCTTCCTTTCGAATCGCCATCACCATCTCAGCTTCCGTTTCGTACTCGTCTTCAGGAGGCGTGATGATCCCGATCTCGGTGAACGGATGGTCGGGCGGAGCTTGCAAGAACTGAACGTTCTGGTATGACACGGGTCCGCGAGGGCTGGTCTGAAGGGGAATCCACATATTTGTGGCGCAGCCGATGAGCAGCGCTGGAACGGCCAAAAGCAGTTTCCGCATGAGTCTCTCCCGATTTGACGAAGCAGTTGAGTTTTTGGAGTGAAGTCCCGAGCATACGCACGGGCCGTCGGAAATTCAAGGCGGGAGGCGTTTTGGCGCGGAGGTCGTGGCGTGAAGTACATGGAGGACGCACCCCACACCGCGATCTGAACCGCCGGAACCTCCGGCGTCAGTGCAGCTTCGGTGGCCTGACTTGCCGCTGTCACGATGGCCGCTGGCGCAACGGGCGCTGACCGATGATGCTGTACGGCTCGCCTCTTCGCCGCCTCGGCAACAGGCAAGTGTCCGAAAATCAGAAGCAGGGCGAGGAGTGCTCGAGTCATTTGATCGTCCCCATATCGCGGCGCCGGAGGTTGGCGCCCTCACGCTCGGTGTCGTGCACGTACAGAGATTCGGATTGAGCGTGGCCGGCCTCTGGTGAACATTTTCATCAACTCGAAGCCATATGCGATGATCGGCACCTGCATCGGAGACTTGGCGTCACGATGCGGCAGGACTCGGTTGGTAATGACATGCGAGATGCAATCACATCGGCTCGTCGCAGCGGCCGCGCACATCTGGCGCAGGCGATACTCGCCATACTTTGTGCGGTGCTGCTTCATGTTGTAGCTGCCGCCTTGCTTCCGCCTATGGGCATAGGATGCGGCGGATTGTTCGGTTTGCTCCTACTTGCATCCGGACTGGCTCTTGTCCCATTTGCGGCGCTTAGAATCATCTGCACAACTCTCGACGATAGTTTCTGGCAACATTGGTTGCCACTCGGCTTAGCCTGCATTCCCATCATTCTAGTAATAGATTTCTTCCTTGTAGTTCTGCTGATTGCTAATGGGTATGGACGGTTCCACATCTAGGCACTAGCTCTCGCTCGTGCTGAACGTCCGGTGAGGCATCGGCCGGTCGCGCGCAAAACCTGCGACATGCGGCCTAGGGCGCCGGGCCTGAGGAAGAAACGGGTGCACCGACTGTCGCCCGCTACGCGGGCTCGATGAATGAGCGCCTCTTCCCCCGGCTGAAGCCGGGGGCTATTTTCTGAAGCCCGCTACCCGGGCAAGTCTGCCGCCGTAGACGGCTCTAAGCAGCACGGACTCATCCTACCCACGGGGACGCGAAGCGTCTGGAGTGCGTTCTGCTTAGAAAAAAGCCGGCTTCAGCCGGGGGTTGGTCCGTACCACCTGACAGCCCGATCAGTGAATGGTATCTGCAGGCGGCTCCGCGGCCAGCATCAACACCACACGTTTGGGGGACAGGGAGGAAAGTACGCGCGCCAGGCGCCATAGAGGGCGAGTGTGGCCAGGATGAGGAGGACCATTGTGGCCGCTCCCGGGCGGCGTCCCTGGTCTCGTCTGCGGATGGAGACGAAGACTGCCAGGGCGAGGAGGGTGATTGCGGTGGCGATGCACCACCACATCGCGGCGAGGTCGGGAGAGAAGTCGAGCTCCATTTGCTCCCCGTCGCCAATGGAGGGCGGGCTGGAGCCGCGCCCTACGTTGGCGTCAGTACATGTTCCAGTGGCGGGTCAGGTAGTCGCTGAAGGTGAGGACGAAGAGGACGGCCAGCCAGAGGAAGGAGCAGATGACGACGATCCAGGTCAGGCGGGGGGAGTGGATGACGTGCATGAACCAGAGGATGACTACCAGCGCTTTGACGACGGCGATGGCCATGGCCACGGCGGTGTTGAAGGCGCCGAGGTCGATGCGGGAGACCCAGACGGTGAGGACGGTCAGCACCATCAGGGCGGCGAAGACGGCGAAGTACATTCCGAGCGGCGCCTGGTGAGGGGGCGCGGCGTGGCCGTGGTAGGTCTCGTGGTCGGGTTGGTGTCCGTGTTCGAGGTGGGCCATTGAGTCCTCAGACGAGATAGAGCAGCGGGAAGAGGAAGATCCAGACGATGTCGACGAAGTGCCAGTACAGGCCCATGATCTCGATGGGACTGTAATACTCCGGACCGAAATCGCCCCGCCACGTGCGGCGGATGAAATAGAGCAGCAGCCCGGCGCCGATGACCATGTGCAGCGCGTGCAGGCCGGTCATGGTGAAGTAGAAGGTCATGAAGAGCTGCACGCCCTGCGTGAGCTCCGGCACCTTCTCCACATACGTGAAAGCCGAGCCGGGGAAGAGTCCCTCGTGAATGTGCTCGGCGTATTCGAAGCCTTTGACGCCGACGAAAATGCCGCCGAGGAGCAGCGTCAGGATCAGCATCAGCGTGGTGAACTTGCGCCGCGCTCCCTGTGCGCCCCAGACCGCCAGTGCCATTGTGAGCGAGCTGCCGATCAGCACGATCGTATTGGCCGCGCCAATTTGCCAGTTCTGGTGATGCGACCCCGCCTTCCAAGCCTCGGGGTACATCTCGCGATAGACAAAGTACGCCGCGAAAATCCCGCCGAAGAAGAGGATTTCCTGCGCGACGAAGAACCACATACCGAGGGTCGAGGCCTCGTGCTGCTGGCCCATGTCCTCGAAGTGGTGCTGGAGGAAGGGATGATGCGGCGCGTGCGCGTGCGGGTCGGCCGCGTGCTCGGCATTGTGCGAGAGAGTGGCGTCAGACATTCTGCGTCTCCCGCATGGCCTTGAGGAAAGCCGGATAGTCGTACGCGTCCCACGTCACCACAGGCGTCTCGTGGAAGTTTTCCTTCGGCGGAGGCGACGTCGTGGCCCACTCGAGACCGGCCGCGCCCCACGGGTTCGGACCGGCTTTGCGGCCGAACTTCAATGACCAGAAAAGGTAGATCATCGGCAGCAGATAGCCGGCGGCGAGCACCGTCGCGCCGGCGGTCGAGAGCACGTTCAGCACCTGGAACTCCGGCGCATACGCGTGATAGCGGCGGGGCATCCCGACATAGCCGACCAGGAACTGCGGGAAGAAGGTCAGGTTGAAGCCGACGAAGACGAGCATGGCCGACAGGCGGCCCCACCATTCGGGATACATGCGGCCGGTGATCTTCGGCCACCAGTAATGCAGGCCGGCCATGTAGGCCATGATCGTGCCGCCGACCATGATGTAGTGAAAGTGCGCGACGACGAAGTAGCTGTCGTGCACGTGCACGTCGACGCCCAGTGCGCCGAGGAAGAGGCCGGTCACGCCGCCGATGGTGAAGAGGCCGATGAAACCGAGCACGTACAGCATCGGCGTCTGCCAGGAGACGGACGCTTTATAGAGCGTGGCCGTCCAGTTGAAGACCTTGATGGCCGACGGCACCGCCACGAGCATGGT
Organism: Thermoanaerobaculia bacterium; assembly: GCA_036387915.1. Lineage (GTDB taxonomy): Bacteria > Acidobacteriota > Thermoanaerobaculia > Gp7-AA8 > Gp7-AA8 > QHVT01. Next base: position 8,822 of record DASVSV010000078.1, read on the forward strand.
GATGAAGGAGAAGATCATCGCCGAATAGAGCGAGATACCGGAGACGAACATGTGGTGCGCCCACACCAGAAACCCGAGGAAGGCAATGGCCAGCGAGGAGAAGGCCACGAACTTGTAGCCGAAGATCTTCTTGCGCGTGAACGCGGCCACGCACTCGGAGATGATGGCCATGCCCGGCAGAATCATGATGTAGACGGCCGGGTGTGAATAGAACCAGAACATGTGCTGATAGAGCACGGGATCGCCGCCCAGTGCGGGGTCGAAGATGCCCACCTGCAGCACCCTTTCGACCATCAGCAGCACCAGCGTAATGGCCAGCACCGGCGTGGCCAGCATGATCACGACGCTGGTGGCATACATCGACCAGACGAACAGCGGCAGGCGGAACCAGGTCAGTCCCGGCGCGCGCATGCGGTGGATGGTCACGAGGAAATTCAATCCCGTGAGGATTGAAGAGAAACCTGTAATGAAGGCGCCGAGGGTGGTCGCGAATACTTTCGTATTCGAGTATTGCGTGGAGAACGGCGTATAGAACGTCCAGCCGGTGTCGACGCCGCCCGTAATGATGACAATGACGCCGAAGGTGCCGCCGATCATGTAGACGTACCAGCTCAAGAGATTGAGCTTGGGAAAGGCGAGGTCTTTGGCCCCGAGCATGATCGGCAATATGAAGTTGCCCATGACCGCCGGAATGGCCGGAATGAGGAAGAAGAAGATCATCACGATGCCGTGCAGCGTGAAGAGCTTGTTGTAGGTGTCGGACGTGAACATGTCGCCTTCGGGCGTGAGGAGCTCGAGGCGCATCATGAAGGCGAAAATACCGCCGACCACGAAGAAGGCCGTGACGGAGAACAAGTAGAGGATGGCGATGCGCTTGTGGTCCCTGGTCAGGAGCCACGACAGCACGCCGTACTCGTCGTTGATGTAATTGCGCCGTTCGCTCGTGGACGGCTCGATGTACGGAGCGTCCGGAAGGGTCGTACTGGTCATTGTTGATTCCCTTGCGTTGTGGTCGCGGGGGGGACAGCGGTAGTGGTGGAGGCCGCGGGATTGGGCTGGCCGCCCGCCGTACGCGGACCGGTCGCTCCCACGCTGGTGGTGGCCGCGCCGGCGCTGGTCTGGAACGACTGCTGCGACTCGACCGGCGTTGCCTGCGGCTGCTCGCTGCCGAGGGTGCGGACGTAGGCGAGCAGCCGGATGAGGTCGTCCTCGTTCACCTGTCCCTGGAAGGTCGGCATGATCGGCTGGAAGCCGGCCGCGATCTTCGCCTGCGGATTGAGGATCGACTCGCGGATGTAGTTGTCGTCCGCGGTGATGATCGTACCGTTGGTGAGCGTGCGGGTCTTGCCGTAAAGGCCGGCCAGGTTCGGTCCGCGCGCGCCGGCGGTGCTGCTGTGGCAGGTGTTGCACGCGTATTTCTCGAAGAGCTTTTCGCCCTGCGAGGCCAGCGAGCCTTCGCTGCCGCCGGCCAGCCAGCGCTGGTACTCGGTCGGCTCCATGACTACGACGCTGCCGATCATCCCGGAGTGCAGCGTCCCGCAGTACTCGGCGCAGAAGATGTGGTACGTGCCGGTCTTCGTGGCCTCGAACCACATGGTGCGGAAGCGGTTCGGGATGACGTCGGCCTTCACGCGGAAGGCCGGGAACCAGAGACTGTGGATGACGTCCTCGGAGGCCATGGTGATCTTCACCGGGCGCCCGACCGGCACGTGCAGCGAGTTGATCTCGCGCTGGCCGGTGGGATGCTGGAACTTCCACATCCACTGGCGGCCGGTGGCGTAGACCTCGAGCGCGTTGGCGGGGACGCGGTTGATGCGGAAGAAGACCCACGCGCCGGCCACGAAGATGAGGATGAAGATGATGGTGGGGATGATGGTCCAGGCCATCTCCAGCGCGACGGGCGGCTCCTGCTCCTGGGCCAGCTCGTTGTCGGGGCGGCGGCGATACTTGACCGCCAGGTAGAAGATGGCGATCCAGATCAGGATCGAGACGAGGCCGGTGATCGCGACGAGGCCGAGGTAGAGGCCGTCGACGAGCGGCGAAACGCTCGAAGCCTGTTCGGGAAACAAAGGAAAGTCGTTCTTCATGCGTCGGTCTCGGGAGATCCTTCGCCGTCCCTGCTCGGGACAACAGGGGCACGGCGGCGCTCTTTACGGATCATCACGAAGATGAACCCGCCGAGGCCGAGGAGCGTGGTCACTCCTCCGGCGCGGGCGAACATCATCGCGTTGCGGCTGTACTTCCCCGTGGCGGGGTCGTAGTGAAAGCAGAGGAGGAGGATCTGGTCGGTGACGTTCCCGACTTTCCCCTCGGAAGCTTCGACGATGGCCAGGCGCAGGTCGCGCGGCTTGTACTCGAAGCCGTAGAAGTAGCGGGAGGTGCGGCCGTCGGGCGTGAGCACGAGCAGCGCCGCGCCATGCGCGAACTGGTCGGTGCGGCTGTCGTACTGGAACTGAAAGCCGACCGCCTCGGTCAGTTTTTTGATCGCGGTCTCGTGCGCGGTGAGGAAGTGCCACCCCTTCGCCGCATCGAGGCGTCCGTAGTGGCGGACGTATTTTTCTTTCAGCTCGGCGGCGCGTTTGGCGGTGTCGCGCGGGTCGATGCTGACCGTGAGGACGTCGAACTCTTCGCCGATGTTGAACTTCAGGTGCGTCAGCGACGTGGTCGTGCCTTCGAGCACCGTGGGGCAGAGCATCGGGCAACGGTAGTAGACGAAGTTCAGCAGCACCGGGCGGCCGTGATTGAAGTACTCGCGCAGACGAACCACTTCGCCGCGCTCGTTGCGGAACTGCAGGTCGAGCGGGATGCGGGTGTCGAGTTTCTGGGCAATGGTGATGTGCGGGGGTGCGGTCATCGGCGCCTCCGCGAGGAGCGGTAGCGTGGCGAAGAGGAGCGCCGCCAAACGGAGCGCCGCGTTCCAGGAAGGAACGTTCAGCCGGCGGGTCACTGCTGGCCTCCGGTGGTCGTGGTCGGTGTCGTCGTCGTTGTCGTAGTCGTAGTCGAGGGAGGGTTGATGACGCCGCTGTCCGGCGGAACGGGTTGTCCCGAGGGGGCCAGCTGGGAACCTGGCGTAACGGCGGGCTGGAAAGCCGCCGCTCCGGGAACGCCGATCGCCGGATTGGTCGCACCTTCGACGGCCATCCGCGCCGCGTAGAGTTTCTTCGCGTCTTCGATGGGGATGTGCACCACACCGTGCTGCTTGTCGACCCATCCGTAGTGCTTCAAGACGGCGTCTTCGGCGCGGCGCATGTCGGCCATGTCGGTGATGGGGGTCTGGCGCTGCGGGGCGACGTTGCCGCGGGGGAAGGGCTGCAGGAGCGGCTGGTTCTGCGGGACGGAGGCGTCCGCGGGCCGGGCCACCTGCGTCTGGGGCGGATCCATGCGGTTCCGCTCCCCTTTCACGAAGCCTTTGTAGAGCAGGTAGAGGGCGACGTGGCTGACGATGCCGAAGATGACGAAGAGGGCGATGAACCAGAACAGCGGACGCACCGGGACGTCCGAGTGCTCGTGAGCGGTCTCGGCGTTGAAGAGGTCGTTGTCCTCGTACTGGATGTGCTCAGGCATTGCGGGTAAGCGCCCCCTCGCGAATGGCCTCTTCGACCCAGGTCTCGTGAATCGGGATGATGGTCTGTCCCTTGAGCTGCCAGATGAAGGCGGCCAGCCAGAGACCTCCGATGCCGAGGAAGGCGAAGAGGGTGATCCAGGAGATGTAGAAATGCTCGCCGTGATGCGCGGGACCGACGAGCCAGTAGATGTCGACGAAGCGCATCACCAGCAGGATGATCGTCACGATGGCGATCGTGGACGGACGGTCCTTGATGTTGCGCATGAGCAGCATGAAGAACGGCAGGAAGAAGTGGAAGACGATCAGGACCAGCGCCATCACTCCCCAGCCGTGGTGCATGCGCTTGAGGTAGTAGGGCGTCTCTTCCTTGATGTTGCCGTACCAGATCAGCAGGAACTGGGAGAAGTTGGTGTACGCCCAGAGCATGGTGAAGGCGAGCATCAGGTTGCCGAGATCGCGGAAGTGATTCGGCTTGAGGATGTCGACCATCGCTTTGGTCCTGGCGATGGTGGTCAGGAAGAAGGTCACGAACGCGAACGCGGAGAGCGCGGCGCCGACGATGAAGGCGATGCCGTACATCGAGGAGTACCACTTCGGCTCGAGCGACATGACCCAGTCGATAGAGGTGAAGGTCAGCACCATGACCATCACCAGCAGGCCGCCGGCGGCCCACTTGCGGCGCGAGAGCTCGGTGTACGGCGAGCGCGTTTTCGCGAACTCCACCGACAGGCGGCGCAGGCGCCAGGCCCAGAGTGCCATCAGCGCGAAGTAGATCAGCGCGCGGATGCCCCAGCCCATCGGATTGAGCCAGTACATCGCTTTCTTCCGCAGCAGCGGATCGTGCGCGGCCTCGGGCGTGGCCCACTCGTAGATGTGCGGCAGGCCGAGCATGATCGGAATGCCGAACAGCAGGAAGAGCGGGATCGTGCGCGCGGCCGCGCCGAGGGGACGGCGGATCAGCACGCCCCACTCCCCGCCCGTCACGTACTGCAGGCAGAGCACCGCCAGTGCGCCGGCAGCGATGAGGAACCAGTAGACGAACGGCGCGAGCCAGGCGCGGAAGAACTCGTGCGGATCGGTGAACGCGCCGACCGCCGCGCCGATGATGCCGACGACGCCTACGATCAGCGCCGGCATCTGCGCGCGGGCGACGCCGGTGGCCGCCGGGGTGTTCGAGGTGGTCGCCATCAGTGACCTCCTCCATGAGGCGTCGTCCCGGCCACGGCCGGTGGCTGTGAGTCGAGCTTGCCGCGCTCCGTCACCGGCACGTCGGCCACGGTCGCGCTCTGGCTGAGTTGCAGCGCCTTGATGTAGGCCGCGATGGCCCAGCGGTCCTGGGGCGGAATCATGCGTCCGTACGGCGGCATGGCGCCGAATCCATTGGTCATGACGTCGAAAAGGTGTCCGGTCGGTGCGTTGCGGAGAGTCTCGGTGTGGAACGACGGCGGACGGCGGTAGCCGCGCGACGGGATCATCCCGTTGCCGTCGCCGACGCGTCCGTGGCATTGCGAGCAGTAGATGTTGAAGCGTTCCTCACCGCGGTTCACGACGTCGAGCGTGACCGGCATCGGGAAGCCGTTCGCGATCGCGCCGTTCACTTTCCCGGTGTCGAAGAACGGATTGCCGGAGAGCTCCCCGCGAGCGACGGTCCCGGCGATGCGCGGACGCGCGGACATCCCGTCTTCGAAAAAGTCGCTCGGCTCGAGCGGGTCGTAGCGGGCCTGATCGGCCATCTTCTGGCGGCAGCCGGTCGCTAACGCCAGCGTCAGCAGCAAGAGGAAAGAGGAAAGAGGAAAGAGGAAAGAGGCGGTCCGCGGACCCTTCCTCTTTTCTCTTTTCTCTTTCTGCGCGAAGCGCTTACCAGGGAACATCGGTGACCTCACGGGGTCCGAGCGTCTGCAGAAAGCTGCGCGCTTCGTCGAGACGGAATCTCGGGTCGCGCGCCTGGATGACGAGGAAGAATTTGTCGCGCGACGCGGAGTCGAAGCGGCGCACGTTGAAGACGGGGTGATACGGCATCGGCAGTCCGTTCAGGGCGAGCATCCCGAAGACGGCGCCGAAGGCGGCCAGCAGGATGGTGCACTCGAACGTGATCGGGATCCAGGCCGGCCACGAGTTCAGCGGCTTGCCGCCGATGTTCAGCGGATAGGCGATCACGTTCGCGTACCACTGCATGAAGAAACCGCCCGTCCCGCCGAGGATGCCCATCACCAGGACGATCAGCGAGAGACGGGACTTGTGGAAGCCGATCGCTTCGGCCAGTCCGTGAATGGGGAACGGCGAGAAGGCGTCGATGGAGGTGTAGCCGCGCTCGCGCGTCGCCACCGCGGCGTCGAGCAGCGTCTGCGGATCGTTGAACTCCGCGACGACGCCGTACAGACCTTCTTTGATCTTTCCGATGGCCATGGCGTCAATGCTCCTCGGACTCGTGATGGGCCTGCGCCTCGGGCAGCAGCGTCCGCATTTCGAAGATCGAGATCATCGGGAGGAACCTCACGAAGAGGAAGAGGAGCGCGAAGAAGAGGCCGATCGAGCCGATGAAAAAGCTCCAGTCCCAGAACGTACCGGAGTACATGCCCCACGACGACGGGAGAAAGTCGCGGTGCAGGGACGCCGGGATGATGACGAAGCGCTCCAGCCACATGCCCACGTTGACGAACATGGCCACCACGAACAGCCAGAACGGCGACGTGCGGAAGCGCTTGAACCACATCAGCTGCGGCGCGAGACCGTTGCAGATCCAGAGCGCGGCGTACATCCCGGCGTAAGGACCGGTGGCGCGGTTACGCAGCATGTACGTCTCGAAGACGTTGCCGGAGTAGAGACCGTAGAACCACTCCATCGCGTACGCGTACGCGACGATCATTCCGGTGGCCAGCAGGATCTTCCCCATGTTCTCGAGGTGGCGCAGGGTGATGAAGTCCTCGAGCTTGAAGAACTTTCTCGCCGGGATGGCCAGCGTGAGCACCATCGCGAAGCCGGCGAACACGGCGCCCGCGACAAAGTACGGCGGGAAGAACGTGGCGTGCCATCCGGGCAACTGCGCGACCGCAAAGTCGAACGACACGATCGTGTGCACGGAGAGGACGAGCGGCGTGGAGAGTCCGGCTAAGAGCAGGTATGCATGCTCGTAGCGATGCCAGTGCTTCGCCGAGCCGCGCCAGCCGAGGGCGAACGCGCCGTATGCGCGCTTGACCCAGAGGTTCGTGGCGCGATCGCGCAGCGTCGCCAGGTCAGGAATCAGTCCGACGTACCAGAAGAGCGCGGAGACGGTGGCGTAAGTGGAAACCGCGAAGACGTCCCACATCAGAGGGCTGCGGAACTGCGGCCACAAGCCCATCGTGTTCGGATATGGGAAGAGCCAGTAGTCATACCAGGGACGTCCGGTGTGCAGCGCCGGATACAAACCGGCCGAGGCGACGGCGAACAGGGTCATGGCCTCGGCGAAGCGGTTGATGGACGTGCGCCACTCCTGACGCAGCAGGAGCAGGATCGCGGAGATCAGCGTGCCGGCGTGGCCGATACCGATCCACCAGACGAAGTTGATGATGTCCATGCCCCATCCGACCGGATGGTTGATGCCCCAGATGCCGATGCCCTTGCCGATGAGCATGGTCATCGACACGGTGAGCACGCCGACGCCGCCGAGGGCGATCAGGAATCCGATGAACCAGCCGAACGGCGTCTTGCGGCGCAGGACGATGGTGGAGATGTGGTCGGTGATGGTGGAGAACGAGTGTCCCGGCTCGATGGTCGGCGTGGGGATGAAGCGCTCCGGGATCCGCGTCTCCTGCGTGACCGGGCGCAACTCGTGGACTGGTGTCTGGTCTTTGGTGGCCATGGCTTATCGGGGATGGAGGATTGAGGATTGAGGATTGAGGATTCGGCTCAACCCAACCGCATCAGTGCGACGAACGTCATCCTCGATCCTCAATCCTCCATCCTCAATCCTCATGATTCGTGTCCCGTGTCGGCTTTCTTCGCCGGCGCGAGCTCGGGATGCGGGTTGCGCACGTGTCCGAGGTAGGTCGTGCGGGGGCGCGTCTGGAGCTCTTCGAGGAGTGCGTAGTGATGGTTCTGGGCCTTGAGCTGCGCGACCATGCTTTTGGGGTCGTTCATGTCGCCGAACACGATGGCCTCGGTGGGACAGGCCTGCTGGCAGGCGGTGACCACTTCGCCGTCGCGGACGCGGCGGTTGCCCTTCTCGGCCTCGATCTTCGCGGCGTTGACGCGCTGCACGCAGAACGTGCATTTCTCCATCACGCCGCGTGTGCGGACCGTGACGTCGGGATTGCGCATCGGCTTGAGGGCCGGCGTGTCGTAGTCGGCGTAGCCGAAGAAGTTGAAGCGGCGGACTTTGTACGGGCAGTTGTTCGAGCAGTAGCGCGTGCCGACGCAGCGGTTGTAGGTCATGTCGTTGAGACCGTCGTCGCTGTGCGACGTGGCCTCGACGGGGCAGACCGGCTCGCACGGCGCGTTCTCGCAGTGCATGCAGGGCACGGGCTGGTGGAAGACTTCCGGGTTGTCGACGTCGTCGCCGCGGTAGTAGCGGTCAATGCGCAGCCAGTGCATCTCGCGCTCGCGGACCACTTCTTCCTTGCCGACGGTGGGGATGTTGTTCTCGGCCTGGCAGGCGATCACGCAGCCGTTGCATCCGGTGCAGACGCTCGTGTCGATAACCATGGCCCAGGCGTGGTTGTTCGAGTAATCCCAGTTCGGATACATCGACTCGTCGCCGTGTCCGGCCACGTCGCTGCCGTGGTGCGGGTCGATGGTGAACTTCGGATTGGCGAGGTAGCCCTCGAACGTGGCGCTGCGGATGATGCCGCGCTCGCCGACGTCTTTCGGGTCGATGGACTGATGCTCCTGCGTGCAGGCGATCGGATAGGCCTTGCCGCCGCGGTCGATGGTCAGGCTGGCGCCCGGACCGCCGTGCAGCGCGTTCGAGAAACGCAGCGGATACGTGTCGAAGCCCTTGCCTTTTTCCGTCGCCACCGCGCCGCCCGCCCGTCGCCCGTACCCGAAGTAAACCGTGGCCACGCCCTCGGCGTGTCCGGCGACGACCCAGACCGGCAGGCGCATCTTCACGCCGCGGTACGTGAGCTCGGCGAACCGCGTCTCGCGGCTGTTCTGCAGGTTACTGCGCTCTTCGATGTTGAAGCCGATCGCGTCGGCGGTCTTCGCGCCGATGATCAGGACGTTGTCCCAGGTGATCTTCGTCTGCGGCTTCGGCAGCTCCTGGAGCCAGGAGTTGTTGGCGAAGCGGCCGTCGTAGAGGGTCGGGTCGGGACGGATCTCCAGTTCGAGGCCGGTTGCTGGTTGCTGGTTGGTAGTTGCTGGTGGGGCAGTGGCGGCAGCGGCGCGCGTGGGCAGCGCGGTGTTGGGGACGATGCCGTCGTGGAGCCAGCGGCGCCACGCGTCTTCATTTGCACCACGTGCAAACCAGTGATTGCGCACGGTCTGGTACGGCGTTGCGTCGAGACCGCCGATCAGGGCGCCGAGCACTTCGTGCGTGGAGCGGCCGTTGTAGAGCGGGGCGATCATCGGCTGCATGATCGAGACGGTGCCGTCGTGGCCCCGCGCGTCGCCCCAGGTCTCGAGAAAGTGCGTGTCGGGGATGTGCCAGTGACTGCGCAGCGAGGTCTCGTCGTAGTACATCGAGTGATGCACGCGGAACGGGACCTTGTTGATGGCCTTGTTGAACTGCAGGTCGGCCGGCGCGTCGAAGACCGGGTTGCCGCCGAGAATGATCAGCGCCTTCACGCGGCCCGCGTTCATGTCGCGGACGAGCTCCATCAGCGACGCGAGCTGGTTCGTAGGCGCGACTTCGATCGGATCGGTGACGAGCACGGTCGTGCCGACGTTGCCGAGCTGCGAGTTGATCGCGTGCGCGATGGCGTGCACGGCCGGCGGCTGCTCGTCGCCCACGACCACGACGCTCGCGCCGCGGTTGGCCTGCAGGTCGGCGATGGCCTTCTGCACGACCGGGTTGGTTGACGAGCCGGCCAGGATCTCGCGGGCGATGCCTTCAATCTGCGAGGGCTTCACGGCCACGCGGTGATCGGCGACGGAGCCGGTCTGCGTCATGCCGCCTTCGATCGCGTAGAGCCGGTTCATCGACTTCACGCCGTTGCGGATCTTGCGGCGGGACATGAAGTCGCGGGCGTAGCGGAGGTGGCCGTGTCCCTCGCCGAGGAAATCGGAGCCGAGGGAGACGACGATGTTCGCCTTGGTGAAGTCGTAGTGCGTGTGGACGTAGCTGCCGAACGCCATCCGTGCGCCTTCGCGAACGTTGTCGTGGCTGACCGCTTCCCACTGGTGCCAGCGCATGCCCGGGTACTGCGCGAGCAGGGCCTGCATCTGCGCGCCGAGGGTCGGCGAGGTGATGGTCTGGGTGAGGATGCGCAGGCCGGCGCCGTTGGTTTTCGCGTCGGCGACGACCGGCTGCAGGGCGGCGACGAAGTCGCCCCAGGTCGCGGTGTCGCCGAGCTTGCGCACCACCTGCGAGCGGTCGGGATCGTAGAGATTGAGGATGGCGGCCTGCATGAACGCGTCGCTGGCGCCGAGGCTCGAGGGATGCTGCGGGTTGCCCTCGATCTTGGTGGGACGGTTCATGTGGGTCTCGACGAGGATGCCGGTCGCGACGCCGCCGAGAGGCATGGCGCTGGCGAAGAAGAGCGGCTTGCCGGGGATGAGGCTCTCCGGCTGATCGACGTACGGGATGATCTTCTCGTCCGGCGGACGGCAGGCCGCGAGGCCGGCCATGGCCACCGAGGCGCCCATCAGCTTGAGGAAGTTCCGGCGGTCGACGCCCTTGTCCAGAGCGAGCGCCTGCTGCGGAAACTCCTGGTGCATGAAGTCGTCGAAGACGTCGCTGCGCGCCAGCTCTTCGAGACTGCGCCAGTACTCCTTGCCGCGCAGGTCGCCGACGCGTGCGCGGAAGTCGGTGAAATTCAGTGTCTTGTTTTCACTCATGGTGGGTCGACGCTTCGCCGCGTCAGTAATGACAGGTGGAACAGTGCGTCATGCTCTTGACGCCGTAGCGCTTCACGAGCTCCGGTCCCAGGACGTTCTGGTTCTTCGGCGGCACGTAGCTCATGTTGAACACTTCTTCCCGCGGACGGATGTAACGCTCCGGCGCGCGGTGACAGTTGAGGCACCACTCCATGGTCATGGGTGAGGCCTGGAAGACGAGGTTCATCTTGTCGACACGCCCGTGGCAGGACGCGCAGCCGATGCCTTTCGCGACATGGATGCTGTGGTTGAAATGGACGAAGTCGGGCAGACGGTGGACGCGGCTCCAGATCAGCGGCTTTCCGGTGCGGTAGCTGGCGCGCACGGGCTCGAGCATGGCCGCGTTCGTCCAGATCTGCGAGTGGCAGTTCATGCAGGTCGAGGTCGGCGGGATGCCGGCGAAGCTCGAGGTCTCGACCGAGGTGTGGCAGTAGCGGCAGTCGATGCCCAGTCCGCCGACGTGATGCTGATGGCTGAACGGCACGACCTGCTCGCGCGCGATGCCCTGGTTCGTAAAGTACGGGGAACGGACGATGCCGCCGATCACCCAGAGAACGAAGCCGGCAATGAAGATCGCGCCGAAGATGGTGACGCGCGAAAGTGTATTGGCGCTGCGGTGGAAAATCTGAGCCATTTAGGCTGCTACCGTCCGGTGTCGAGAATTCAGTCGAAGAAGAGAAGCGGGTCGGAGGTCCGCGCGCGGGATGTCGCGGACGGTGCGCATCATATTGAAAATTGCGCGTGGTGCAAGCCGTCGCGGTTCACATTCGCGACACGCCACCGGACACGACCAGAGCCATGATGCTGGCACTGTCGGCGTCGAGCGCCCGGACCCGCTCGCGCGGCACGACCAGCAGGCAGCCGTCCCACGTGTAGGAGAACGGGACATAGACCGCCACGTCGCCCGGCAGCCCCAGCTCTCCGAGGTCGTCGCGGGTGATGAAGCCGAACGTGCGGATGTCGTCCGTTACCGACACGGCCACGGGACGATCGAAGCGGCGCTTGTTGCCGACGAACGCTTCGAGCAGGTCCTTGATGGCGGCGTAGACGATGCGCACGATCGGCGCGCGCGTGAACAGGCGCTCCATGATCGCGAAGAGCCGCCGTCCGACGAAGTTGCCCGCCAGCGCGCCGATGAGAATCGTCGCGCCGAGGAGCACGGCGATGCCGAGACCGGGCGTCGTCAGCTTGAGGATGCGGTCGAGCGAGACGAAGGCCTGCACGAGCAGATAGACCGTGACCGCGATCGGCACGACGATGACGAGACCGCGGAGGAAGTTCTTCAGAAGCCAGTTCATGAGTGGGATCTTAGTGACAAATCCAATCGGCCGTCCTCGAGCTCGACCCTCACGGCTGACGAGTGCCTGTTGATGATGACGGTGCCGGCGGTTGCGGCGTACCTCGTGGAAACGAGGGCGTGGCTTCAGCCCGCCCTCCCACGTGGGGGGGGGGCGGGC
>DASVSV010000079.1:0-8446 GCA_036387915.1 Thermoanaerobaculia bacterium
GAATACATTCCCCCATGGCGCGCCGCCTCGTGCGGCCGCTATCTCGTCCTGTCGTCGAGTAAGACACTTATGTGTTTTGCTCGCGGCGCTGTGGGCCCTCGGTTGCGGGATGACGCAGAAGGCGCGGTCGATGTTCGGCGGGCAGCTTCCGTTCGACGTCGTGGTCGCCCCGGACGCGAATGAAGACTCTCCGGTCGCGGTCAACCTGGTCTTCGTCTACGACAAAAAGCTCCTCGACACGCTCCTCAAAACTCCCTCGGCCGAGTGGTTCGCCAAGCGCGAGCAGTTCATCAAGGACTACGGCAACGCCCTGGTGGTCGAGCAGTGGGAGTGGGTGCCGGGACAGCAGATCGAGCGGCTCAACGTCGCCTACCGCCCCGGCGCGCGGCGCGTCGTCCTCTTCGCCGATTACGTGACCGAGGGGGAGCATCGGGCGACGGCGGACCCGCAGGAGCCGTTCCGCCTCGTCCTCGGCGCACGCGATTTTTCCGTGGAGAAACTGCAGTGACGACGACCGGCGACACCACCCAGCCCTCCGCCGCGCCGGGCACCCGCCGCAAGGGACGCTCACGCACCACCGCGCGCGACGTCCCGCCCGCGATCCAGTGGCACGAGGGGATGCTCCTCGCGCCGCAGCACTTCCAGTGGCTGTCGCAGCGGCAGGAGTCGCTCCTCCACTATCACGCCAGTGCGGTCTCCCCGTTCCACTGGGGCATCCGCCATCTCGAGATCGACACCGTGAAGCTAGTCGACGGCCTCTTCCGGGTGATCGAGCTCGAAGCGGTCATGCCCGACGGGCTGGTCATCTCCTACTCCGCCGGCGACGGCCCCGATCTGACCCTCGACCTGACCCAGCTTCCGGACATCAAAACGAAGCCGGCCCTCGTGCAGCTCGCCATCGTCGCCCGCACGCGCGGCCTCAAGCTCGCGGAGCGCTACAGCTTCGAAGAGAGCACGCCCGTGCCGGACGAGAACACCGGCGAGGGCGACCTGCCGCTGCTCGTGCTCCAGCCGCGCCTCCAGCTCATCGCCGGAGACGAGCCGGCGCCGAAATACGTCAGCTTCCCGCTGGCGCAGGTGCAGTACGAGCACGAGGTCTACACGCGCACGCGCTTCGAGCCGCCGATGCTCCGCGTCGCGCCCGGCTCCGCGCTGCACGGACTCTGTTCCGCCGTCACCACGCGCCTCCGCGAGAAAGCGGCCGTCCTCGCGGACCAGGCCCGCAGCACCGCCGACGCGCACGCGCCGCAGCGTCTCGAGACCAAGCTGCAGATCCACTGTCTGGTCGGCGAGCTGCCGGCGTTCGAAGCGATCCTCGGCTCCGGCGCCGCGCATCCGTTCCAGCTCTACGTCGCCTTCTGCGCGCTGCTCGGGCATGTGGCCGGCGTGAGCCGCTCGCTGATTCCGCCGCCGCTCGACCGCTACGACCACAACGACCTGATGGCCACGTTCGAGCAGGTGCGCGCGTCGATCTCGCGCGCGCTCGACGAGGGCATCCACGAGGCTTACGTCGCGTATCCGTTCACGAAGGACGGCGAAGAGTTCCGTCTCTTCTTCGACCCCGAGTGGATGACCCGGCCGCTGGTCCTCGGCGTACGCGCTCCGGTGGGCATGCCCGCGCGCGACATGGCCGGGTGGGTGGCGGCCTGCATCGTCGGCAGCCGCTCGGAGGTCGAGTCGCTCCGCGACCGCCGCATGACCGGCGCGCGGCGCAGAGCGATCGAGGCCGACGCAGACCTCGTTCCCGCTTCCGGCGTGACGCTCTACGCGCTCACGGCCGATCCCGAATTCATCACGCCGGGCGAAGACCTCATCGTGCTTCGTCCCGGAGAGAGCAGTGCCCGTTCGCCGGAACAGATCGTCCTCTACATCAGAAAACGTACGCAGTGAAAAGGTAAGCAGCGAAAACGAAGCAGGTCCCGGGGTCCAGATCCGATGTTCGTCACGGAGAAGTTCCAGCAGTTCCACACGGAGTTGATGCGGCTGCAGGATCGCTTGCGCGAAGGGAACATCGCCTTCGACGACGCGCCCGCCGACGCTCGCGGAGCCGCGCTCACAGCCAACGCCGCATGGCGCCGCATCTTCAATGTCCTCGAACGCCAGGAGCAGGAGGCCATCCGCCACGGCGGCGACCTCGGGCTCGAGCTCTACAAACGCGCCCAGTACGCGATGGCCGCGCTCGCGGACGAAGTCTTCCTCAACCTCGACTGGCCCGGACGCGAGGCGTGGCGCCAGAACCTCGTCGAAGCAAAACTCTACGGCACGCACCGCGCCGGTGAAGAGCTGTTCGAGCGCATCGACGACCTGCTCCGCGACCGCGACAACGGACACACCGAGATCGCCCGCGTCTACCTCTCCGTGCTGGCCCTCGGCTTCCAGGGCAAATACCGCGGCCGCCCCGACGCCGAGTCGGAGATCGAAGTGATCCGCCGCCGCCTCTACCGCTTCATCTTCGGACGCGACCCGAAAGTCATCCGCGGACGCGAAGCCGTCGCGCCGCAGGCCTACATGGGCACCATCGAGCGTCCGCGCGTCGAGCTGCCGCACCTCAAGCCGTGGATCTGGGCCATCGTCGTGATTCTGGTCGTCTTCGCGGCCACGCAGCACGTGATCTGGATCCAGTTGAAGAGCCAGCTCTCGCCATACGTCGACCGCATCCTCGATCCGTACGCCGCACCCGCGGCTCCCGCGGCGGCTACGACCACCGGAGCGCGCCGATGAACACCGCCACGATCTGGCCGTACGCGCTGGCGGCGGTGCTGGCCCTGGCCGCGATCATCCTGATCCTGCTGATCGTGGTCCTGAAGAAATCGGCGAAAGCGTCGCAGTTCCCCGACCCGAACGACGCACCCGCCGACGACGACGCGCCGGCCGCCTCGCCGGAGGCCGCGGTGCAAACCACGCCGTCGCTGGCCACCGTGTTCCGCCGCGCCGCGCGCCGCATGCGCCAGACCCGCCAGGGCGATCCGCACGAGTTGCCGCTGCTGCTGCTCCTCGGCGCCGCCGGCTCGCGCGACTCGAGCCTGCTCGGCGACTCCGGACTCGACCTCCCCTTCGGCACCGCGCAGGACGCGGGCGTCTCGCTCGCGTACGGACGCGGGTTCTGGCTCTACGACCGCGGCGTCGTCCTCGACGTTGCCGGCGACATGATCCTGCGCGCCGACGGCACCACCGCCGACGATTCGAACTGGTCCAGTCTCCTGCGCCGCCTGCAGAAGCTCCGTCCGAAGCGTCCCGTCGACGGCATCCTCATCACCATCTCCGCGGAAAGCCTCGTCGCCGCGACGACGGGCGAGCTGGCGCGCACCGACCTGGCCACGCGCATGAGCAAAGTGCATCGCCGCGTGGCCGACGTGCAGCAGAAGCTCGGCTTCCGCGTGCCGGCGTACATCGTCGTCACCGGCGCCGAAGCGCTGACCGGTTTCTCGGCGCTCTGCGCGGGACTGCCGCCGCAGGCGCGCCGTCAGATGCTCGGCTGGTCCAGCACCTACACCTCCGACACGAACTACTCCCCCGCCTGGATGGACGAGGCGATCGAGGCCCTCGCGACCCGCGTGCAGGACCTCCAGCTGGAGATCTTTGCCGAAGGCGGGAAGGATGCGGATTCGCTGCTCCAGCTCGACGAGGCCGTGACCGCGCTAGGCGCACCGCTGCGGATCTGCCTCGAGCAGCTCTTCCGCGCCACCGCCTATCACGACGCGCCGATGCTCCGCGGCATCTACCTGACCGGCAAGGACGGCGGCGAGGCCGACCTTCTCGGACAGAGCAACGGCGGCACCGCGTTTCTGGCCGACCTCCTCGAGCGCAAGGCCTTCCCCGAGTGGGGACTGGCAATGCCGACCACTTGGACGCTGGTCTCGCGCAATCGCGCCGTGCAGGTCGCGCAGTACTCGACGCTGATCCTCGGCATCCTGCTCGCGGGCGGCATGGCCATCGGCGCGATCCGCCTGAACAAAGACAATCAGGAGATCCTGCCGTTCCTCGAAGCCACGGCCGACCGCGTCGAAGCGTGCCGCCGTCCCGACACGCGGCAGCACATCTCCGAAGGCGAGATCCAGCGCTGGTCGCTCGACCTGCTCAACGGCATGGCCCGCATCGACTTCCGCCACTACGCCGTGGTCTTCCTCCCCAGCTCGTGGCTGAGCGGCTTCGAGCATCGTCTGGAGCGCTCGGTCGGCGAGGCGTTCGAGTCCGTGATTCTCGACGGCGTGCGCCTCGAGCTCGAAGAGCGCGCGCGGCGCCTGCTCGACGGCTCGTACAGCTGCACGGCGCCCGGCCTTCACGCCAACGCCGTGCAGCTCACCGTGCAGCAGGACCAGCAGGCGCCGGCCTTCGGCATCGAGCAGACGCCGGAGTTCCAGGAGCTGCGCCAGTTCGTCACCTGCTTCCGCCAGCTCGAGGACACCAAGCGCAAGTTCAACGACCTCGCGCGCACCGGGGACATGAAGGAGCTCGGCGCCGTCGTCAACGCCGCCTTCGGGCAGGAGCTGCCGGACGACTTCTATCGCAACGACCAGCTCTATCGCCGCGCGCTGCGCAACGCCGATTACGTCCGCTTCGACGCCGCGCGCTATCGCGACGAAGCCAACCTCCGCGCCGCGAAGATGGCCCACGGTCTCTACACCGGCCTCTTTCAGCAGAACCTCTTCTATGCCCGGCTGCGCGAGCTGAGCGAGTCGATCAACGTCGCCTCGACGCAGTGGCCGTCGGCCGGGGAGACCGAGCGGTTCGCCGATCTCGTGCGGCGCATGCAGGAGATCGAAAGCGTGGCCACGAGCCCGCAGATGGAGTGGGCCTTCCGCCAGTCGTTCAGCCTCGGCAGCGCATTCGACCGCGTGCTGCTGGAGATGGAAACCTCCGAGTTCTTCGGACGCCAGGCCGCGGTCGCGCTGCGCAACGACGCCACCGCGGCGTGGCGCGAATACCAGCGCCGCCTGGCCGGCACGACCTCGCCGCTGACCGGGTCGATCCTGGCCGTGCAGCAGGGGCGTCCGACGATGCAGCTCTCGTCCGACACGCTGCTCCTCAAGTCCGCCCTCGAAACGTTCCTCGGGCAGAAGTTCGTCAACACCCCGTCCGAGCAGCGCCACGTGCAGGTGCGCCTGTCGCCGGGGACGCGGCTGGCGTGGAACGCGCCCGCGCTGGCGCAGGCCTCCGACGTCGTGGCCGCATACGACCGCTTCCGCGAGAAGACGTTCCCGCTCATCCCTGCGGACCTGCGCATCAGCGTCGACCAGGTGGCCCGCGACCGCGCACGCGCGCAGATGATGGACCTCCTCGCGCAGGCGCAGCAGTTCGAAAACGTGATGCCGCCGGCCACGCTCGACGGGCGCGAGGACGCGATCCGCAACGACGTCACGACGTTCGTCGCGTCGACGAAGTCGCTCGACTCCGCGCTGAACGGCCTGACCCGCCTGAACCTCGTCGACGACAAACGGGACGTCACGGCGGTCATGACCGCTGAAGCGCGGCGGATCCTCGCCGAAGTCGACACGCTGCTCGAAGCCGAGCAGCCGTACCGCCCGCGTCAGGGCACGTTCGAGTGGTGGAACGGCGAGGCGCCCCCTTCGCCCGCCGCGTGGGGAGCCACCGATCCGGCCGAAGTCGCGGTCTACCTGAACACGACCCGCGACCGCGTCGCGTATCTCGCGCGGACGTACGCGCATCCGCTGCTGGCCTTCCTCTCGCACGAGGGGACGCGCGCCAGCGCCGAGACGCGCCGCTGGCAGCACATCCTCGACGACCTCCGCGACTACGACGCCAAAAAGCCGGGCAACTCCGTGGCCGTGCTCGAGGACTACATCAACGACCGCATGTCGAAGCTCGACCTGGCGTCGTGCAGCACCGCGCGCCTGCCGAACGGCTTCCAGCCCGATCCCGGCATCTTCGCGGTGCGCACGCAGGAGCTCGCGTCGCAGCTCGGCGCGCGCTGCACGAACGTTGCGATCGAGCGCGTGGCCACGCGCTACAAAGAGATCGAGCAGTACTTCAATCAGCGCCTGGCCGGCCGCTACCCGTTCACGGATGCGGTGCCGCGCGCGGGCGACCTCGAAGCCGACCCGAACGACCTGCGCGGCTTCTTCCGCATCTTCGACGCGTCGCAGGCCATGGTGCGCAGCATCCCCGTCGACGCGACGCAGGATCCGTCGTTCGCGAAAGCGCGCCGCTTCGTCGAAGAGATCTCCGCGGTGCGCGGCTTCTTCGCCACATACCTCGAAAAGCCGGAAGCCGGTCCGGCCATCGACATCGAGCCGATGTTCCGCGTGCTGCGCGACCGCGAGGTCCACGGCGACCAGATCATCGGCTGGACGCTCGACGTCGGCCGCGACACGATCACGAACCGCGAGGCCAAGTCGCGCAAGATCCGCTGGACGTATGGCGAGCCGGTGCGCGTCTCGCTGCGCTGGGCCAGCGACTCGCCGCGGGTTCCGGTCGGCGACAACGCCAAGCCGGGCGTCTCC
Organism: Thermoanaerobaculia bacterium; assembly: GCA_036387915.1. Taxonomy (GTDB): domain Bacteria; phylum Acidobacteriota; class Thermoanaerobaculia; order Gp7-AA8; family Gp7-AA8; genus QHVT01. The sequence continues at coordinate 6,462 of DASVSV010000079.1, forward strand.
GTCCGCGATCGCACGGTCATCTACGAGTACAAGAACGCGTGGTCGCTGCTGACCGCGCTCGAGCAGAACCAGTCGTCCGCCGACGACCTGCCGGCGTTTGTCGACGTCGAGCCGGTGACGCTGTCGCTGGAGATCGCGACCGAGGATCCCGCGCAGAAGAACGAGCCGCGCAGCGACGCGCGCGTGTTCCTGCGCCTGTCGGTGCTCGACCCGAAGAGCGCGCAGCCGCTGACCATCCCCCGCTTCCCCGTCTCCGCGCCCCGCATCACCGGCGCGGCGTACACCGCGGAGGCCCGGCGATGACGGCGCAGGTCGTTCCGATCGGACGCGCGCTCGACGTCGACGCGCTGCTCGCGCCCATCAGCGCGGAGAAGCCGGCGGGCGAGTGGCTGCGTTTCGATCCCGTTTACGACGAGATCCAGAAGCACCGTCAGGAAGACGATCCCTCGCTCCCCCTCGGGGTCTGGCAGCGCGAGCTCAAACGCGCCGACTGGCGCGCCGTCGAGCAGCTCTGCATCGACGCGCTCACCACCCGCACCAAAGACCTGCAGATCGCGGGCTGGCTCAGCGAAGCCTGGGTGCATCTGCACGGCTTCACCGGACTCGCCGCCGGCGTGCGGCTGGTGGCAGGTCTCTGCCGCAACTTCTGGACCGACGTCTATCCCGCGCTCGAAGACGAGAGCGTCGACTATCGCGTCGCGCCGGTGGCGTGGCTCACGCGACTGGCCACGCCGCTCTTCTCCATCCCGCTCACCTTTCCCGCGGGCGAAGAGCCGATGCCCTACGGCTGGAAAGACTGGTCGAACGCGCTGCGCCTCGCGAAGATCGCCGTCAAAGACCCGCAGGCCGCGACGAAAGCGACGAACGCCGGCGCCATCACGCAGCAGAAGTTCCTCGTGGCCATGTCCCTCACGCCGGGGCAGTGGTACGTGACGCTGAACGAAGACCTGACCTCCGGCCTGGCCGCGCTCGACGAGCTCGACGCGGTGATGGTCGAGAAGGCCGGCGCCGACCAGGCCCCCAGTCTCACGCCGCTGCGCGAGCTGCTGCAGTCGATCCAGTTGCTCGTGACCCGAGTGGTTCGCGAGCGCATCGACAAGGGCGAGCTGGCCGCACCCGCGCCGGCGCCCGTCGAGGTGGAACAACAATCGATGACCGAAACCGAAGACGCCCCATCCGGGCCCGCGACGCCGTCCGCGCCGTATGCCGGCGGCCGCATCGCCAGCCGCGCCGACGCCTATCGCGCGCTCGGCGAAGCCTCCGAATACCTGCTGCGCACGGAGCCGCACAGCCCCGTGCCGTACCTCGTCCGCCGCGCCGTCTCGTGGGGAAACATGAGCCTCGCGGAGCTGCTGGACGAGCTGCTTCAAAAGAATGCCGACGTGAACACGATTTACGCGTTGCTCGGGATGAAGCGCCCGGGCTGAGATCGACCATGAAACCCGAGGGGGGTGACCAACGGGACACAGCAGCAGAGAGACCACCGCATTCGGCAGTTCCACCCATTCAAAAGGAGGCTTCAGTGAGTGAGAGCACACAAAAGAAACTGACGCGCATTCGTCCGCCGCGCGTCCAGATTTCGTACGACGTCGAGACCGGCGGTGCGATCGAGAAGAAAGAGCTGCCCCTCGTGGTCGGCATCCTCGCCGACCTGGCCGGCAAGCCGGAAGGCCCGGTCACCCCGATCAAGCATCGCAAGTTCGTCGAGATCGACCGCGACAACTTCAACGACGTGATGGCGTCCATCGCCCCGCGTCTCGCGTTCCAGGTCGACAACAAGCTGCAGAACGACGACACGAAGATGAACGTCGAGCTGAAGTTCCGCAAGCTCGACGACCTCCGTCCCGAGCAGGTCGTGCAGCAGGTCGACACCCTGCGCAAGCTGTTCGAAGCGCGCCAGCGTCTGAACGACCTGCTGGCCAAGCTCGACGGCAACGACGACCTCGACGCCCTCCTGCAGGACGTCGCCGCCAACACCGACAGCC
>DASVSV010000080.1:0-3218 GCA_036387915.1 Thermoanaerobaculia bacterium
TGGGTGGGTGGTGGCGCGCTCAACGCGCCCGAGGACACGCAGCGCGCCCCCTCCCGCCCAGGTCCCTCGACTCGACGCTCGGGATGACATCCAAAACAGCCGGCGAGGACGCCGGCGCTCCCATCGCTACACCGGCCTGCAGACGAAGAACAACTTCACCGTGGTCGCGTCGATGTCGTCGGCTTCTCCGTAGGGATCGAAGTCGATGACGTCGACCGGCGCGAGGCCGGCCTCTCCGAGCGCACCGGTGATCTCGCGCTCGCTGTACGCGCGCTGCAGGTGCTGCTCGCGGATCTCGACGCGCTTCCCGTCCATCACCGCCCATCCGCTCACCGCCGCCCGCCCGATCCGGTCGCGCTTGCGGTACCGCGTCGCGATCTCGAGGTGATAGTCGCTGCCGCTGGCGGTGTACGGATCGGCCATGCCCCAGACTTCCGGGTAGATCTCCGGATGGTTCATGTCGAACAGGAACAGCGAGTCGTGATCCATCACGCCGCGGACCGAGCGGAACGCCGCGGTGAGGTCCTCCGGCTCGAGCAGGTGATTGAGGCTGTCGTAGAGACAGGTCACGCGCGCGAATTTGCGGCGGAAGGGAAGCCGACGCATGTCGCCGGCGATGCCGCCGTTGGTGAGCTGCAGCATCGGCAGACTGGCGTCGACACCGGTCGACTTCCAGCCCTTCTTGCGAAAGTACTCGACGGCCATGCCGGTGCCGCAGGCGACGTCGAGATGGGTGCGCTTCGGGGTCGGATAGCGGTCGAGCGTTTCGTCGAGCAGCTTGCGCGCGGCTTTGAAGAAGCGCGCACCGAGGGCTTTGTCGTAGGCGTACGCGAACGCCCCGTAGGCCTCGCTCATCCTTCAGAAGGCCAGCGGTAGAACCCCTCGCCGCTCTTTTTTCCAAGCTTGCCCTCGGCGACGCGTTCACGCAGCAGTTGCGGCGGCTCGAACCGCGGGCCGAGGGTGGCGGCGAGGTATTCGGCGATGCCGAGGCGGACGTCCAGTCCGACCAGGTCGGTCAGGCGCAGAGGGCCCATGGGATGGTTGTAGCCGAGCTCCATCGCCCGATCGATGTCCTCCGCGGTGGCCACGCCTTCTTCGAGCATGCGGATGGCTTCCAGTCCGATGGCCACGCCGAGGCGCGAGGTGGCGAAGCCGGGACTGTCGCGGACGACGATGGCGGTCTTGCCCATGCGCCGCGCGACGATCTTGACCTGCTCGATGGTGTCGTCCGAGGTGCGGTCGCCGGCGACGATCTCGATGAGCTTCATCAGGTGCGGCGGATTGAAGAAGTGCATCCCGACGAAGCGGTCGCGTTTCTCGACGTGTCCGGCCAGCTGGGTGATGGAGATGGACGAGGTGTTCGACGCGATGATGGTGTTCTCACCGCAGAAGAGGTCCGCCTGCGCGAAGAGCTCTTTCTTCAGGTCGTAACTCTCGGGCACGGCTTCGATGATGAGGTCCGCGCCGCTGACGGCCGGCTCGAGCTCGGGCACGAGCTGCAGGTATTCGGCAGCGGTCCGCGCCCCCGCCTCGGTGAGCTTCCCTTTCTCGACCCCCTTGGCGAGCGTCGCTCCGATGGAGCTCTTGGCTTCGTTGAGCGCGGCGGCTTCGGTGTCGAAGAGGACGGTGTCGAATCCGGCGACGGCAGAGAGGTAGGCGATGCCGCGGCCCATGGTCCCGCTGCCAAGGATCGTGATCTGACGAATCATGCGCCGGAGTCTAACGCAGCGGAACGCGGTCTTCGCAGGTGCGAAAGAGAGACGACCGGAGGCCTCCGGCGGGCCGGTACGACCGGCAGCGCTGCTTGGCCTAGCCTGAACGCACGCCCTGTCTACCAAACACGTGTTTGCGCGAAGACTGGGCTCACTCAGCGCTGCCGGTCGTACCGGCCCGCCGGAGGCCCCTCGTCGTTCCCTTTCGTTCGTGCGACGAACGCGATCAGACGGACTTCATCGCGAGGGAGAGGATCTCGCGGTGGGTGAAGTAGTTCACGGCCGGGTCGTCGAGGTGGAACGTGTAGGTGAAGCGCTCGTCGCTGTCGGCGATGAACGTCACGCGCACGTAGCGGGCCTCGGTGCCCTCGGTGAACTCCTTGATGTTCGTCGACGCGCCGTTCTCGTCCTCGACCTTCAGCACGCGGTAGAGGCGGTGCGCGCTGATGGGGAGGTCGTCCGGCGGATAGTGGATGAACTGGATCGCGTAGATCGACTTCGGGTCGATCTCGCGCTGCGGGTAATCCTGGACGCCTTCCGCGCCGACGCCGGTGAACCAGGTCTCGTCTTCCTTGAAGAGGACCAGGTTCGCCGAGTTCTCGGTCATCGGCAGCGCGCCGCGGTCGAGATGGATGTGCTGTTCCGGATCGGACGCGTCGCGGAGCTGCGTGAGCAGGTCGATCAGGTACTGAATGCCCTCGCGGGTGCCGGTGAGGGCGACTTCGTCGTCCTCGTCGGAGATCCAGAGGTCGAGCCACGCTTCCTTCGGGAGCTTGACGCGGCTCTCGAGGTTCTCGCGGGTGACGGGGGCAAAGTCGAGGCGCTTGGCCGCGGCGAGCAGGAACTCGTTGCAGTGCGGATCGTCGATCAGGTTCTGGCGGGCATACTCGATGGCCGCCTCATACGCACGCTTGCGGCCGAAGTCGTGGCTCAGGTCGAAGGGCCCGACGATCTCGTCGAGGATCTGAGCATACCGTTCGGCAGGTTTGGACATAGGCAGCCGTACAACCGTGTGGAATCTAGCATATTTCACGGGGGCGGAGCGCTGAGGCTGGTTCGTGTAGGAGTGCGGCGGCGAACGAGCCGCCGCTTTGGTAGGGCGGGGGCTTCCCGCGGCGCTCAGTCCGCGCCGAACTTCGTGCGGGCGGCGTCGTAGGTGCGGCCGCGCCAGAGCAGCTGGCGGCGGATGCCGGTGAACCAGATCGAGCGGAGGAGGATCCAGCACCAGGTGCCGATCATCAGAGGATGGGCGAGGAGGGCGTTGTCGATGCGGTAGCCGAGGGAGGTGTAGAGGATGAGGCGGGTCAGGGCGATCACGGCGATGGTGTTCATCGCCAGCACGTTGCCGGTCAGCGCGAGCGCGTACGGCAGGATGTGAACGACGATGGCCAGGACGAAGAAGAGCAGCCCGACGAAGTAGTTGTAGCCGAGGACGGCGAACGCGTTCTTCGTGAAGCCGCCGACGATCTCGCGCAGGCCGTGGTACATCCGCACGCTGACGTAGCC
>DASVSV010000081.1:0-4341 GCA_036387915.1 Thermoanaerobaculia bacterium
ACGCTTTGATGAACGCGGCTCGCTCTCCCGTCGCATCTTCTTCTTTCCAGCTCACGGCACACCCCTCTTCGCTCGATTTCGAAGATGGACGTGTAACCCATGCGCCCGGTTTGTTTGTTACCGATGCCCCCGGTCAGAACCTCGGCACAAGGGAGCCCCTCACCCTAACCCTCTCCCCGTGCGCGGCGAGAGCGGACTAAGAAGCGAGCGCGCATACAATGCGCCGCCTATGGCAGCCTACAAAACACTCCTCGTCGAGCATGCGGACGGCGTCCTCACCGTCACGCTCAACCGGCCCGAGGTTCACAACGCATTCAACGAGAACCTGATCGCCGAGGCCATCGACCTCTTCTCCAGCATCGACAGCGACGCCACGCGCGTCCTCGTGCTGAAAGGCACGGGCAAGAACTTCTGCGCCGGCGCGGACCTGAACTGGATGTCGCGCATGGTGTCGTTCACGCACGACGAGAACGTCCGCGACTCTTCGAAGCTGGCGAAGATGTACGCGCTGATGAACGACTGCCCGGTGCCGATCGTGGGCCGCATCCAGGGTGCGGCCATCGGCGGCGGCGTCGGTCTGGTCGCGGTGTGCGACATCGCCATCACCGCGGGCACCACGCAGTTCGGGTTGTCCGAGGTGAAGCTGGGGATTCTGCCGGCGGTCATCTCGCCGTACGTGATCGGCAAGATCGGTTCGTCGCACGCGCGCGCGCTCTTCCTCACCGGCGAGCGTTTCAACGCCGAGCGCGCTCTGCGCATCGGCCTCGTGCATCGCGTGGTGGAGACCGAGTCGGAGCTCGACGCCGCGGTCTACGAGACGGTCACGCAGCTCAAGACCTCCGGTCCCGAGGCCGTGCGCGAGTGCAAGAAACTGATCGCGCACGTGGCCTCGCACGATCTCGCCGACGCGATCCCGTACACGATCGAGGCGATCGCCGAGCGCCGCATTTCCGAAGAAGGGCAGCAGGGGATGCAGGCGTTCCTCAACAAAGGACTGGCGTCATGGGTCTCCAAAAACTAGACATTAGAAAACTAGTAGTGCCCAACCGCGGCGAGATCGCGGTCCGCATCGCCCGCGCCTGCCGCGAAATGGGCATCGCCTCCGTGCTCGCGCACGCGGACGAAGACGACGTCCGCTACGTCCGCCGCTTTTTCGACGAGGCCATCTCCCTCGGACCGGGCGACGCGCGCGCGACCTACCTCGACGTGAACAAGGTCATCGACGCGGCGCGCACCAGCGGCGCCGACGCGCTGCACCCCGGCTACGGCTTCCTCTCCGAGCGCGCCGAGCTGGCGGCGGCGTGCGATGACGCGGGTCTGATCTTCGTCGGTCCCAAGGCCTCGTCCATCGCGGCCATGGGCTCGAAGGCCGAGTCGCGCCGGCTCATGCAATCGCTCGGCGTCCCGGTGGTGCCGGGCTACGACGGCGACGATCAGTCGCTCGACACGCTGACCGCCGCCGCGGAGCGCATCGGCTTCCCGCTGCTCGTGAAGGCGTCGGCGGGCGGCGGCGGGAAGGGGATGAAGATCGTGCGCGCGCGCGAGGAACTGCAGGCCGCGATTGAATCCGCGGCGCGCGAGGCGGCCAAGGCATTCGGCAACGACCAGCTCCTGCTCGAGCGCTACATCGAGGAGCCGCGCCACGTCGAGTTCCAGGTCTTCGGCGACGGCCGCGGCAACATCGTCCACCTCTTCGAGCGCGACTGCTCGATCCAGCGCCGCCACCAGAAAGTGGTCGAAGAGACCCCCGCGCCGCGCTACTCCGAGGAGCTGCGCGCGCGCATGGCCAAAGCGGCCATCGCCGCGGCCGCGGGAGTGGATTACCGCAACGCCGGAACGGTGGAGTTCATCGTCACGCCGGACAACGAGTTCTTCTTCCTGGAGATGAACACGCGCCTGCAGGTCGAGCATCCGGTGACGGAGCTCGTGGCCGGCGTCGACCTCGTGCACGCGCAGTTGCAGGTCGCCGCGGGTGGTCCGATGCCGTGGACGCAGGAGCAGCTCGCGCAACGCGGCCACGCCATCCAGGTGCGCATCTACGCCGAGGATCCGGATGACCGCTTCCTCCCGCAGAGCGGCACCATCGCCGCGTACCGCGAGCCGTCCGGTCCGGGCGTGCGCGTCGACGCCGGCGTCATGCGCGGCAGCGAGATCGGCGTGAAGTTCGACCCGATGCTGGCCAAGCTGATCTGCTACGCCGAGGCCCGCGAGAGCGCCATCGACCGTGTGTCCCGCGCGCTGCGCGATTACGTCGTCCTCGGCACGAAGACCAACATCTCCTGGCTGCGCCGCGTCGTCAGTCATCCCGCGTTCCGCGAAGGTCTGGTGAGCACGCGCTTCCTCACCGATCACGCCGCGGACCTCGAGCGCAGCGTGCCCGAGGTCGTGCCGCAGATCGCTGCAACGCTCGCCGCGGCACCACGAAACAGGAGCACCGTTGCCGATGCTCCTGCAATGCGGTCCGTGTGGGAACAACTGGGCACGTGGGGGCGCTGATCAGGCCTTCGGCTTCTTCAGGCAGCAGCCCGACACCGTGAGCGTCGCGTTCGTGACGGACGCGTCGTCCTGCACGTAGAAGGTGACCAGGCCGGTGGCGAGCACGTTCGGCGGGATCTGGATCGTGACAGTCGTGGTGGCGCCGGTGCCCACGCCCGACGACAACCACGGCTGCTGCGAGAGTCCCTGTACGACGGTGCCGCCGCTGAACACGTGCACGGCGTCGTTGACCGAGGTCGGCGAGCCGACGCCGCCGCCCGCGAGCGCCTTCAGCGTGACGCGCAGCGTGCCGCTCGTGGCGATGCAGCATTCGCCGTTCCCGGAAACGCGGAACGTGTGCGCGAAGTGCTTGTCGGCCTGGGTCTGGCTCCAGACCGAGCCGGCGATCGAGGCCTGGATATTCGCCGGGAACTCCGCCGCCACGGGGCTCGACGCGCCGGAAGGACCGCCGCTCAGCGTCTGCGAGTACGGATGCGGACACGGAGTGTTCGGCCTGATGGCATCGGGCATGGGGCGCCGCTGCAGCGCTTCCTGCGCGAGCGCCGAGTGGGAAAGAACGAGGACGAATGAGAGGACCAGAGTCTTTCTGAACATGATGTTTCTCCTTTTCACTGCGGCGGATCTGACCGCCAACGTGTTCAGACGGACGCCACGTCGTCTTTCCGCGGCGATCGTTCCGACACGCCCGGCACTGGCGATCTGCGAGTGACGCGGGCCCGCGCGTACAATGCCCTTCTCTTCACGAGCATGTTGGACGACGAGCTGCAAACGGCCGCCGTGATGTGTCCCGTCTGCGGCGGTGAGCGTTTTCAATCGCGCACGATCGCGGGCGTGACGATTCGCCGATGCGTCGCATGCGGACTGCGCGTCAGCGCGATCGCGCCGGGCCACGGAACGAATTACGCCGACGTTGACGGCGACGCGTATCTGCAGTCGATCGGACGCGTGCGTGGCGCACAGGGGGAGCAGATCGTCGCGTTCGTGCGCGAGCACGAGCCGTCCGGCGAATGGCTCGACGTCGGCTGCGGCTTCGGCTACGTGCTCGAAGCGGCGCGCGCGGCGGGCTTTCGCGTGCGCGGAATCGAGCCGGATGCGAACGCGGCGCGCGCGGCACGGGAACGGGTGAGGGAGGTGGAGCAGGGCGTGCTCGCGGAGACGACACCGTCCGCGGACATCCTGTCGACGCTCGACGTGATCGAACATCTCGACGACCTCAACGCCTTCGCCCAACTCGTGAAGCGAAAGGCACGCGCGTTGTGGGTCATCAAAGTTCCTTCGTCCGAGGGGTTGTTTTACCGGGTCGCGCACGCGCTGCGGATCGGCAGCGCGGTGAAGCGGCTCTGGCAATCGGAGTACGAACACCCGCACACCGTCTACTTCGACCGCGCCACCCTCACTCGCTTCCTCACCGGCAACGGCTTCGACGTCATCGCCGCGCGCTACCTCGACGAAGTGCCGGCCAGCACCGTCATCGGCCGGCTCACCCTCGACGGCCGCATGCCGCGCTGGAAGGCGGCCCTGGCGGTGCCGCTCTTCTTCGCCATCAATGTCGTCGAACGGCTGCGCGGCAAGTCGGACGCGCTCGTTGTGCTGGCGCGGCCGCGCGTCGGCTGAAGGCCTCTGTTCACTTCGTTATGAAGTGCGGCGGCCTTCGCCGCCGCTTTCCTATTCGGATGCAACCTGCGGAGTTGGGTGCGTCTCGGCAGTGCCGGTCGCGAATATCAAAGCGGCGGCTAAGGCCGCCGCACTCCATAAGACCCGCGGAACCGACGTTGAGGAGTCGGCAGCACGTGCTCGCGCGGATCGTTCCCGAGGCCAAAAGCGTGGAAACGTAGGGCGTGGCTT
>DASVSV010000082.1:0-2718 GCA_036387915.1 Thermoanaerobaculia bacterium
ACGCTTTGATGAACGCGGCTCGCTCTCCCGTCGCATCTTCTTCTTTCCAGCTCACGGCACACCCCTCTTCGCTCGATTTCGAAGATGGACGTGTAACCCATGCGCCCGGTTTGTTTGTTACCGATGCCCCCGGTCAGAACCCGCTTGGCAAAAGGGAGCCCCTCACCCTAGCCCTCTCCCCGTGCGCGGGGAGAGGGGACTGACTTTTCGCGCGGTCGCACGCTCGACGCGCAAAACCGGAGCTGAGGCTCGTCCGGTCGCACGCTCGACGCGCAAACACGCGGAGCGGACCTTTTACCTTTCCTCTTTTACCTTTTACCTGCGCGCGCGAACGCGCTAGTCGATCTTCAACACCGCAAGAAAAGCCTCCTGCGGAATCTCGACCTTGCCGACGCGCTTCATCCGCTTCTTGCCCTCTTTCTGTTTTTCGAGGAGCTTGCGTTTGCGGCTGATGTCGCCGCCGTAGCATTTGGCGAGGACGTTTTTGCGCAGCGCTTTCACGGTCTCGCGGGCGACGATGCGGTTGCCGATGGCGGCCTGCAGCGCGACTTCGAACATCTGGCGGGGGATGAACTCCTTCATCTTCTCGACCAGCATCTTGCCGCGAGGGAAGGCTTTCTCCTTGTGCACGATGAGGGAGAGCGCGTCGAGCGGCTCGCCGTTGACCAGGATGTCCATCTTCACGAGGTCGCTCTCGCGATAGCCGATGAACTGGTAGTCGAGCGACGCGTAGCCGCGCGAGATGGACTTGAGCTTGTCGAAGAAGTCGAGGATGACTTCGTTCAGCGGCATGTCGTACACGATCATCACGCGGTTCGCGGAGACGTACTCGAGCTTCTTCTGTACGCCGCGACGGTCGATGGCCAGCGCAAGAATTGGCCCTACGAACTCATCGGTCGAGAGGATGGTGATCTCGAAGAACGGCTCCTCCATCATCCGGATCATCGACGGATCGGGCAGCTTCTGCGGGTTCTCGACTTCGATGACCTCGCCGTCGGTGAGGGTCACGCGGTAGCGCGCGCCGGGCGCGGTCGTGAGCAGTTCCAGGTTGAACTCGCGCTCCAGACGCTCCTGGATGATCTCCATGTGCAGGAGGCCGAGGAAGCCGCAGCGGAAGCCGAAGCCGAGGGCGATGGAGTTTTCGGGCTCATAGGAAAACGAGGCGTCGTTGAGCTTGAGCTTCGCCACCGCGTCGCGCAGGTTCTCGTAGTCCTCGGTGTTGATCGGGAAAAGGCCCGCGAACACCATCGGCTTCACTTCCTGGAAGCCGGGCAGCGGCGTGGGGTTCTGCTTCGCCTGCGCGATCGTGTCGCCGATCTTGGCCAGCACGATGTCGCGGATGTTGGCGAAGAAGAAGCCGACTTCGCCGACGCCGAGCGAGTCCACGGCCTTCGGCTTCGGGGTGAAGATGCCCAGCTCCGCGACCTCGTACTCGCGGCCGGTGGACATGAACTTCACCTTCATCCCCTTGCGCAGCTCGCCGTCGACGATGCGCACCATGCAGACGACGCCGCGATACGGGTCGTACCAGGAGTCGAACAGCAGCGCGCGCGTCTCGCCGTCCGCGTCGCCTTTCGGCGCGGGGATGTGCGTGATGATCTTCTCGAGGATCTCGGCGACGCCGATGCCCGCCTTGGCCGACGCGAGCACGGCATCGTGCGCGTCGAGACCGATCACGTTCTCGATCTGCTCGCGCACCCGCTCCGGGTCGGCCGACGGCAGGTCGACTTTGTTGATGACCGGAAGGATGGCCAGGTTGTTGTTGATGGCCAGGTAGCTGTTGGCGAGCGTCTGCGCTTCGACGCCCTGCGTCGCGTCCACGACCAGGATCGCACCGTCGCAGGCCGCGAGGCTCCGCGAGACTTCGTACGTGAAGTCGACGTGCCCCGGGGTGTCGATCAGGTTGAAGGTGTACTCCTGCCCGTCGTTCGCGCGGTACTTGAGCATGACCGCGCGCGCCTTGATGGTGATGCCGCGCTCGCGCTCGAGATCCATGTCGTCGAGCATCTGCTCGTGCATCTCCCGCTGCTCGACGGCACCGGTCTTCTGCAGCAGCCGATCGGACAAGGTGGTCTTGCCGTGATCGATGTGCGCGATGATCGAGAAATTACGGATGTACTGTGGATCGGGCATGAGTTGCGGGCCAAGTAACACGAATACTCGGGTTTGTCATCCCTTCCACTGTTGTCCGCAGTCGACGCAGACGCGCTGCCCGACCAGGAGATGCGCCAGGACGATGACCGCGATCATCACCCCGGCCACGATTGCGGCGTTGAGCCGGAACACCAGGACGGCGCCGATGGCGAGCGCCACCAGCACGAGATAGATCATCCAGATCGTGTTGCCGCCGCGGCGGGTGCGCTCGGACTGGCAGTTGGGACAGGTCACCATGGAGGGCGCATGATATCGTCCGCCGCCGCATGGAACTGGGCATTCGCAATCGTGTGGCCATGGTCGCGGCAGCCTCGAAAGGCCTCGGCCGCGCCATCGCGGAATCACTGGCGCGCGAAGGCTGCCGTCTCTCAATCTGCTCGCGCTCACTCGATTCCCTCGAACCGGTAAAACAATCCCTCGGCGGCGACACACTAGCCGTGGCCTGCGACGTCTCGAAGGCGGAGGACCTGCAGCGCTGGTTCGACGAGACCATCGCGCACTTTGGCCAGGTCGACATCCTGGTGACGAACACCGGCGGTCCTCCCGCCGCGACGTTCATGAAGC
>DASVSV010000083.1:0-13061 GCA_036387915.1 Thermoanaerobaculia bacterium
CCTCAATCCTCAATCCTCAATCCTCATAACGGTACCCGTATCCGATCACCGTCTGGATCCGGTCCTTGCCGATTTTCTTGCGGAGGTTGCGGATGTGTGCGTCGACGGTGCGCGTCTCGACGTCGTCGGCGACCTGCCAGACCTCGGACAGAATGCGGTCCCGCGAGACGACGGCGGGGCGGTTGCGGACCAGCATCCAGAGCAGCTCCAGCTCCTTCCTGGCCAGCTTCACTTCCTCGCCGCCGACGTAGACGCGCATGGTGCGGCCGTCGATGCGCAGGTGGCCGTCGTCGTACATCGCCGAGTCGTCGGTGCCGCGGGCGCGGCGCAGGATGGCCGCGACGCGGGCCAGCAGCTCGCGCACGCTGAAAGGCTTGCCGAGGTAATCGTCCGCGCCCAGCTCGAGCCCCGTGACGCGATCCGCCTCGGACGTCCGCGCGGTGAGCATCAGGATCGGCAGCTTCGCCGTGACCGGATGACGGCGCAGCTCGCGGCAGATGGTGAAGCCGTCGAGGTCGGGCAGGTTGAGATCGAGCACGAGAAAGTCGAAGCCGCCCTGCTGCACGGCCACGAGTCCCTCATGGCCGTTCGTGTACGACGCGACGGCGTAGCCCTCGCGCTCGAGGTTGACGCGGATCGTGAAGGCGATGTCCTGATCGTCTTCGATGACCGCGACGCGTGTCTCAGTCCGACTCATGCTCGTGCTGGTGCTTGATCACTTTGCCTTCGGCCAGGTAGACGACCATCTCACAGATGTTCGTCGCACCGTCGGCCATCCGCTCGAAGTACTTGCCGATGAACGTCAGGCGGATGGCGCGGGAGATGTTGCGCGAGTCCTCCAGCATGTACGTCAGCAGCTCGCGGAAGGACTGCTCGGTGAGGAGGTCGACTTCGTCGTCGCGGGCGATCACTTCGCGCGCCAGGATGGCGTCGCGCCGCACGAAGGCGTCCAGCGACTGGCGGACCATGTCCTGGGCCATGCGCGCCAGCCGCGGAATGTCGATCAGCGGCTTGAGCGGCGGCTCGCGATTGAGCTCGATGGCGCGCTCGCACACGTCGACCGCGAGGTCGGCCACACGCTCCAGCTCCGGCGTGATCTTCATGGCCGCGGCCACGAAGCGGAGGTCGACCGCGGCGGGCTGCATCATGGCGATCAGCTCGATGGTGTGCTGGTCGATCTCGAGCTCCATCTGGTCGACGGCGGTGTCGTTCTCGATGACGCGCTGCGCGGCTTCGGTGTCCCGCTCCAGAAGCGCACGGATCGATTCACTGATCCGGTCCTCCACCAGCGCTCCCATGCGCAGCAGGAGCTCTTTGAGGTGCTCGATTTCTCTGTCGAAATGTCTCATGGCGTTGGGTACTGGGTTCCTCTCCTCGGAGTTCCTCGGGGTTCCACTGACACTGCTCAGCCCCCCGAGGAACCCGAGGAACATCGAGGAACTCCGAGGAACCGAACAAAGCTCAGCCGAACCGTCCCGTGATGTAGTCCTCGGTCAATTTTTCTTTCGGGGTCATGAAGATCGTACGCGTGTCGTCGAACTCGACGAGCTTGCCGAGCATGAAGAAGGCCGTGCGGTCGGAGACGCGTGCGGCCTGCTGCATGTTGTGCGTGACGATCACGATCGTGTAGTTGTTCTTCAGCTCGTACACCAGCTCTTCGATCTTCTGCGTCGCGATCGGGTCGAGCGCGGATGCCGGCTCGTCCATCAGCAGCACTTCGGGATCGACCGCGAGGGCGCGGGCGATGCAGAGCCGCTGCTGCTGTCCGCCCGACAACGCCAGCGCGCTGGCGTTGAGGCGGTCCTTCACTTCGTCCCACAACGCCGCGCGCTGCAGCGAGCGCTCCACCGTGGAATCGAGCACGCGCCTGTCGCTCTCGCCGGCGATGCGCAGTCCGTACGCGACGTTCTCGTAGATCGACTTCGGGAAAGGATTCGATTTCTGGAAGACCATGCCCACGCGGCGGCGCAGCGACACGACGTCGACGCCGGGCGCGTAGAGATCCTGTCCGCCGAGGGCGATGCGGCCTTCGACGCGCGCGCCGGGGATGATGTCGTTCATCCGGTTGATGGAGCGGAGGAACGTCGACTTGCCGCAGCCCGACGGCCCGATGAACGCCGTGACCTGCTTCCGCGGGATGTCCAGCGCGATGTCGTGCAGGACTTTGTTGTCGCCGTAGAAGAAGTTGAAGTCGCGGACGCTGATAGCCGGCAGGTCGCGGCCGCTGATGGCCGGATTCATCGCTGGCCCCTCGAGCGCGTGCGCGTCCGAATGATCACGCCGGCGATGTTCAGGAGGAACGTGAGCGCGAGCAGCACGAAAACGGTGCCGTAGAGCAGCGGCTTGGTCGCTTCGACGTCGGGCGACTGCGTCGAGAGAATGAGCACGTGATAGCCGAGGTGCATGAATTGATCGGTGACGTCGGTGGGGAGGTACGGCAGGTAGTACGCCGCGCCGGTGAAGAGGATCGGCGCGACCTCCCCGGCGCCGCGCGAGATGCCGAGAATCGCGCCGGTGAGGATGCCGGAGAGTGAGCCCGGCAGCACGACGCGGCGAATGGTTTCCCACTGCGTCGCGCCCAACGCCAGCGAAGCCTCGCGCAAGTCGTGCGGCACGGTGCGCAGCGCCTCCTCGGTCGCGACGATGACGGTTGGCAGCGTGAGCAGCGCCAGCGTGCACGCGGCCCAGAGCAGCGAGCCCTGTCCCCACAACACTTCGCCTGGCGGCTGCGTGACGCGGTCGATGTTGCGGCCGATGAACTGGATGAAGAAGCCGAGACCGAAGAGGCCGAAGACGATCGACGGGACGCCGGCGAGATTCGCGACGGCGCTGCGGGTGATCGTGGCGAGCAGCGCGGACGCGGCGCGCGCGAACAAACGTCCGCGACCTGGGCGTCCCTTTGACGCCTTGAATCGGCGCCAGGCCAGCGTCAGTCCCTCGGCCGGCGTGTATTCGTGCAGATAGATCGCCGTGGCCACGCCGAGCGGCACCGCCACGACCGACATCAGAATCACCAGCGCCGCGGTGCCGACGATCGCCGGAAAGATGCCGCCGGCTGTGAGCCCGTCGCGCGGCGGCTGGGTGACGAACTCCCACGTGACCTGCCGCGCGCCGTGAACCGCGATGTTGGCGATCAGCACGACCAGGATGGCCAGGATCAGCAGCACGCTCGTCGCGAGCAGGGCGATGAAGATGCGATCTTTGACCTTCCTCATGACCCCGCCCCCTGCATGCGCCGGCTCATGCGGCGGATGACGAGCTGGCCGACGGTGTTGCTGACGAAGGTGATGACGAACAGCAGCGCGCCCATGAAGAAGAGCGCGGCGTAGTGCTCGCTGCCGACGACGACCTCGCCCATCTCGGCGGCGATGGTCGCGGAGAGCGTGCGCAGCGGATCGAGCAGCGACAGCGACGTGATCGCGGCGTTGCCGCCTGCCATCAGCAGGATCATGGTCTCGCCGACGGCGCGTCCGAACGCGAGCACGAACGACGCGAACACCGCCGGCGCGGCCGCGGGCAGCACGACGTTCCACGCGGTCTGGAACTTCGTCGCGCCGAGGGCGTACGAGGCCTCGCGGTGCGCGCGGGGCACGGCCGCCAGTCCATCCTCGGAAATCGTGTAGACGATCGGCACGAGCGCGAACCCGAGCGCCAGGCCGGCGTTGACGGCGTTCAGCCGGTAGACGAAGCCGAACGTGTCCTGCAGCCACGTCGCCAGCACGATCAGCGCGAAGAAACCCATGACCACGCTCGGGATGCCGGCCAGCAGCTCGATGGCCGGCTTGATCGCTTCACGCAGGCGCGGCGGCGCGAACTCGGAGGAGAAGAGCGCCGCGGCCACGCCCACCGGACACGCGAACAACAGTCCGACCGCCGTCGCCTTCAGCGTGCCGAGAATGATCGGAATCAGCGACAGCTTCGGGACGTCGGACGTCGGCTGCCAGACCGGCGGGTCGGCGAGGAAGAACGCCTTCATGTGCTCGACGTTCAACACCACCGTGGTCTCTTTGAACGTGAAGAGAAAGATCAAAAAGATGAAGACGATGGCCACCCATCCGGCGAGCGAGAACACGCCCGTCATGAGCGCGTTTCTGATCTGGCGCGGCCGGCTCATTGCGCGGTTTTGAGGGGGAAGTAGCCGACCTTTGTCACCAGCGCCTGCGCCTCCGGCGTCACGGCCCACCGCGCGAACTTCGTCACGCGCTCGGGCGCGTTCTGCGCGTAATAGAAGAAGAGTGTCCGGCTCAGCGGATACGTCCCATCCGCCACCGTCCTCTCGGACGGCGCGACCGGCTGCGCACCCTCGGCCTGCACGGCGATGGCGCGCGCTTCTTTCGCGTACGCGATGCCGCCGTAGCCGATGCCGTTCCTGTCGCGGCCGATGGCATTGACGATCGCGGCCGTGCCCTGCAGCGTCTGCACCGCGGGGGCGAAGTCGCCCTTGGCCAGGACGTGCTCGCGGAAGTAGTCGTACGTTCCCGACGAGCTTTCGCGGCCGTAGAGGATGATCGGCGCATCCGCTCCGCCGACGTCTTTCCAGTTGGTGATCTTGCCCTGATAGATGTCGCGGATCTGGGCGATGGTCAGCTGCTGCACGGGGCTGGACGCGTGGACAAAAACCCCAAGTCCATCGAGCGCAACGGCATGCTCGACGACGTCCGCACCCTTTCTCTCTTTCGCCTTCGCCTTCTCGTCCTCTTTCATCGGACGGGAGGCCATGGCCAGGTCGGTGGTGCCGTTGATGAAGGCCGCGATGCCGGTGCCGGTGCCGCCGCCGTTCACCTGCACGACTTCGCCTTGATGCGACTTCATATAGTCCTCGGCCAGCCTCTGCGTGAGGATGACCATGGTGTCGGAGCCTTTGATGGTGAGCGGCTTATTGGACCGCGACGGCGCGGCGCCGGTGGTGGAGCTTTCGCGCCCGCCGCACGCGGCAAGGGCGAGTGTGAGGAGCAGTGCGGAGAGAAATCGGGTCTGTCGCTTCATGCCCGCGCAGACTAGGCGCCGCATGTCGGATGCGAACGAAGGGAAGGTAAATTCGATGTAAAGCGACGCGGCTTGCACATCGGAGCGGCATCTTTGCGAAAGGCGTCGACCGCGACGCCGGCTTCGAAAAATCGACACTGATCTACGACGTCGAAGGGCGCCGATCGCGGTCGACTACAAAACCCCCGAGCGCCCGAACACCGTCACGATGAACTGAGAGCGAGCGAACGGAGCGCCGGCGTCCTCGCCTGCCCAACAGCCGCCGGGACGGCGGCGGTCCATCCACTCACCCCTCCGGCTCGTGCTCGGCGTCGATGGTGGTCATCTCCGCCATGACCATGCGCTCGGAGTGGGACTCGCGCTCCCGCATCGCGCCGCCGGGCAGTGCGAAGGAGCCGACGAGGGCGAGGGCGACGACGGCGGCGCAGGTGGCGAAGATGTTCCGCAGCGTTCCTTCGAGCGCGCCCTGCAACTGACGCAGCTCGGCCGCGGGGATGTGCGCGCGGGCCTCGGGGTTCACCAGCGCGTTGGGGTTGGTCGTGAACTGCGCCAGGCCGGACGCGAGCAGCGCGCCGAGGATGGCTACGCCGATGGCGCCGCCGATCGAGCGAGAGAACTGGTTGAGCGACGTGGTGATGCCGAGCTGGTCGCGCGGCACGGAATGCTGCGACGCGATGAGCAGCGTGAGCATCACCAGGCCGAGGCCGGCGCCGATGGCGATCAGCTCGAGCATCATCAGCGAGCGCGGCGTGGTGCGCGTGAACGTCGCCAGCGCGATGAAGCCGGCCAGCATGGCCACCAGTCCGACGACGACGAGAATCCGCGCGCCGAATTTGATCAGCAGCTTCCCGCCGATGATGGACACGAGCACCCACGACAGCATCAGCGGCGTGAGAAACGAGCCGGCCTCGGTCGCGGTCGCGCCGAGGACGCCCTGCGCCAGCAGCGGCACGAAGGTGATGGCGGCGAACATGGCGATACCGGCCAGAAAGCCGACGCCGACCGCCACGGCCACGACGCGATTCCGGAACAGCCCCAGCGGCACGATCGGATCCTTCGCGCGCCGCTCGATGTACAGGAACCAGATCAGCGACGCGATCACCAGCGCCATCAGGACCATGTTCCGCGGCGTGACGAGATTCGCCGCGCCGACGACGAGCAGGAGGATGGTCACGGCGCCGGTGAGCACCGTCGCGCCGAGGTAGTCGATCGACGGCGCCTCGTGCCGCGGCGGCTCGCGTAACGCGACGCCGATGATGATTGCCGCGGCGATGCCGACCGGCAGGTTGATGAGGAACACCCAGCGCCACGAAAGCTGGTCGGTGATGAAGCCGCCGACGAGCGGACCGAAGATGCTGGAGATGCCCCAGACGCCGCTGAAGAGGCCCTGCATCTTGGCGCGCTCCTGGAGCGTGAAGATGTCGCCGATGATGGTCATGGCCAGCGGGATGAGCGCGCCGGCGCCGAGCCCCTGCACGGCCCGCGCGACGATGAGCTGGGTCATGGACTGCGCGAATCCGCACGCGGCGGAGCCGACCAGAAAGACGAGCACGCCGATCTGAAACAGTCGCCGCCGTCCGAAGAGGTCGGAGAGTTTTCCCCACACCGGCACGGTGACAGTGGACGTGAGGAGGTACGCGGAGAAGACCCAGCTGTAATGAGCCAGCCCGCCGAGCGCGGCCACGATGGTCGGCATCGCGGTCCCGACGACGGTGGCCTCGAGCGCGGCCAGAAGCATTCCGGTCATGACGCCGACGGTGACAAACCAGCGGCGCCGGGAGGACATCACGAGCATCGCGGCGGCATTGTGCACGAGATGGGCCGTGCATCGCTCGCAAACGGTGACGACGGGAGGCCTCCGGCGGGGGGGCGGTGCGACCGGCGGCGCTTAGTGGTCCCAGTCGTCGCGCAAACACGTGTTTGGTAGACAGGCGTGCGTTCAGGCTAGGCCAAGCAGCGCCGCCGGTCGTACCGGCCCGCCGGAGGCCCCTCGTCGCCCCTTGGTGGACTATGCTCTGCGCCGCTTGGAGCCCCGTTTCCTCAACCGCGAGCTGAGCTGGCTCGAGTTCAACCGCCGCGTGCTGGCCGAGGCGGAGAGTGAGGGTGTGCCGCTGCTTGAGCGGGCCAAGTTCCTCAGCATCACTGCCACGAACCTGGACGAGTTTCTGATGGTGCGGGTCGGGGGAATCCGGCAGCTCATCGCCAGCGGGATCCGTGAGAAATCGATCGACGGGCTCACGCCGAAGCAGCAGTTGAAAGTCATCCGCGAGCGCGTGAAGGCGTTGCAGCGGGACATGTATCGCGTGCACGACGTCGTGACTCTGCAACTGCGCGAGGCCGGCGTGCGCATCGAAGGCGTGGGCGTGCTGACGAAGAAGCAGCAGGCGGCGTTGTTCGAGGAGTTTCACGCGCGCGTGGCGCCGATCCTCACGCCGCTGGCCGTCGATCCCGGGCATCCGCTGCCGTTCCTGCCGAGCGGCTCGCTGAACCTGGCGATCATCCTCGCGGCCGGCGAGGAGTCGTACACGGCGTTCATCAACGTGCCGAAATCGCTGCCGCGTTTCGTCAGCATCGCGCCGAAGCGCTTTCTCCCCGTCGAAGAGTTGATCCGTCTGCACGCGACGTACTTTTTCCCCGGACTGGACGTGCGCGAGGTGGTGACGTTCCGCGTCATCCGCAACGCCGACATCGCCTTGCGCGAGGACGAGGTGCAGGACCTCCTCAAGTCCGTCGAGAGCGAACTGCGGATGCGCGAGAAGAAGGAAATCGTCTGGATGGAAGTGGAGCGCACCGCCAGCGAGAACGCGCTGGCGCTGCTGCAGCGCGAGCTCGACGTCGTGCGCGAGGACGTCTTCCTCACGCCCGCGCTGCCGAAGCTCGGCGACCTCATGGAGATCTACAACCGCACCGGCGAGCCGAAGCTGAAGGACGAGCCGTTCACGCCGCGCATCCCCGCGGAGCTGGCGACGCGCGAGGACATCTTCTCGCTGATGCGCGCGAACGACATTCTGCTGCACCGCCCGTACGACTCGTACACGGCGGCCGTCGAGTTCGTGCAAACCGCGGCTGACGATCCGGACGTGATCGCCATCAAGCAGACGCTCTACCGCACCGAGCCGGGCTCGGTGATCGTCGACGCGCTGGCGCGCGCGGCGGAGAAAGGGAAGCAGGTCGCGGCGATCGTGGAAGTGCAGGCGCGCTTCGACGAGGAGCGCAACATCGCCTGGGCCCGGCGGCTCGAAGAAGCGGGCGTGCAGGTGGTCTACGGACTGGTCGGGATCAAGACGCACTCGAAGATCTGTCTGGTGATCCGACGCGAGAGCGGCGACCTGCGCCGCTACGTGCACCTCTCGACCGGCAACTACAACGCGAAGACGGCGCGGCTCTACACGGACCTCGACCTGCTGACGACGAACGCGGACATCGCCGAGGACGCGTCGCAGTTGCTCAATCTGGTGACCGGGTACAGCAGCGAGACGGCGCAGGAGATTTTCGCGCGGCCGTCGCCGGAGTGGCGGTGGCGGAAGCTGATCGTCGCGCCGATGGAGTACCACGCCTGGACGCTGCGCATGATCGAGCGCGAGACGAAGCACGCCCGCGAAGGACGTCCGGCGCAGATCATCGCGAAGATGAATTCGCTCGTCGACCCGCGGGTGATCGAGGCGCTCTACGGCGCGGCCGCGGCCGGCGTGAAGATCGAGCTGATCGTGCGCGGGATCTGCTGTCTGGTGCCACGCGAGAACATCACGGTGCTGTCGATCGTCGACCGTTTTCTCGAGCATTCACGCGTGTTTCTCTTCCGCAACGGTGGCGCGACGGAGGTCTACGCGACCAGCGGCGACTGGATGCCGCGCAATTTCTTTCGCCGCATCGAAGTGGTCTGGCCGATCCTCGCCCCGCAACTCCGCGACCGCATCGAGTTGCAGATCCTCGGCACCTGCCTCGCCGACGACGCCAAAGCCTGGCGCCTCCTCCCCGACGGCACCTACCGCCGCCGCAAGCTCGGCCGCGTGCGCAGCCAGCAACGTTTCATCGAGATCGCCCGCGCCGAAGCGGTGAAGCTGCCCAGCTACGACGAGGCGGTGCGCAAGCCGGCCTCGGTGCGCAAGAAGGCGCATCGGAAAAAGGGATAGGACGCCGACGAGAGGCCTCTTATGGAGTGCGGCGGCCTTAGCCGCCGCTTTCTAATTCGGTGGCGAACGGCGATGAAGTCGCCATCACGCGAGACGTTACTTACCGGTCCCGGCACCCGGATTCGAAAGCGGCGGCTAAGGCCGCCGCACTCCATATAGGCCTCCCGGTCGGGTCTCATCCCTTCTTCCGACGAGCCTTCTTGCGAATCCGCGGCGCCTGTTCGATGGCGTCGTCGTAGTCGCCGAGGGGGACGGCTTCGGCGCGGGCGGTGTCGATGAAGCGTTGCTGGCTGGCGACGCCGCCGCGGCGGGGGACCCAGGCGCCGTCGGGTTGCAGGTCCCAGGAAGACGCGGCGTCCTGCATCGTCATATTCAGGATCTGCTCGGCGCGCTCGCGCACGTACGGATCGAGCAGCGGGAACATCACCTCCACGCGGCGGATGAAATTGCGCTGCATCCAGTCGCCGCTGGAGAGATAGACCTCGGGCTGCCCGCCGTTCTCGAAGCGGACGATGCGCGAGTGCTCGAGGTAGCGGTCCACGATCGACATCACACGGAGGTTCTCGCGGGGCACGAGACAGCAGATCCCGCGTACGACGAGGTCGATCTGCACGCCCGCGTTCGCGGCGCGATAGAGCGCTTCGATGGTGACCGGGTCGACGAGTGAGTTCAGTTTCGCCGTGATGCGGCCCGGCTTCTTCCTGATCTCGCGCTCGATCATCGCCACCAGCGCGCGCTGAAAGTCGAACGGCGCAACGATGAGGTGCTTCCACTGCGGCTTGCCCGAGGCGAGTGAGGCGGCGCTGAAACCAGTGAGGATGTTGATCAGTTGGGAGGCTTCGCGGCCGAGCTCCTCGTGACAGGTGAGCAGGTCGAGGTCCGTGTACGCGCGGGCCGTGTCGACGTTGTAATTGCCGGTGGAGAGATGGACGTAGTGACGCAGCGCGTCGTCCTCCATCCGCACCACCACGCAGAGCTTCGCGTGCGCCTTGATGCCGACCAGGCCGTAGACCACCTGCGCGCCGGCGTCCTGCAGCCGCGCGGCCATGGCGATGTTGCGGCGCTCCTCGAAGCGCGCCTGCAGCTCGACGACGACTGTGACCTGTTTGCCGTTCTGCGCCGCGAGCACGAGCTTGTCGATGACCGGCGACTCTTCGTCCGTCTGATAGACAGTCTGCTTGATCGCCACCACCGCCGGATCCGTCGCCGCGGCGTGCAGCAGCTCGACGACCGCGGTGAAGGAGTCGTACGGGCGGTGCAGCAGCACGTCGCGGTCGCGGATGATCGAGAAGATGTCGGCCGACGAGGCCAGCCGCTGCGGCAGGCGCGGATTGAATGCGGCATACGTCAGCGCCGGATCGTCGATCGTGTCCGCGAACGCGGCCAGGTCGTTCAACTTGAGGAACCCCGGCACGCGATACACATCCTCGGCGCGCACGCGCGTCCCTTCCATCAGCACGCGCACGATGTTCTCGTCGGCGCGGCGATCGATCTCGAGACAGACCACCTGCTTCCGCTCGCGGCGCCGCAGCTCCGCCTCGACCGAGTCGCGCAGGTCTTCGACTTCGTCGCGGTCGATGCTCAGTTCCGAGTTGCGAATGACGCGGAACGGCACCGCGCCGCGCACGTTCAGCGCGGGAAAGAAGTGGTCGAGGTGGGCGATGATCAGCGACCCGACCGCCACGAACCGATGCTCGTCCACGCGGATGAAGCGCGGCAGCAGCGGCGGGATCTTGAACAGCACCACGTGCTCGCCGCCGCGCTGCGACTCGACCGTCACGGCGATGTTCAACGCCAGGTTGGCGACGAACGGGAACGGATGGCCGGGGTCGATGGCCAGCGGCGTGAGCACCGGCGCGACGGCCTCGCGGAAGAGCTTCGTCATCCGCACCTGCTCGTCTTCGGCGAGATCGCGGAACTTCTCCACGACCAGGCCGTGCTTGCGCAATGCGGGAAGGATCTCGGCGTTGAGGCAGGTGTGCATGGCGTCGAGCAGCTCGCGCGTGCGCTGGCGCATGGCCGCCATCTGCTCGGACGGCAGCAGGCCGTCGGGCGTGCGGTCGGTGATGCCGGCGTCGAGCAGGTCGCGCGTCGCGCCGACGCGGACCATGAAGAATTCGTCGAGGTTGCTGGAGCAATACGTGAGGAAACGCAGGCGCTCGCCGAGGGGCACCGAGGCGTCGCGGGCCTTCTCCAGAATGCGTCCGTTGTAGTCGAGGCGGCTGAGCTCACGGTTCAGCAGCGGGATGGTTTTCGTCGCCTGCACGTGCGGTATCGTACGTCGCGCGTGGCCTACGCCATCGAGCGGACAGAAACTTTACACGGCGCCGTCCAGCGGATCATGGACGAGCAGATCGTCCGCGCCCGCGACACGCTCGACGATCCGAAGGCGCCCGCCGCGGATCGCGTGCACGACGCGCGAAAACGTTTCAAGGAGATCCGCGCCCTCCTCCGCCTCGTCCGCGAGCCGCTCGGCGACCAGTTCGCGCACGAGAACGCGTGGTTCCGCGACGCGGCCCGCAATCTCGCCGCCGCACGCGACGCCGACGCCGTGATCGAGGCGCTCGACAAGCTCGCCCTGCCGCGCGCTGTCGCGAAGCGCGCGCGCAAGGTCATCGACGCGCAGCGCGCCTCGCATCCGCCGCTCGAGCCGATCATCGGCAACGTGCTCGAGCAGCTCGTGATCGCACAGGGCCGCCTCGGCATGTGGCCGCAGCTCGACGACTCGTTCGACACCATCGCGCCCGGCCTGCTGCGCACGTACCGCGAGGGACGGCGCGGCATGCAGACGCATGGCGATGCGGAGGAGCTGCATGAGTGGCGGAAGCGGGTGAAGGAGCACTGGTATCACGCGCAACTGCTGCGGCACGTCTGGCCGGAGATGATGAAGCCGTACGCGGACGTGCTCTCCACGCTCTCCAAAGCTCTCGGCGATCACCACGACCTGCACGTGCTGCGCGAGCTCGTTCCCGAGCTGGCGGACGTGATCGACGCGCGGCAGGCGGAGCTCGAGCAGCAGGCCATGGCGATCGGCCGGCGCGTCTACGCGGAGAAGCCGGCCGCGTGGCTGGCGCGGATGCGGAATACGTGGAAGGCGTGGATTCGTACCGCGCCGTAGAGACTCCCGCGAACGCGCGGCTGATCTTCGTCGGCGACATCCACGGCTGCTACGACGAGCTGCTGGAACTGCTCGCGCGCGTCGCCCCGGCACCGCGGGACCTCGTCGTCTCCGTCGGCGACATCGTCACGAAAGGTCCGGCGGTGGCGCGCTGTCTCGACCTCTGGCGCGAGCGCGGCTACTTTGCCGTGGCCGGCAACAACGAGCTGAAACTGCTCGACCGCGCTACGCCCGTCCTCCGCTTCTTCGCCCGCGACGAAGTGCTGCGCCGCGGTGACCTGCTGCGCTATCTCGAGTCGTGGCCGCTCGTGCTCGACTTTCCGTCGCGCAACGTAGCCGCGGTCCACGGCGGCTTCCTCCCCGGCATGCGCGTCACTCCCGCCGACGTCGAGCGCGAACGCGACGTCATCCCCCGCCTGCGCTGGATCCGCAAGAAGAACGGCGACTGGCTGTACGTCCCGAAGAACAAGAAGAAGGACGGCGACGTGCTCTGGGCCGAGAAGTGGAAGGGCGACCGCTTCGTGCTCTACGGCCACACGCCCGTCCGCGAGCCGAAACGCGACCGCATGGCCCTCGGACTCGACACCGGCTGCGTCTACGGCGGCATGCTCACCGCCGCGATCCTCGATGGTGGTGAGTGGAGGACAGTGAGTGTGAACGCGCGCCGCAAGTACGCGGAGTGAGGAACGACGAGGGGCCTCCGGACATCTGAGCCTCCGTGTCAAGTCAGGCGGCAGCCGTGGCGAGAGATGAGCCTCGCAGGGCGAGCTGCTTGAGGTAGCGAGTTTCGTCGTAGGCGGTGCGACTCTTCCAGCAGGCGTAAA
>DASVSV010000084.1:0-7691 GCA_036387915.1 Thermoanaerobaculia bacterium
GGCGCACGAGCGCCGCGTGAAGCGCATTCTGAAAACACTGCGTCCCGAAAAGCCCCCCTTGCACAAAGACGTGCTCCCGCCGGACCTGCTCGAGCAGTGCTGGCCGGTGCTGCTGGAGTTGGATCGGACCGTCGACGTGCCGCCGCTGAAGATCGGTAGGGCTCCCACAACCGGCCAGCGAGTCGCGATCCTTGGATTCCCGTTCAGCGTCTCGATGGCAGACGACATTTTTGCCCAGCGGTTCGCGGGCGCTTCGGGCGAGCTGCACGTGATGGCTGGATCTGTCGTGTCTGCACCGCCGAAGGCGTTCGCGTTCGACTACGACTGTTTCACTGCCGCGGGAACAGGCGGAGCACCGGTCGTGAACGTCGACGACGGCACCCTGATCGGTATGCATGTCACCGGCACGAACCCCGAAAAGGGCTTCGAGCGCGGCGCGGGCATCGCAATGCATCGCTTCGCGGACGAGATCTGAGGCGTGCGGCATCACTGCAAACTTTCGTGATGCTCGCTGTGAGATAGCGCGCGCCCGGGAGGCGCCGAAGTCAGGCCGGCGCCTCCCACCCTTCCTCCATTTACGGAGTATTGGAGACGTAGATCCCGGAGCCGTAGACCGCCGCGTAGACGCGGGAGTTCACGCCGTTGAGGGTGATGTCGGCCACGGTTGCGCCGGCGAGGCCGCCAGAGGTGAAGGAGATGCCGGCGTTTGTGGAGAGGAAGATGCCGCCGTTGAGCGTGCCGTATTTCTGGCGGCCGGCGTAGAGGCGGCTCGAGTCATCCGGGTCCATCTGCAGGGCGACGCCGAGTCCGAGGGAGGTGGACGGGGGGAACCACGTGCCGCCCTGGTTGGGGGAGCCGTAGACGCCCGATCCTTCGAGCAGCAGGTAGAGATAGCCGTCGGCGGGGCGGATCGCGGACTCCACCGCATGCCACGGCAGGCCGGCGGAGATGTCGGTCCAGGTGCCGCCGCCGTCGGTCGACCTGAAGAACGGCGGGTCGTAGGGCTGCGGGTGGTCGAAGATCTCGCCGCCGGCGTAGAGCGTGCCGGAGATCGGGTGGCGGGACATGGTCCAGACGATCACGCCCGTCGCGCCGTTGCCGAACTGTTTGTAGGTCGGGAACGCGCAACCGAGGCTGCATACCCAGATGCCGCTCGGCGTGACGTGGTCGTCGCCGGCTGGTCCGACGTAAAGCGTGCCGCCGGAGACCATCAGCGAGGCAATCGATTTCGGGAAGGTCTTGATGAGCGTCCAGTTCGTGCCACTGTCGCGGGTGAGATAGACGTTCTTGCCGATGGCGGCGTAGACCTGCTGCGGCTGGCCCGGGACCATCACCAGCGCGCCGACCTTGCCGTTGAGCGGCTTGGTCCAGGTCAGGCCGTGGTTCTTGGTCTGGTACAGCCCGTAGAAGCCGCCCGCGTACCACGCCGCGTTGACCGACGGGTCGACGACGATGTGCGAGATGCAGGCGTCGTTCATCGGACGGACGACGTTGCCCCAGTTGAACCCGTTGGTCGAATGCGGCGGGATGGTGACGACCGGGATGTTGAACGGACAGTCCGCCTGCGCGGCGGCCGCGCACAGCATGGCCAGGACGAGAGCGACAGTCTTCATGTTTGCGAATCCTCCGCACGAATAGTGCTGCGAGAGCCGGAAACGTTTCACTTCGGTCCCTGAACCGGCAGAGCTTGTTGGTGGGCGGGGTAGACTGAAACCATGCACAGGATCCTGATCCTCGACTTCGACCATCCGGTTCGCGAGCAATTGACGGAGGCGCTTCGCCGGACCGCGAATACGGAAGTGGCAGTCGCCGCCGACGCGGACGAGCTGATGTCGAAGGTGAAGCACGGCGCATACGCAGCAGTGTTCGTCGACGGGGATCTGCTCGACGAAGACGCTTCGCGCCTGATCGCGGCGGTGAAGTCGTCCGTGACGCGGCCCATGCTGGTCATCGCGTCGAACGACAGGACCGAGGATCTCGATCCGAATTTTGTGACGCTGGTCGTGCGGAAACCGTACGACGTGTCGACGCTGACGGGCGTGCTGTTGTCAGCGGTGATTCAGGTCCCGGCCGATCGATTGGGCAACACCGATTCGCCGGCTGCGAGTTGACTGGCTGCGGGAGATCACAGCCTGTTCGTCGCTAGTAGCCCTGCTTCGGCGGAAGACCCCGATCTCCCGGCTGGTCGTCGGGGTCGACATTTCCAAGCGCCTCCGATCGGCGGCGAAGGTCTTCGAGCTTCTCCAGAATGGATGCCGTCTCGGATGAAGAGCTGCCGGCAGCGCGCCTGAGACGCTTCAGGTCTTCGCTCTGACGCCGCAAGTCGGCGGCAATGCCGTCGACGTCGCTGCCTGATGCGTCGCTGCGGCGTGAGAAACGCGTCATGTCTGTGTCAACCGGCGACCTGAAGCGCAAACGCCTTGCCACGGCGGCTTCGGCCGTAGCCGCGGCGAGCCGGCGGATCAGCGCGAGGCGACGGTCGGCGCGGCTGCCCGCTGCGAGCGGTGCGCGCGCTCGCGGAGCCGAGGAGACCGCGGGAGTACATGAAACGCGGCGGTGCCGTGGTTCCACTGGTACGAGGGGCGGCCCGGCGTCACGGTACGGATGGTGATGGTCTGCAGGAACGAGGGCCAGGTCGCGGTGAGATAGGCGATGAGGTCGTATTCATCGCGTCCCGCGATCTCAGTCTGCAGAACGAGCGAGTCGTACTCGGCCGCGGTGAGGAGTTGCAGCGCTTCACTGCGCGACCGTGCCCGGTCCTGGCCAGCAGGGCCGCGGCTGTCGATGACCAGCGTTCGCGAGGATGTCGAGCAGGAGGTCATGGGGATCAGTGAGAAGTAACGCGCAGGCGCTGCTCGTTGTCGTCGACCAGGCGCACGGCCGTGGCCTCGAGCAGATCGAGGCGGGAGAGGAAGCGCGACTCGTCGATGCCGGTCATTTCAGAACGGAGCGTGCGAACCTCGTCGCGCAGCGTGGCGATCTGGAACAGCGCGCCCGTATAGTTTCCGGGTCATGGATGCGTCCTCCATCATGCCGCGCGCACTTGCGCGCGGTTCCCGCGGTGCGGAACGGCGCAGGCCCTGACGGATTGAGCCAGCGCGGAGTGGTCGACGAGCAGCCGACGGCTGCCGGGATCGTCATCGACTACGAGAATGCGAATGGATCGGTCGGATACGGACACCTTGATTCCCCCCGTGACTGACGAGAGTAGGGGACCGAGTCAGGCGGCGTCGGTATGGTTGCGAACGGAGTATGCCGAGCGGAACTGTTGAAGCTTCGCGTGAACCACTGCGTAGCATTCGCACGAGCGTTTCAAGAGCCCTTCGCGATCGCGAATCTCGATCCAGTTACGCGAGTGGCTGACCAGTCCGTCCACCTCCAACGCGCCGACGGCGATCGACACGCCCGGACGATGAATGCCGAGCATATGCGCGAGAAACTCCTGCGTGAGGTGGAGCTGGTCGGTGTCGATCCGGTCGCGAACGATCAGCAGCCATTTGGCGCGGCGTGCCTCGATCGCGTGAAGGCGATTGCAGACGAGATTCTGCGTGACCTGTTCGAGAAAGACGCTGGTGAAGGTGAGCAGTACGTCACGGAACGGCTCGTTCGCACGGAACTGGCTGTCCAGGCGGGCATGGGCCACACGCGCGAAGCGTCCGTCGATCTGAACGATGGCCTCGCTGCCGGTCGGCGCCGGTTTGGTGAGAACGGTTTGAACGGAGAACATCCCTTCCCCGCCGATCACACCCGCTTCGACCATCGAGCCGTTTTCGGTCGAGCGGACGATCGAGACGACGGCGCCGGCGTAAGGAAAGAAAACGAAGGCGGGCGTTTCGTCGGGGCTGATGAGCACCACGGATATCGGGTGTTCCTCTTCGCGAATTTCGAGCGCTGCGAGCGCGTCGGGAGCGAGAGTGTTGAGAAGGATGTTCCCTGTCGGACTGCCCGTCATCGATGTCTCCAGAGCGCCGGGTTGTGAAACCGCGACGACGCGAGGGGGGAGACATGCGCTTTGCTGTCAGGCTCGGGCCGAAGGTGTGATCTGTTCGCTCACAACGGGACCTGGGGGAGTGCAATTCCGCGGGCCGCGGCAGTGCGCGCAGCCCGCGAACAGCAGGATGGGGATCCGCTCCGACGGCGGTGTGGTGGTGCGTATCAGTAGCGTCTGTCCGTGGCCGTGTCCGCCTTGATGATGCGATCCTGCGCCTCTTCTTCCGGGAAGGCGTGAATGGTCAGCACGCGGCGGCCCTGCCGTACGGTGGCCATGGCCTGTTCGGGCGACATGCGATACACGTCGAAGAGAATCTCGGTGTCTGCGTCCGCAGCGGCGGCGCGGACGGCCGTTTCGCCGTCGACTCCATCGATGATCGTGTACGAGATACGGGTCGGGTCATCCGCGGGAACGACTTTCCCCGTGTCGTCGGTCAGAATGTTCCGTTCAACGTAGAAACGCATCGCCGGCCGGGATTGCGGATTCCGCGCCGGACTGGCGGTCGACACCTGGCCATGTGACCGGCCCCATCCTTGAGATTCGACCGGGGCATTTCACCGGCGCGTGGCTGTTACACCAGGTCTCGATGAAACGAACTGAGTTCCGTCTGCTGGAAGCCGCGCCGGGCGCGTATCTGGTGCTCGATCCGGACTTTACGATCGTGGCCGTCACGGAGGCTTACCTTCGGGCGACGTTGGTGGCTCGCGAGCAGATCGTCGGACGCGAGCTGTTCGACGTCTTCCCGGACAACCCGAACGATCCCGCCGCCACCGGCGCGCGGAACCTGCGCGCATCGCTCGAGACTGTCCTGCGCACGGGCGCGCCTCATGCCATGCCGGTGCAGAAGTACGACATCCGCCGGCCGGACTCGGAGGAGTTCGAGGAACGCTACTGGAAGCCGCTCAACACGCCCGTGGTCATCGACGGAGCGGTGGCCTACGTCATCCATTCCGTCGAGGACGTGACCAGTCTCGTCCGGCTGCAGCACATGAAGAGCGAGAACGAGGTGACCGCCGGCCAGTTGCAGTCGATGCGTGCGGCCGACCACGCCAAGGACGAGTTCATCGCCATCATCTCCCACGAGTTGCGCACCCCGATGACCTCCATCCTCGGCTGGACGCGCATGCTCGCGCTGGGAGGGCTCGACGAGCAGACGACGCGGGAGGCGCTCGACGCACTCGAACGGAGCACGCTCGCGCAGGCGAAGCTGATCGAGGACCTGCTCGACGAATCGCGCATCGCTTCCGGCAAGCTCCGGCTGGAACTGCGCGCGCTCGACCTCGGGACCGTGCTCTCGAACGCGGTCTCGCAGGCCCGTCCAGCCGCCGAAGTGAAACAGATCTCGGTCGTCGTCGACAGCGGCCGGGATCGCCACGACGTGTTTGCCGATCCGGCGCGGCTGCAGCAGGCCATCGGCAACCTGCTCGGGAACGCCATCAAGTTCACGCCCGAACGTGGCGCGCTGACCGTGCGGCTCCGCCGGGAAGGCGTCGAGGGCGTGATCGAGGTGAGCGACTCAGGACAAGGCATTACTCCCGCGCTGCTGCCTCACGTCTTCGAGCGATTCCGCCAGGGGGACGGAGCCACGGCCGAGCGGCATAGTGGTCTCGGCCTCGGCCTGTCGATCACCCGTCACATCGTCGAGATGCACGGAGGCTCGGTGAGCGCGTCGAGCGCCGGCGAGGGGAAAGGGGCGACCTTCACCGTTCGTCTCCCGCTGCACACGACGGTTCGCCCGCACGAGACCACGGACCGCGACGTCGCCTTGCGCTCCGTGGTCATGCCTCGTCTCGACGGCGTGCGCGTGCTGATCGTCGAAGACGAAATCGACAACCGCAAAGTGCTCGCGACCGCGCTGCGCCACTGCGGCGCCGAGGTCGAGTGCACCGGCAGCGCCGCCGAGGCATTCAGCGTGCTCGATCGGTGGGAGCCCACCGTGCTCATTTGCGATATCGCATTGCCGGACCTCGACGGCTGCTCGTTCCTGACGCAGTTCCGTTCGCGCGAGGCGGAGACACACACCACGCCGGCGCTTGCCCTCACGGTCCTGGGCCGTCCCGGCGAGCAGTCGCGGATCACCGCCGCCGGATTCGACGTCTTCCGTCAGAAACCGATCGATCCCATCGACCTGGCTCACGAAGTGAGCAGGCTCGCACGCCGGCAGGGCCTCGCCACGACACCGCGGAAGTGACGCGGGGCTGAAGCCCGCCGCTGGGCGCGATGCTCGACGTGGCCGAGTCGGACGAGAGAGCCGGCGCGTGGCTCAAGTCCTCGGGATGCCGCTCGGCGACTTCCTTCGCGCCCCGGAAACTGGAACGCTCACGTGCAAACGGCGGGCGACCCGCTTAAAATGCGCCCGCTCATGCGTACATTCAGGCTCTCCCTCGTGCTCCTCGCCCTTGCTGCGTTCTCTCTTCGCGCCGAGACGCCCAGCCTGGCCGGCTTCTTCCACCAGCAGGGCTCCGGCACGTCGATGATGCCTGCCGGTGCGCCGATGGAGATGCGCATGTTCTCCGCCGGGTCGTGGCACATGATGGTGCATGGCGTCGCATTCGGCGTGGACATGCAGCAGAGCGGGCCTCGAGGCGGCGACGAGCAGTTCTCGACCAACTGGGTCATGGCCTCGGCCACGAAGCCGATGTGGGGCGGGGCGGTGATGCTCCGCACGATGCTCAGCGCCGAGCCGGCCACGATCCGCGACCAGCGCTATCCGCTGCTCTTTCAGACCGGTGAGACCGCCAACGGGCGGGCCATCATCGACGGGCAGCATCCCCACGATTTCTTCATGGAGCTGGCGGTCGAGTACGCGCGTCCGATCGGCGGCGGCATCGGCTACGTCTACCTCGCGCCGCACGGCGACGCCGCGCTCGGGCCGGTCGCGTTCCCGCATCGGCCCTCGGCCGCGGAGATCCCGCAGGCGGTGCTCAGTCATCACAATCAGGACTCGACGCACATCGCCTCGACGGTCGTCACCACCGGCTACCGCCGCGGTCCGCTGGCGCTCGAGGTGAGCGGCTTTCACGGCGCCGAGCCGGACGAAGCGCGCTGGAACATCGACCTTGGACCGATCGACTCCTGGTCGACGCGCCTCAGCTGGGCGCCGACGCAGAATCTCGTCGCGCAGGTTTCGTACGGCGAGTTGAAAAAGCCGGAAGCGCTCGAGCCGGGCGACGTGGCGCGGACCACGGCGTCCATCGCATACGAGCAGCCGTTCTCGCGCGGACATCTGTCGACGTCGCTGGTCTACGGCATCAATCACAAGAAGTGGTACGACCAGCATCTCGACTCGTATCTCGGCGAGGCGCTCCTGCACCTCGGCGAGCGTCACTGGATCTCGACCCGGATGGAGCGTGTGGAGAAGGACGAGCTCTTTCCGCACACCCACTCGCCGATCCGTCCGGTCGTGCCGCCGGTCATCCCGACGTTCCGCATCGACTCGCTGCTGGTCGGCTACACCTTCGACTTCTGGCTCCGCCCGCCGGTGCGCATCGGCATCGGCGCGAACTGGACCACGCACTCGACGCCGGAAGCGCTCGACCCGTTCTACGACGAAGACCCGCAGGGCAGGGCGCTGTTTGTGCGGCTGCGGTTGATCGGAGGATGACGGAGCAAGCGGGCAGCTCCGCGCTGCCGCGCGCGTGAAACGCACCGCGTAACCCCAACTGTCATCCCGAGCGTGAGTCGAGGGGCCTGGGCGGGT